>JAEYTI010000244.1 GCA_023434145.1 Chloroflexota bacterium | reverse complement strand
GCGTCGCCGCGCATCTTTCACCCGTTGCAGATGCCACAACAAACTGTTTTCCGGAACCTCGCTTTTCATCGTGCCTTCCTCCTCCTTCTGTTGTACTGCAACTTTAGAGCGTTGAAAAGCCCTGGGTTCGTCCGCATAGGGTTATATTGCAAATCACCCATCTGGGGGCAGCGATTGCGGCGTGGTAACAAACAGTCACGGAGCCTACGCCAGCACGCTCCAGGGTGTGTTTCCGTTTGTTTATGGGCCGGGCAGGGGAACATCGTTCCCCTGCCCGGCCCATAAACAAACCGAGAAGCTGCCTGTAAAGACATGGTAAAATTTAAGAAATGTCGGCTCGAAGGAGTAACGTATGGACTTTATCACCGATCTGCTGGTAAAACCTTACCCTGGCCATGCCAAACAGGATGTTGAGCGGATGCTGGAAGAACTGGTGCGCATCGGCAGAACCGACGATTTTCTCTCGGAACGCCCAGGTGGGGGCTTCAATCGCGACAGCCGCCATATCCGCACGCGTGAGATCGGACAGCGCCTGCACGAGATCGGCGGGCTGGCGCTGATGGAATATGCGAACCGCTACGTGCGCCGCAAGCTCGGTAAGAATCTGAGCTGGCACCTGGAAGCAGCCTGGAAGGATATTGGCGATTGGATCGCTTGATCAATTTTTCATCACCGACCTGGTTATGATGAAAATGAGGAGGAAACCATGCCCGGTCTGGACGTTATTGGCCGCTGGCTGATGTTCTTTGGCATTGGCCTGGTTGTGGTAGGGGGTATTGTATGGCTGCTGGGGCGCGCCTTCCCCAACCTGAGCCAATTCCCCGGCACAATTCGCCTGCAAGGGGGCGGTTTCACCTGCATTTTTCCGCTGCTGGCATCGATCATCCTGAGTATTGTGCTGACAATCGTGCTCAACGTGATCGCCCGCTTTATGAACCGCTAACACTCGCCCCCTGCTGCGTGGTGTGCAGCAGAAACGCCCGCGATACGACACGTTGGGCGAAGAATGCCGCGGTCATTGCCGCGGCAACCTGTTCCGCGGCCCCGGCATTTTCTGTAAACGCGATCAGGCTGGGACCAGCGCCAGAGATAGTCACGGCGCGCGCGCCGGCGGTATAAGCGTCTTCGAGCGCATCCTGCCCGCCGGGGATCAACGGCAAGCGGTAGGGCAGGTGCAGCCGGTCGTCGACCGCCTGTCGCAGCAGGTCCAGGTCGCCTGCCCGCAGCGCCTCTACTACCAGGATGGCGCGCCCCAGGTTAAAGGTGGCGTCTTTCATCGATACCTCGGTTGGAAGGGCTGCGCGAGCGGCATGGGTGGGCAGGTTTACATCCGGCAGCACCAGCGCCACCGCGTGGTCGGGGATCGCCACGCGCCGCGTGATCCATCCGCTGCGCCCCGCGGCAACAATTACCAGCCCACCCAGCAGGGCAGCGGCGGCATTATCGGCGTGGCCTTCCATCCGTGCGGAGAGCGCCAGGACCTCATCGGTATCCAGCGGTTGATCCAGCAGCGCGGAAGCGCCCAAAAGTCCGGTGATCACCGCGGCGGCGCTGGAGCCCAGCCCGGATCCGAGCGGTATCTCGTTGTGGCAGCGGATCTGCACGCCGCGGGGGAAGGGCAGCCCGCGCTCGTCGCAAAAGAAGCGCATGGCCTGCACCACCAGGTTGCGCTCGTCGGTTGGGATATTCAACCCCTCGCCGCTGTTGGAAAGCTGCAGGCGCTCGCCTTCCAGCGTGAAGACCGTCTCGTTCCACAGGTTCAGTGCCAGGCCCAGGCAGTCGAAGCCAGGACCAAGATTGGCGCTGGTGGCTGGAACACGCACGACGATACGGCGGCTCACTGCCTGCCTCCATCGATCAAGGCTGCCAGTTCGCTCAGCCCGGCAGTGATCTTACGAGGCGCTGGCATCGATTTGGCGATGATATCGGGGTCTTTCATGCCATGCCCGGTGCAGACGGCCACAATCCGCTTGCCGCGTGCCTCAAACTGCCCGGCGCGGATCTGATTTGCCAGCCCTGCCAGCCCTGCCGCGGAGGCGGGCTCTACCCATACGCCGTTCGAGGCCAGCATTCGCTGCATGGCGAGGATTTCTTCATCTGCTACGGCGATGATGCGCCCATTGGACTCTTCAGCGGCCTGGATCGCCTGCTCGCCGCGCGCGGGGCGGCCAATGCGGATGGCTGTCGCGACCGTCTCGGGTTGATCGACCGGGTGACCAAGCACCAGCGGCGCGGAGCCGGCAGCCTGCACGCCCAGAATCCGCGGCAGGCCGGTAGACTTTAACCCATCGTACTGCCGGAAGCCCATCCAGTACGATGTGATATTGCCCGCGTTGCCCACCGGCAGGCACAACCAGTCGGGCGCGGAGCCGAGCACATCGCAAATTTCAAAGGCGGCGGTCTTCTGCCCCTCCAACCGGTAAGGGTTGAGCGAGTTGACCAGAGCGATGGGCTGCTGCTGCGAGATCGCTACCACAAGGTTGAGCGCATCGTCGAACGAGCCACTGATCTGGATCACTTCTGCGCCGTAAGCCACCGCCCCGGCCAGTTTGCCTGCCGCTACCTTGCCCTCTGGAATGATGACAATGGCGCGCAGCCCGGCGCGCGCGGCGTACGCGGCAGCGGATGCGGCGGTGTTGCCGGTGGAAGCGCAAATAACGGCCTTTGCCCCTCGCCCGGCGGCCTCGCTGATGGCAACTGTCATGCCGCGGTCTTTAAACGACCCGGTGGGGTTCATACCTTCGAACTTGACCAGCAGCTCAAACCCACCGCCGAGCGTTTCGGCGAGCCGCGGCACGGGGATCAGCGGCGTGCTGCCCTCTTGCAGGCTGATGGGCGTGGTATGCGCAGGGATATCGAGCAGTGCTCCAAAGCGGGCGAGTACACCAGTATCGTTCATTGCGGCTCCTGTAGGGTTAACTCCATCCAAACCAGTTCGTATTTACCGACATAAGTAACAGCGACTTCGCGAAAGCCCATCTTCTGATACAGGCTTCGGGCAGGCGTTTGCGGGGTAGTGGTATTGACAAACAGAAACTTGAATCCATGATCTCTGGCCCAGTCGATGACCGTCTGGCACAACTGCTTTCCAACACCGCGCCCGTGGAAATCTGGATCGACGCGCAGGTGTTGAAGCTCCAGAAGATCGTTTCGATTCCGCAAGCTCTCCACAAAAGGCCCTGACCGGGGAAGGATGTGAAAGCTCAAGCGGCCAATGCCGACCATGCCTATCAAACGATCCGGCTGGCCGTCCTCAACCATCTGGGCTACCCAGAAGGCAAGATAACCAGAATCCTCTGTCTCCTTATCACCCGGGGCGGGCTGTGGGATGGGCGCCCAGTGGGTGTTGTCGCCTTCTATTGCGGTTGCGCGTTCAAACATCGCCTCCACCGCTGCCTGATCTTTCGGGCGGTAGGGCTGCACGCGCGCATCCAGGGCTTGAACTTGCGCTGCGTCTGACGGTTGGATGAGGCGGATCGCAATCGATTTGGGCATGGATACAAAAAGGCCTGAGAACAATCTCAGGCCTGATTATACACTTGACAGAGCGGTGCGTTAGCCGGTGTTTTTGTTGATCTCGAAGGTGGTGACGATCTCCGCTACACCGCGTACCGTCGCCGCAACCGAGCAGTACTTCTCCTCGGAAAGGTGAATGGCTTGCTGCACGTCTTTGTCGGTCAGCTTCTCGCCGCTGAGACAGAAGTGCATGTTGATCTTGCGGAACGTCCACGGGGGATCCTGGTCTTGCTCGCCCGAAACACTGATTTCCAGCGCCGAAATGGGCATGCGCTTCTTGCTCAAAATCTCTACCACGTCCACTGCCGAGCACGAGGCCAGGGCTACCAGCAGCAGCTCAGAGGGTTTCATGCCCACACCCTCATCCTTGGTAGAGAGGACGACGGAATGCTGGGTTGAGTCGATGCCTACAAACTGCTTGCCGCCGATCCATTTAACAGTCGCGGTTCCCATTGTTTCTCCTTAAGGGGCTTTGTCTAACAGGGTGATCATATCCTGCACGATTTTCTCACGACGGGCAGGGTTATTGGCTGTGCCTTCCTCTTCCATGCTGGCGAGGCAGGCAGTAGCGTACTCTTGTAGGAAGATGCGGCTTACGCTCTGCACCGCCGACCGAATGGCCGAAAGCTGCTGGAGGATCTCCTGGCAGTCGCGCTCATCGTTGAGCATGCCTTCTACCCCGCGCACCTGTCCTTCAACGCGACGCAGGCGGCTGACCAACTTGTCTTTTGCTTCCGGATTTTGTAGTTTCATGCTACCTCTGTTTCCCGGCGCACGGCCGGAAAAATCTAGCCCGCTCAGGAAAAGCGGCCGCTCGATCCGCAGCTGCTGCCAGAGCCGCCGGAGAATGAGTCCCCGGAAGTTCCGCCAACAGCCGCAAACGTCGAGATCTTCTTGTGCGTGTCTGCGCTCTGGCAGATAGGGCAGATGGGGCTGCGATCCGATTCGGACCAGCGCATCATCTTTTCGAAGACAGTGTTACAAGATTTGCATTGATACTCGTAGAGGGGCATCTGTGTTCTCTTTCTTCGTGAAATATACTATACCCCAGTATAGCATAATTTGCGGGGCTGTCAAGTCAGTTTCGTTTTTTTCGGGTTTGGAGTATCGGTGGACGCAACGCGGTCACCGATACTCCAAAAAATCGCTTTTCTCCCCTTCCAGCTTGCGGAACAAGCGCAGGAAGGGGTTGGGGGATGGCCCTCTGGATGGGACTTTCACTAAGAACTCGACTTTGTGAAAGTCCTGGGAACGCTTCTCGCCTCTGCTTGCTTTCTGTCCCCCTTTTCTATATACTCTTGTTACCTGACCTGCAAGGCCTTCGCTCGGGTTCGTTTCTCGCCTTGCTGCGAGCAATTCTTCCTTGAGATGCGAAAGGAGTTATGCGATATGGAGTTTACGGTACGCGACTGGATGATGGACCTGGTGGTTTTTGTCGAGCCGGATATCCCGGTGACCGATGCCCTGGCTACCATGCGCAGGCGTTATATCCACAGCGTCATTATCAACAAGACTGCTGATAACCCCGAATACGGAATTCTCACCTCCACCGATATCTGCGACAAGATTGTTGCGCAGGAAAATGACCCCGGCACCGTGAAGGTGCGCGATATCATGACCAGCCCGCTTATCACCGTCAAAGCGGACACCAGCGTGGTGGAATGTGCCCGTTTAATGCGTGAAAAGAAAATTCACCACCTCCCGGTGGCGGATGAGAAGGGTGGGTTAATTGGCATGATCTCAGCGACCGACTTCCTGGTGGTTGCAGAAGCGATGGGCCGTACCGGCGAGCGCGCTCTGCGTTAGAACCTTTCTTGCTGAAAACACATACCCCCGCAGCGCGGGGGTATGTGTTTTCAGGGTCTCTATGTTTTGTCGTGGTTGTAGAAGAGGGTGGGGCACAGCCCACCCTCTTCTACAACCACGACAAAACACCAAAAGCTGTTTTGAGGAGGTTTAGAGTCCCATCAGGAACTGGAAGATCTTATCATCTACTCCGGGCAAGCCTTCGTGGCCAAAATCGGGGTAGATGATTTGCGACTTTGGCGAAGTGATTTTGTTGTACGCCGCAAACTGCGTGGATGGCGGGCAGATGGTATCCATCAGGCCAATTGCCCACAACACTTCGCCGCAGATGCGTCCGGCAAGGTGCTGGATATCTACATAGCCGAGTTGCTCGAAAACAGCGGCTTCTTTCTCATGGCGTGGATCGAAGCGACGGAAGTACTCTTTGAGCTCAGAGTAGGCATCTTTGGCCTGGTCCATCTCCCATACGCGCTTGTAATCCGAGAGGAAAGGAAATACCGGCGCGGCCCGCTTGATGCGCGGCTCTAGCGCGGCGCAGGCAACGGTCAGCGCGCCGCCCTGGCTGCCGCCCGTAGCGCCCACACGTTTGGGGTCTACGCCCGGCAAGCCCATCACAATGCCGGCAAGCTGCGCGGTATCGAGGAAGATCTGGCGGAAGAGCAGCTTTTCCGGCTGACCGTTGAGGGCATCCTCCAGCCCGCGGATGATGTGACCGTGCAGCGTGTTACCGGTTACGCCGCCCGCGTCTTCCGATAGCCCGCCCTGCCCGCGGCAGTCGAGCGCGGCGACGGTAAAGCCCTGGCCCACAAACGTCAGCTTGTTTGCCCAGTCACCTGAGTCGCCGCTGTAACCATGGAACATCACAACCGCGGGGTGCGAGGCAGCGGCATTCTTTGGCTGGAGCAGCTTGGCGTGAATCCGCGCGCCACCGACGCCGGTAAAGTATAAGTGGAAGCACTCCGCGCCTGGGGCCTGGAACTCCGCCGGCACCATTTCGATCTGCGGATCGATGGCGCACATTTCCGCCAGGGCTCGCTCCCAGTGGGCATCGTGGTCCGCCGGGCGGGGGTTGATCCCCTGGTAGGTCTGCAGCTTTTCAAATGAAAAATCAAAGGTATTGGGCATTGGATTTCTCCATCGATGGGGATTGTTGGTCCCGTTGATTCTATCACCAACCGTCGTAAGCTCAGGCAACTTTTTGTCGCTTCCGGCTGGGTGTGTTTCCGTTTGTTGGGGTGCTCAAGTGGAGAAACGGAGTTTATCCACGAGAGCACCCCAACAAACTGGGTTCTGCCCAAGAAAGTGAAACGCACCCCTTCCGGCTTGACTCGTTTGGATGCTTGGGGTAAGGTAGTAGCGGTCCCTTTCTTGCACCACCCCGAAAACCAGATAAGAGCCACGATTATTATGAGGTATCGATTATGAAGAAGACCAATGTACAACTGCACCATGACTTTCAGGTTGGCCCGGTCGATCCGCGCGTGTTTGGCGGATTTTTGGAGCATATGGGCCGCGCCGTCTACGAAGGTGTATTTGATCCCAAGTCGGCGCACGCAGACGAGCACGGTTTCCGGCGCGACGTATTGGACGCGATGAAGCCCATGCGCATGACCGCCATGCGCTACCCCGGCGGCAATTTTGCGTCCGGCTACCATTGGATGGATGGCATTGGGCCAAAAGAGGAGCGCTCGACCATACGCGAGCTAGCCTGGCAGAGCAGCGAGCCCAACCAGGTGGGAACGGATGAGTTCATTCGCCTGGCGCGCATGATGGATTGGACACCGATGATCACAGTGAACCTGGGTACGGGCACCCCCGAAGAGGCGCGCAACTGGGTGGAGTACTGCAACAGCCCTGCCGGGACAAAGTATTCGAACCTGCGCGCGAAGTATGGTTCAGTTGATCCCTTTGGGGTGAAGTTGTGGTGTTTGGGTAACGAGATGGACGGCCCCTGGCAGTTGGGCCACGTGCCCGCAGACCAGTACGCCATCCGCGCGCAGCAGGCAGCCAAACTGATGAAAGACACGGACCCCAGCATCGAGCTGGTGGCCTGCGGATCGTGCAACACGGAGCTGCCCACCTACATGGAATGGGATCGCACGGTGCTGGAGCACATTGGCGAGTACGCCGAGTACATGAGCCTGCACCGTTATGTAGGCAACCGCGATAACGACACGCCCAACTTTCTGGCGGTGACCAATTCCATCGATCAGCAGATTGAAGAGATGGACGCGGTTTGCCGGTACGTGCAGGCGCGCAAGCGCAGCAAGAATCGCCACTACCTGTGCTTCGACGAGTGGAATGTGTGGTATCGCGCCAACGAGGGCGATCACGTCAACGGGCATGGAAAGTTCGCGCCGCACCTGATCGAAGAGGAATACAACCTGGAAGACGCGCTGGTGGTAGCCGGCTTTCTCAACAGCTTTATCCGTCACGCTGACGTGCTGAAGATCGCCAACATCGCTCAGATCGTCAACGTCATCGCGCCGATTTTGACCCGCGGCGATGAGATGCTGCTCCAATCCATCTACCATCCCTTCGTCATGTTCTCGCAGCGGCGCGATGGTGTGTCGCTCCAACCGCGGGTGGATGGCCCCGCCTATGAGAGCAAGAGCTATGGGCATACGCACATTGTGGATACCAGCGCTATCCTGGGTGATGGCGTTCTGCACAGCTTCCTGGTCAACCGCGACCTTTCCGAGCCTATGTTGGTGGAAATCGACTGCGCGGGCATGCCGCTGCGCAGCGTAGAATCGGCCGAAGTGGTTGCTGGAACAGATCCGAAAGCATGCAACACCTATGAGCAGCCTGATACCGTATCGCGCCAGGCATTCAAAGATATTGAGATCGTGGATGGGAAGGCGCAGGTGAAGCTCCCACCGCTCTCGTTTGCTGCGATCACGTTTCAGACGGCTTAAAAGCTAGCGAGATTTTGCCTGTACAAAAAACCGAGAAACTGCTCAACCGCAGGGGCTTTTCTCTGAATCGCAGGCATTGCCCGCCCCCTAAGCGTGTGGGGTGAGTTTTGCGAACGCGAAGCGTTTGCAAAACTCACCTTTATCTTTTTTGCTCCTGAAGGAAGCGATTCAAAAGCATTGGTTCGTTCGCTTTCACAACGATTTAATAATGTTTTTCGATGGTTTCGAATATAATGGGACAATAATTCCAGCAGTGAGGGAAGAAAGTGACATTGGGGGAAGGGTTTTCGCAGCTACAGGCGATCTATATTCGTCGACCATCGCCAGAATATGCCCAGGCGTTTGATCAGGCAGTGTTCAGGATCAACCAGCCTGATGGTGCGGCCCTGGCTGTGGTCAGCTCACCGGTGCATGCCGTAGAGCTCTTAAAACGCTGCACTGTTCCGCTCGCAATCTGTGGAACCGGATCGTTTGACGCGCATACCTTTGTCGGGCAGGCGGAGGGTTGGTCGCAAGCGAGCCTGACCAGCACCGATCTGCGCACTGAAGCAAGGCAGTATTCGCGCATGATCTGGGCCGAACCGGAGGAACTCTGCGCTGTGGAAATGGCCCACCGCATGGCTGCTACTGCTGTTATAGGCGCAACGCTTGACGTAATCGTATCTTCCTCCCTGCGCCAATCTTTACCAGAGTGGCGCACCCTGCCGCTGCCCGCCGAGCGCCCTATCCGCCCGGATACTGTGATGGAGGTGCTTCGTGCTGCTGGGTGGCAGGTGGAGCAGCCGGTAGCGCTGCACGGCCCCCGCTCAATGGGATGGAATATGCTGGCCCGCGCTGCAAGTATCGTAGGGCGGCCAGATTGGAGTGACCGATGTCTTTCGGCGATGCAGACAGGATACCACGAGGCGGGATGGTTGTGGCCCCTGGCGCACCTGGCGCTGATCCACGCCCAACTGGGCTAAACCTCCCCGCTGATATGCGCCGTGCTATCCGGCGGGCCGTGCAGGGGTTGGATTCCTGGTTCGATTCTGCTCGTTTGCCCGATGGCTACGGCGGGCCTGCTGTTCACTGGCAGCGCGACAGCCTGGGATTCACCGGGGCCGGCCTCGATTGGCGCTACGAAGGCATCATCATCGGCTACTTGAATCTGTGGGCAGGCACCCGAAAGCCGGTTTGGCTAGAGAAGGCCACCCGGGCGGGGGAAGACCTGGTTCGCGGGCAGCTTCCTTCTGGTTCGTACCGAAATTCGTGTTTTGAAGCCAATCCGAACACCAGAGGAACGCCCCATGAAGCCGCCGTGAACTTGGGCCTGCTGCGCCTGGCAGATGCGCTGCGCGCGGCGGGCGACCCGGCATGGTTTCGATTTACCGAAACAGCCGGGGCGAACCTCCAGCGCTTCTGCATCGATCAGTTGTGGGATGCCAACGCGCGCAGCTTTCGCGATGACCCGGTTGTGCCTTCCTTCTCACCGGATAAAACGGCCACCATTTGTGAGGCCATTTTTGCGTATGCTCGCGTTACGGGAGATACGAACTGGGTGCGCCGCCACGCGCTGCCTGCCCTTAATGTGGTTGCGGGCCATCAAATCGTTGCAGGCCCGGCAGCTGTGGCGCGCGGGTTGGATGGCGCGATGTATCAGAACAGCGTGGGCGGTCGAAAGACGCCGCGTTTCTTCCCGCTCTCTGCGGCGCGCTGCATCCCTGCGCTGATAGAAGGATGGAGCTTGACCGGCGAGGAGCGCTATGCCTCTGCCGCTCACCGGGCAGCAAACTTTCTGCTGCGCGTTCAACTCGCGGACGGCAGTTTTCCGCAGGTCATTTATCCGCACGGACGCAAGAATATTTACCCGCGCTGGATCGCCGGGGCCGGTGATCTGCTGCGCGCCCTGCTCTTGGCGCAGACAGCGAACGTGCTCGACCCGGGTGCTGCGTACAATCCGTTGCATACGCTGCGCTGGATACTGGCCGGGCGGCAGAGCGACGGTAGCATCCGCACAGCCGATGGGTTTGGCCGTTTGCTGCCGGGCGCACCTGCCCGCGATCCGCGCGACCACATTGCCGTAGCTGGCTGGCTGGATAAGGCGTTTCGCGTGCTGGCAATCCTCTACGATGTGAGTGGGCCAGCGTAGGGCGGGTTTTATTTCAACACAAAGGCCTTGCGTGGTCACCGTAGTCGACCACGCAACAACAGTACGGAAGTATCCATATAGGAACAAAAAAGGCTGTGCCGGGGACGGGGCACAGCCTTTGCGGCTGTGGTCTGCTTGATTGTTGGCGGCTGCCGCAGCGCCAGTGTGTAAGGATCCGTGTGAGAAAATATTCAGGATAAAGGCTATCCCCTGCCTTCGCTTCTATTTATTTTCCTGCCTGACAGATCTTCCATGAAAATGAGAGCGAACCGAATCATCCACTGAAAAGCATTCGATGTATTGTTGTTCCGTAGAAACGATAAGCCCCCTTCCGATCGAGACCGGAATTAACCTACTCGCTGTTTTCCAATGCCACTAACCAAAAACTGGAAACCATTAAGCCATTGATCCCCCTGCTGGCTATTTCATTGTATATGATGGACGTGTCCCGGCGAATAAAAACAGCGTAAAAGACAGTGCTGCTACTGGTTTAGCACCCGGTCTACCAGCGCGCGGACCGCCGCCTCATCCGGGATCAACGCTCCTTCGGTGCCTACGGTAACCATTGCACTGTCGATCTCAAAAAATTGAACATTGTTTTCGGTGATTTCCCCGGTCAGGCAGTCTAGCGACAGCATCTGCTGCGTGGAGAGATCCGTTACGATCGCCCCGTGAAAGCGGGCGAGGAATTCACCCGCATTGATATCTATTTCTCCGCTGCGGATCTGCTTGTGCAGCGCCCGCGCGATCAGGTTCTGCCGTGCCAGCCGGTCCTGCTCACCGCCGCTGTCGGTAAAGCGGATGAACGCTGCTGCCAGCCGTCCATTCAGCCGCTGCGTGCCTGCTTGCAGCGTCTCGCCGTTTGCCAGTGTCACCTGCTCTGCAAGGGTTACTTCCACCCCACCAATAGCGTCGATCATCTGGCCCCACGTGCTCAGATCCACTGTGATGTAGTGATCGGGCGTTACACCGAAGTTATCGTACAGCACTTGCGCAAGTACCGTTGTGGCGGCTACGGTTTGCTGCCGTTCGGTTCCAGCCGTGATCTGCTTTTTGTAGGAATAAGCCAGGCCCAGGCGGCTTTCAGGCATGCTGGCGCTTTGTAGCACGTTCGTCCGCGCGGAAACGTCGCGCGGAAAAGCCAGCACCTTTACTGCAGGTTCCACTGGATTGATTCTGACCACTCGGATCGATTCCGCACTGCTCACCCCCTGTGCGTCGCTGGTACCTGTTAAGAGTATGGTCATCGGCGTATTGAACCCGCACAGTCCGGCTGGGGTAGCGGTTATCACTGCGGGTGAGGCTGAGGGGGATAGCTGGCCCGCGCTGGGTGGCTCTGTAGACAGAGCAGCCGTGGTTGGCGTAGTGGTGGCGGGAAGGGGAATTCCAACCAGCAATGGCGCCAGCGGGCTGCGGAATACGATCAGCACCGCGCAGGCAGCCAGGGCCAGGATGAGAAATGGGATTGCGTAACGCGCCGGCCGCTTTGGTACTTTCATAGGATGAGGTGTTCGAGGGGGTTAAAAACGAAAAGAAGGTACCCGCCCTCGCCTTCTTCTGAAAGCATACCAAAGCCGACCAGAGGAACGAATAAAATTGGAGTGAAAAATGAGGAATGGGGTTTTTGAAAACGCGAAGCGTTTTCAAAAACCCCACATAGCTTCTGGAAGGAAAAATCCCTATAGCTGATCTTGATCAGCTATAGGCTGCGGTAGAAATCGCACAGGTCGCGCACCGGGCAAATCTCGTGCTGCGGGTTGCGTGCGTGGCAGATCTGCCTGCCCAGACGGATGATATTGAGATGCCCAGGGCCATATTGCTCGGGGTCGAACAGTTTTGCCAGGTGCTCGTGCGCTTGTTCCGCCGTCATCTTTGGTGAGCGCAGCCCGATCCGCCCGCTGACGCGGTACACGTGCGTATCGACCGGAAAGGCCGGCTTGGCGAGTGAAAACTGTAAGACAATGGACGCTGTCTTTGGACCGACGCCCTTAAAGCGGCTCAACCAGGCGAAGGCCTCTTCTGCCGAAAGGTCGAACAGGAAGTTCAGGTCGAGGCTGCCGCGCTCTTCGGTGATCTGCCGCAAAACGCCCTGAATGCGCGCCCCTTTTTGATTTGCCAGCCCCGCTGGGCGGATCGCGTCGATCACTTCCTGGAGCGGGGCGTCGCGGACCGCTTCCCAAGTAGCGTAGCGGGCGCGCAGGTTCGCATAGGCTACGTCACGGTTGCGGTCGTTGGTATTCTGGGAGAGGATAGTATTCACCAGCTCGTCCAGCGGCAGTGATTCGACTCCCCAATCAGGCAGGCCAAACGCCTCCTCCAGCCGCTTGTAAACGGCCTGGGCGCGCGCTCGTAAATCAAGCAATTCTTCTTGCGTCATCGCACCATCTACCACGCCAGTACGGCTTCCAGTTCAAATGCCGGGCGGATCTCGCCGACTTCGATCTTGCGCCAGTTATAGATCGGGCGCGTATCGAAGCCCTTCATCGCTTCGATTTGGCTATCGTTCAGCGCGCCAAGCTGGCGCAGGATGGCAGCGCCAACCAGCGGACGGGCGCGCCCGCTCGGGTCGCCATCGGAAATCTTGTAGGTGATGCCCAGCGCGGGCGAGCCTGGACCGAGCGCATCTGGCAGCAGGCCGATGCCCTGGTAGCCCTCGGCCCCACCTTTGGATACGATTTTACCGTTACCGACTGCCATGAGCGTGGTATCGAAGCGTTCCGGCCCGGCGACCATATCGCCGTTGGCCGCCATGGATGCAAAGATGCGGCGCAGGGCGCCGGCGCGCGGCTCGGGCAGTATGGAGGGGTCTGCCAGGCGGGCATATGCCAGTGCGGCGCTGCGCAGCGGGACAGCAAAAGTGGGGGCAGTGCAGCCATCGATGCCGATCAGCACTTCTTCGGGGGATAGGTCGCACATCTCTGCGAAGGTGCGGATGATGCGCTGTTGGATGGGATGGTCAACGCTCAGATACGTATCAAGCGGAAAGCCGCCCAGCTTGCACTGTGCCAGCATCCCCGTGTGCTTGCCCGAACAATTGTGGCGGTTGGTGGTGGGCGCTTCACCGCGCAGCCGCATGGCTTCGGCGGTTGGCTGGTGGGTGGGCGGATGCACGCCGCACTGCAACTGGCTCTCTTCAACGCCGATTTTTGCCTGCATCGGCTCCAGCACCGACATTTGCGCGTCTGTGCCGGAGTGCGAGGCGCACATGAGCGCAATTTCGCGGTCGGTCAGGCCGAAACGCTCCGCGCCACCCTGCTCGATTAGCGGCAGCGCCTGAAACGGCTTGGACGAAGAGCGCAGATTTGCAACATTCCCAGGATCCCCCGCCGAAGCTACCAGCCGACCAGCCGCGTCGACAATGGTAAAGGCGCCAAAATGGACGCATTCAACAATCGGCCCGCGTGTAAGCTCAACCAGGGGGACATAAAAAGAAGCAGACATGAAAGGTCCTTTTTTATCTCTCTTGATCCTTCGTTGGTATCGTTGTAGGGTTGGTTTGCGGATGAATAAGTCGTCCGCAAACCAACCCTACACAACGCATTCGGCTATTCTGGTAATTCTTCTTCGGTGGGGCGGTAGTGCCGGATATAGTACTGATGCAAGCCGTGCTGCAGGCGCTGCCGGTGCTGTACATCACGCATTCCCGCGCCATCAAACTCAGCCAGCAGGCCCGGTACAAGAGCAGCGGTTTCTTCGGGGGCGGCTTTGCGCGCCGCCAGGGATTCGAGCTGCTGATACGCCTTTTCGAGGAACTGGATTTGCTTGCGCACCTGTTGATGCGCTACTGGCCCGCCGCGACCGCTTACCAGCAGATAGTCCTGATAGGCGGGGGTGGTTAGCGGGCGCAAGTTCTCGATCCAATCGGGCAGGTTGGCGGATGCCAGGTAGGGCGGCTGGTCGGGTACGATCGCATCGCCCACAAAGGCAATGCGCTGCGCGGGCAGCACGGCCCAGATGGCGCCTGTAGAGGGGCCAGGGTGGTGCTCCAGTGAAAGCGGGTTTTCGTCCCAGTGGATCATCAACTGATCGGTGAAAGTGATCTCCGGCGGCACCCAGCGGATGCTTCCCAGGCCGTTCACCAGCTCCCATTCTGCGCCAGTTTCCGCGCCCTGGGTTTTAAAGGTGATCGGCCGGTTGCGGAACACCTCGGCCATTTTCTCGTGGCCCACCACAGTACAGTCCATGGCACGAACGCCCAGAGTACGGTCAAAGTGCGCGTCGAGGTTCACCAGCAGCCGGTCAACCCCGCCGCCCAGGTTAATCAGCGCCGAGCGCCATGAACGAGCGTCTTCCGGTCGGAACGGTGAGTCGATTAGAATTAGGCCGTGCGACCAGTTGATCGCGCCTAACGTGACACCGGCGTATGCCGTCTCAATAAAAACGTGATGTGCAAGTTCTTGCATTCCACTTCCTGATTGTTTCTATTTTGATACTTTGTTGGATCATTTTGTGTGGCTTCCGTAGTTGGCCACACAAAATGATCCAACAAAGTTCGAACAGCTATCATTTCATTCGCATCTCGGCAGCACGCTGCTGCCCGTGGATGGAATGTCTTTCTACCATACTCCTGTTTTAAGGCGCAGCTGGGACGGTGAACCAAAAACAGCTCCCTTCGCCCGGCTCGGATTCTACCCCAATCTGGCCGCCGTGCGCTTCAACTACCAGCTTACAAAAGGCCAGGCCTAACCCCAACCCTTTGGGAATGCGATCGCCAGACAGCCGTTCGAGCGCCCCCCGGGAAAACTTGTTGAAAATGAGGTCCTGGGCCTCTTGCGGGATGCCCGGCCCTGTGTCTTTTACCCACAGCCGCACCTGCTGTTGCTCTAGTGAAGCGCCCAGGCGCACCTTCCCTTCGATGGGTGTGAATTTGGTGGCATTTTCCAGCAGGTTGATCAGCACCCGGCGCATCATATCTTCGTCCACCCATATCGGAGGGATTTCTTCCTCGATCTCGATTGTCACATCCTGACGCTTGGTGCTGGTGATCGGCTGTACCGCATCGACAGCCTCGGTTGCCAGGCTGCGAACGCTCACCGGCTCGCGGCTGGTGATTGGCTGCCCGGATTCCAGGCGGCTGATATCCAGCAGTGAGTTGATCAACCGCTGCATTCGTTCGGTGGAGCGGATAGCAATCGAGAGCACCTGATGCACGGCAGGGTTTTCATCGTTGGGCAGCAGCACGCGCATCATATCCAGGCTCGAGACGATGTTCGCCAGCGGTGAGCGCAGATCGTGGTAGATCATGGCGCTTAGATCGTCGCGCAGGTTGTCGAGCTGCTTGCGCTCGCTAATGTCGCTAATGATCCACTGAAGCTGGTCTTCTCGCCCGATGCGGATTTTGCGAACGTTGATCTCCACCGGCAGGGTTGTGCGGTTGAGCGGGTAGAGCTCTGCCTCACAACGCACGGTTTCACCGGCCTGGATCGACTCCAGGTTTTCCAGCAGCCATTCTGGCCCGGCCTGGTGCAGATCCCAGATAGAGGTATTGATCAGCATCTCCTCATCCCTGCCGCTGACGGAAGCCGCCTGCCGGTTGGTCTCAAGGATTTTGCCTTCCATATTTGTCAAAATAATCGAGTCGATACTGTCTTCGAACAGCTCGCGGTAGCGCCGGTGCGCCGATTGAAGCGATTCGAACAACTGCGCGTTATACACGGCAATCCCTGCCTGGTCGGCAATGGATTGCAGCAGGGAGAGATGATCGTTGGTGAAGAAATTGGGTGTTGCGTGAACAAGTGTCAGTACACCGACCATCGCATCGCGCACCATAATCGGCACGCAGATGGCCGACTTCGGACCGGTCTCGGCATCCTCGTCGTACGTGCGGCGCAGCCAGCGTAGATCCTGGCTGGTATCAGGTACCAGCGCCGCCTGGCGATTGCGCACCACCCAGCCGGCTAACCCCTGCTCCAACGTCGATTCGAGCTTTTCGAGGGTATGGGGCATCAACCGCCCCTCAAAAATGATGGCGGCATCGACCGGCTGCTGCGCTTCATCCATCACGATCACAGAGCCGCGTTCAGCCTGCACATTGCCGGTGGAAAGGGAGAGCACGCGGGTGAGAACCGTATGCAGATCCAGCGCCGAGGTCAGTTCGCGGCTGACATTGTATAGCAGTTCGAGTGAAGCTCGGGTGTCGTCTGTCATACGGTGCGCCGGTCTTCCTTACAAAACGCCATTCCCAGCGTGAATCGATCGCCGCACGGCCTCGCAGCGTTCGTCGTTCTTGCCGCACAGCAGCGCATCTGGTTTCTGCTTTATCAGCGCAGTAAGCACTTCGATCATTGGGGCAAGCTGGATGGAGTGCAGGGTAGCATTTCCCAGGCGTGCCGAGCAGGTGATGTCGTTCAGGTAGGGCGCAGCCTGCTCGAAGCCGTCTGAGCAGCCAGGGAACCCGAGGCATTCGCGCACGCCCTGCGGCGTGAGCGCCCAGCGAGTAAACTGCTTGCGCCCCGACAGCCGCTCGGCCCAGTGGATGCTGGTGTTCACTGTGAGGTTTACGCCAACCAGCAGCACGATGGCGTTCTGCTCGGCCAGTTTGCCGATGGGCGCCAGCGGCTCTTCAATGGTCTGCGCCGCCAAGGCCTCCTCCACCCCAATGCCGGTGAAGGAAAGGATGGGGTGCATGGAGCGCTTCGCGTTGGGGTGCTTGCGTATGATTTCGGACAGCACGCCCATCAGCGGGTCTGCGGGCATTTCCGGTAGAAAGAACTCGGCCATGCGATTGGTGTCTTTACCTGTGCCGTATTGAACGGCGTTATCCTCCGGGCCGGTTTCGGGGGTAATCATGGTCTTATAGGTAAAACTGGGGGCCATGATACCCTTGCTCGATGATAGCAAGGCTCCAATCAACGTTTCCGCGCCGCCGCGAATCTCACCGATGGAGGTTAGCGAAGCGTGAACCATCACTGGCTGGCTGGGGTTGAGCCGCAGATCGCGAAAGGCATTGATGAATTCGCGGAACGAGACCATGCACTACTCCTGTGGACGAGCGTTCGGCTGGTTTTTGCCCACCCGGAAGGTCTGCCCGCCCCGGTGATCCGTGGCCCGGCTGCAAAGTTGAACGGCCAGATCGCACAGCGCCGGATTGGAGCGATCCTGAACGGGACCGTACAGGATTTCTCGGTCAGGGCACAGCGTATGTACCAGGATATTATACGCCAGAAACTCGCGCGCGGCGGCTTGAGAGAAGGCCAGCAGCCCGGCCT
Organism: Chloroflexota bacterium; assembly: GCA_023434145.1. Lineage (GTDB taxonomy): Bacteria > Chloroflexota > Anaerolineae > Anaerolineales > Anaerolineaceae > DSYU01. The sequence continues at coordinate 37,978 of JAEYTI010000244.1, read as the reverse complement.
GGCTGGCGGTATATGCTGGGGCAGGGTCTATTTCCGTCATTGTAGAGTCGGGCTCGACGATGTTCAAAATCACACCGCCGCCCTGTTCGCGCATCAGCTTTGCAACCAACTGCGTAACGAGAAACGGCCCATTGAGATTCATCTCGATCGTGCGGTGCCAGTCCCATTCGTCCATGTCGATCAGCGCAGTCTCGGGGCGCACGCGCGGATTATTGACCAGGATGTCGATGCGATCGTGATCTGCCAGAACCTCGTCGAGCATGGCCCGCAGCGGCATGCCGCGGGTCGAGTCGGCGATGTAGGGCCGGATGCGCCCGCCTGCCGCGCGGACCGAATCCGCCAGCGGGTCGAGCAGGGTAGGCGAAAGATCGTTTACGGCAACAACAGCCCCTTGCGCGGCAAACGCGCGTGCCAGATCCGGCGCAGGCGCTCGTCCTGCCCCAGTGATCAGCACAACCTTGTCTTGCAGTAAACCCTGGCTCATGAGTCCTCCCCATTTGGGCATAGTGGAATTTCGTCAACGTTGGTATGGGCGTTGAGGTTCAGCCCCAGATACGGCGAAGGGTCGAGCGTATTGTTGATATCCAGCTCGTTCAGGAAGCGACCCTGCCCGTCATCCAGCACGATCGAAAAATGCAGGTGCACGCCGGTTGGACTGCCGGGCGTACCCGAGAAGTTGCCCTGGTAGCCCAGCAGCGTACCCGCCGGAACGAATAGTTCCGTTGTGCCAGGGGGGAAGTCCGCGGCGATCAGAGAATCGCCATTGGGGCTTGCCATATGGGTATAGTACGTCCAGATCTGCCGCCCGGGCATTAGCGGGTCTTCTGGCAGGCGGATGATGACGCTCGATTTCCAATCCGGCATGCGCGTCAGGTAACCATCCACGGCTGCGACCACCGGAGTAATACCGATTTCACCACCGCCAAACACGTCGATGCCCGAGTGCCGGTGACCGGGCCGGAAGGAGTCGTCCCACAGGTAGCCGATAAAGCCATCGGTAGGCAGCAGGAAGGGTGCGTTCCCGCAGCGGGTGCCCGCTTTCACCGCCCATTCTGGGTAATTCTCCGCGCCGCGAATGTAGGCGATCACGCGGCCGTCACGCGTGCGCGTGTCGACTCCGCCCAGGGGCGTGGATGGCGCGAGCCAGGCAACCAGCCCGGCGATAATGACGACCACAATGATGATCCAAAGGAGTACGCGGCCCATGCTGCCCCGTCTAGATTCTGTGTCTGTAGGTATCGTTATTCTGTGGCTGGATAGGCACATAACAACGATACCTACAGACAAACCGTTTCCGCCCAGGCATTGCCACCGTGGCGGAGAAGATTAAGAAGCCTGTCTCATGTTCGCTGCCTCGGCGACCGTCTCGATATCGCGCTCCAGCCTGCCGATCATCGACCACGGGCCGGTCCAGTCGATGCGCACCGGCAGCACCTGCCCGCGCAGATCGGCTTCGGTTTCCACAAAGACCAGTTTATTGGTCGGCGTGCGGCCCTTCCAGCGGCGTTTCACCTTAGCTTCGAACAGCACGTCTACCGTCTGGTGCAAGTAGCGGGCATTGATCTCGCCGACCACCTGCTCTTGCAGATTCTCCAGGAGGCGGAAGCGGCGCATTTTCTCTTGCTCGGTCACATTGTCGACCATGCGGCGCGTGGCAACCGTGCCGGGGCGGACGGAGTAGCGCGCCAGGTGAGCTACATCCAGCTTCAGCTCTGCCAGCAGATCGTAGGTGCCCTGGAACTGCGCTTCGGTCTCGCCAGGGAAGCCGACGATGATATCGGTAGCAATCGAAACACCCGGGATACGCGCGCGGATGCGCCCCACCAGCTTGCGGTAGTCGTCGATGGTATAGCCGCGCTTCATGTTCGCCAGCACCTCATCGTCGCCGGCCTGCACAGGAACTTCGATGTGCGGGCAGACTTTTAGCAGCGTTGCGACGGCATCCAGCAGCTCGTCGGTCATGTAGTTGGGGTGTGAGGTGAGGAAGCGGATGCGCTCCAGGCCCTCGATACTGTGCAGACGCGCCAGCAGCCCGGCCAGCCCTGGGTAAGATGGCTCATCCTTGCCGTAGCGGTCTACGATCTGCCCGAGCAGGGTGATCTCTTTGACGCCCTGGGCTACCAGCGAGCGCGCTTCCGTCAGAATCTCTTCCGGCGGGCGGCTGCGTTCGACGCCGCGGCGGTAGGGGATGATGCAGAAGGTGCAGGCGTGCGAGCAGCCATACACCACCGGAATGAACCCGGCCACCAGCTTGCCGCGCTCTTCGGTGGGCAGCACCAGGTCGCCATCCATCACCGCGAATCGCTGCTGGGTCTGCTCCTCTTCGATCTCGCGCACTTCTTGCTGCGTCAGATAGGCCACCAGGGGGGCAGGGTCAGATGGTGGGGAGAAGACATCGACGAACGGAAAGCGCTTTTTCAGCACATCAGCGTTCCGTACGCCGACCAAACAGCCCATCAGGTTGATGATCAGGTTGGGGTTCTTCTCTTTTAGCGGGCGGATGGAATGCAGCCGCCCGTAGGCCTTATCCTCCGCGCTCTGGCGCACCACGCAGGTGTTTAAGACAATAATATCGGCCTCTTCCGCAGCCGCGGTGCCGTGGTAGCCCATGCGCTCCAGGGCCGATGCAACCCGCTGCGAGTCGGCTACATTCATTTGACAGCCTTCTGTCCAGATGTGGTACTTCATAGCCGCTTATTATATCAGCATTTAAAAGCGAATAGCCACTTAATATATCTGTTAAGTCTATGATAACCGGCAAGGCTCTTTTGGTTTCTGGTACAATAGTCCGCATGCATGGCGAGCTTTCGCAAAAAGAAAAATTCATCGCGTTCTTTGCCGGTATTGTCGTTGGATTGGCTGTTCTGGCAGTGGCCCTATACCAGATTCCCGGCATTCAGAGCCGGGTGGACTGGCAAATGGATAAGGCAAGCGCGTTTGTGCGCGGCATTGTTGATCCGGTCAAGCCCATCCCCACGGCCATCGCGGATGCCAGCGACGTGAGAGGCGTGGAGGAGGGAACGCTTATCCCCGTCCTGCCGCACGCTGCGCCGGATAATTCACCGACTCCGTCGCCGACCAGCACGCAGCCTGAACCAACGCAGGTCAACACGCCCACGATCACGCCCAGCCCCGAACCGACCCTGACACCTACCGCCATTCCGGTGCAAATAGAATTGGACCCGCCGCCGTATGAAAAGCAAGAACTGAACAACTGCGGCCCGGCGACACTCTCGATGCACCTGAATTACTACAATTGGGGCGGAACGCAAACCACCATCTCCGACGTAATCAAGCCGCTGCGCGAAGATCGCAACGTGAATGTGGAAGAATTGGCCTATTATGTCAACACCCAGGCGGCGTATTACGAGATCCAGTACCGGGTAGGCGGCGACATTGAAATGCTGAAAAAGCTGCTGGCAGCCGGGTTCCCGGTGACGGTGGAAGAAGCCTTCATTATGGAAGAAAGCTACTGGATGAATGACGACCGTTGGGCCGGGCACTATCTGCTGCTTACCGGCTATAACGACGCCACCCAGCGCTTTACCGCGCAAGATCCTTTTCTTGCGCCGAACATCAGCGTTCCCTATAGTGTTCTCGATGATCACTGGAAGGCCTTTAATCGAGTCTATATTGTGCTTTACCCGCCCGAACAGCGCGAAACGGTGAAGTCTATTCTCGGCCCGCATTGGGATGCCAGTTACAACCGCCAGCATGCGCTGGAAGTTTCTGAACGCGAAATTGAGCTGGACTCTACAGATTCGTATGCATGGTTCAATAAAGGAACGAATCTGGTATATTTTGAAAAGTATTCCCACGCCGCATTGGCATATGATGAAGCACGCAAACACGGCTTTCCTCAGCGAATGCTGCGCTACCAGTTCGGCCCGTTCTTTGCCTATTTTCATACCCAGCGCATGGACGATTTGATGGCGATGACCGATTACGCCCTCAAGCGCACGCCAAACTCGGAAGAAGCATTGTTGTGGAAGGGCTGGGGAATGTACCGGCAGGGCAAGAAGAATGAAGCCCTCGAACTGTTCGCGCAGGCGCTGGAAGTGCGGCCTAACTATCCCGATGCGATCTATGCCCTGGAATTCGCGCGCAATAATTGACGCGGGCACCTTGAGTGGCGCGCACTCCAGATTATGAAACCGCAAACACCTTTTTACGTTATATGGTTTAGTATCCGATATTATAGAAAGAGAAGTGAACTATGAGACGGCATGATGATGACTACCAGGACCCCCGCGAAGATCCCCGCCCCGAAAACCAGAACGGGCTGCAGGGCTTTGAGCTGCTATCCAGTTATTTGGATGGCGATGAATGGTACCCGCGCCGTATTGACGGGAAGTACGCATACAGTATGTCCTATTCGGGCAAGAACGGCGACCTGCGCTGTTACGCGATCATCCGCGTGGATTTGGAGGAGTTTCTGTTTTACGCCGTCGCGCCGGTGAAAGTGCCGGAGGACGTGCGCATGGCGGTTGCTGAGTTCCTCACCCGCGCCAATTATGGCTTGCGGATTGGCAACTTTGAAATGGACTATGCGGATGGCGAAGTGCGCTACAAGAGCAGCCTCGATTTTGAGGGCCAGACACTCACCAATGATCTGATTCGCAATGCCATTTATCCTGCCGTTCACACCATGGATCGCTACCTGCCGGGCCTGCTGCGCGTTAGCTTTGGCGGCGCTACCCCGCACGAAGCGATTGAAGAAGTTGAAAACGGCAAGTCTATCGACGACTAAGCCCGCTCCCGAACATCGGTTTGCGTTCGTTGGTGTGTTAGGGTAGGGGTACTTTGTTCCCCGCCCCAACCTGACAACTTTTTCCTACACGCTACCCAAATACAGCCTGCGCCACTGGCGCGGGCTGTATTATAATGAGTCCAATGGCTCAACGTGTTTGGCTTTCCATCATAACCCTGCTGATTGCATTCTGTCTCGGCCTCAGTCTCATTATCGTGGCCTGGACCGCTGTATTGGTGTTTTAGCGTATGGCCCTCGACCTTGCTCGCATAAAAGCGATCTGTTTTGACGTAGACGGAACCCTTTCCGACACCGATGACCAGTGGGTAAACGCATTTGAGCATCGGATCGGCCCGCTGCGGCGGCTCTTCCCGCAGCAGAATGCCCGCGCTTTTGCTCGCTGGGCGATTATGTGCGCCGAGTCGCCCGGTAACCTGGTTTATCACCTGTTCGACCGCATTCACCTTGACGACGAGGTGGGCCGGCTGGTCAGCGCGATTCACCGGCGGCGGGTGAAAAAATCGGCGTCTGGCTTTTTGCTTGTGGCTGGTGTGCGCGAGATGCTGTGCATGCTGTATGAGCATTATCCGCTCTCGGTAGTGAGTGCGCGTGACGAGGCGGGTACAATGGCGTTCTTAAAGCAATATGGTTTGGAAGGGTACTTCCGAGCATACGCCACCGCATGGACCTGCGCCTATACCAAACCCTTCCCACACCCGGTGCAGTGGGCAGCAGAGCAGATGGGCGTGCACCCCGAAGAATGCCTGATGGTGGGGGATACAACCGTCGATATCCGGGCAGGCAAGGCTGCCGGTGCGCAGACGGTGGGGGTGCTGTGCGGGTTTGGGCAGGAAGCAGAACTTCGCCGTGCCGGCGCTGATCTGGTTCTGCCAGATACCGCCGCGCTGGCGCAGATCCTGCTGCCGAATGCACGGCTGGCAGAAAACCCTCTTGATAGGTAAAACAGTAATAAACAAACCTAACACCTACTTTACAAACACCCTTTATTTGTGATACGTCAATTGACTCTCCTTCATGTTTCGCATATCATTTGCTTGTAAATAATTTCGGGAAGAATCGTCGCATATTTCCAGATAAAAGCATCATCTGAGAAAAGCATCGGGGTTCAGGCACCAACCGTGCAGTGAAATTCACGGTGAAGTGCTTTTATTTATGCTGCCTGTAACCAACAGTTCTACCGCGAAATAAAATCCGTCCGATTGGGTGAGGAGAGGCCCTGGAGGTCACGAATGACGAAGAAAGTATGGTACGTGGTGTGCTGGATCATGATCGCCGCTTTGGTTCTACAGGGCTGCGGGACCCTAATCGCGCAAGAAGAACGCCCGCCTCTGAAAGTGGAATGGACAATTTGGGAAGGCGACTATACGGTCCTCATCGCCCAGGAAAAGGGCTTTTTTAAGAAGCATGGCGTAGAAGTAGACCTCGTCTTCTACGAGAACTTTACGAATGCAATGACAGATATTACCGTGAACCGGATTGATGCCGGTTTCTTCGCATTAAGCGACCTGTTCAATGCCTCGCGCATGGGTGACGTAGTGGCCGTGGCTGTGTATGACTCGGGCGGCACCTCCACCGTTGTCTCGCGAAATGACATTCGCTCAGTATCCGAACTGCGCGGCAAACGCATTGGCGTGACGATGAACACCTATAACGAAATGTTTGTCCGGCAAATGCTGCTGGATACTGGTGTTTCGATCAAAGACGTTACGCTGGTGAACGCCTCTCCTGAAGAGATCCCCACCCGCCTTTCTGAAGATCTGGATGCCGGGTACGTGTGGGCGCCATATGACGACGCATCAGTGAAAAACGGGCATAAAGTTCTTTATACCAGTAGCACATTTGCTTCCCTTTCGCCAGATGTCATTGTTTTTCGACGTGGCATCATCGAGGATCGGCCAGAGGATGTACGCGCCTTCTTAAAGGCATGGTTTGAAGCAGTAGATTACCGCCTGGCCCACCCGGAAGAATGTGACCAAATTATCGCTAAGGCGACCAACCAGAGTGTTGAAGATGTGGCCCTTTCTGGTGATGTGCAGCTTTACACGCAGCAAGATAACTTGATGCTGTTTGACGAGAATTCGCAAAACACGATCTACCGTGCGGTGGAAGTAAGTATGCAGTTCCTGATCGACCGCGGCCAGGTGACAGTTGCCCCCGAGATCGATGAAATTATCGTTCCTTCATTTTTGCAGTAGGGCCGGTGGAAAGAAAGTACGAGGAGCAAACCGATGAAGAAGCTCAAGAGCATGTATTCTTCTCTGACAAGAAACCAGACCCGCGCATTTTGGGGCTGTTTGGCGCTCACAATTGTGGCCCTCATCCCCTTCTTTGTCAGCACACTCCCTAACCTTGGGAACCCGGCGACCGGTCGCGTTCTCGTTGGCCGGATGATTCCGATCGTTATTGGTGTCACTTCCGTGGTTTCCTCCTGGCTAATTTTGCAGCGGCGCTTAATCCTGGCAGGGACAATTTTCTTCATTGGTTTCGGCGGCTCAATGCTGGTATTGCCAATGATCGTGCAGGGCTTTGGATTCATCATTGCGGCGATGGCCTTTATCGTCTGCTCATACCTCGCCAGTTTGATCCTGACCGGGCGCACCTTAGCCATAACGCAATATGCCAACGGCTTCCTGGCAATATTGATCATACTTGTTGAAATTTATTGGCCGGGTTCTCGTTCACCCGCATCCCCAACCGATTTTCGCTTGGTCATCATTGTTGCCGCCTTGACCGTGTTGATTTACGGTACCTTCCAGGTCCGTCAGTTTTCCAACTACCGGCTGCAGACCAAACTGACCGCCTTTGGCTTGGTGCTGGGTATTATCCCTATGGCAATGATCGGTTGGATGGCATCGCAGGTGGGTGAAAACGCGTTGACTGCCGACGCGGATGAAGCGCTGACGAGTTCAGCTACGCAGTTGGCAGGTTCTATCGACAGCTTCATAACCTTTAACCTCGATTCGCTGCGTACGGAAGCCAGGTTGAAAGAGGTGGTTGGATATTTGGAGATGGACTCTGCCCTTCGCCGGGGCAGTGCGGAAGAAGAAGAACTGAACGATCTGCTAAATGCGTTCCAGCAGAAGTCGCCAATGATCCTCTCCTACGTTCTGATGGACCGGTTCGGCATTGTGGTTACCGACACGAGCGAAGAGGATTTATATCACGATAAGTCGGACGGCGTTTACTTTCGCGAGCCGCTGCGTACCGGGCTGCCGTTCGTATCGCCAGTGATTTATCCTGATCTGGGGAGCAAGGCTTCCATCTACTTCTCGGCCCCCGTGCGTAACGCCGTCGGTGACATCATTGGTGTGCTTACGGCGCGTTATAACGCCGATGTTCTCCAGCAGCAGCTTCTCCGCAGTGGCAGTTCCTCGGGCCATATGGGCAATTTCTTTATCCTGTTAGGCGAAAAAGACGTTGTTTTGGCCCACACCAGCTCCCCCGCTCTGATGTATAAGTCCACCATTCCTCTAACTCCTGAAAAGTTCCGCGAGATGCAGAGCGCCAGATATATGCCCGCCGACCAGCCTCTGGAAGAGATGGTATTTGGCATCCCTGATATTCAGCGGGGCATTGATCTGGCAACGATGGATACGCCCGCCTTCTCTGGCGAATTCTTCAACCAGGAAGTAAACACCAGCGGAGAAACAGAGCGTGCAGTCGCGGTGCCTTTGACCACTGTTCCCTGGCATATGTTTTCCATTCAGGAAGAAGATTTGCTCTATGCGCCGATCGGTAATATGGTCCGCGGCATCGTCTTGATGGGTATTATCGTCGGCATCATTAGCGTCGTCCTGGGCGTGCTCTTATCCCGGTTCCTCACCGAGCCGATTAACCGTCTGGCGACAGTGGCGGAAAAAGTGGCCCAGGGAGATCTATCGGTGCGTGCTCCGGTTGCCTACGACGATGAGGTGGGTACCCTGGCGAAAACGTTCAATACCATGGCTTCGCAGCTCTCCAACCTGATCGTTTCGCTGGAACAGCGCGTGGCAGACCGCACCAAAGCGCTGGTCACTTCCACCGAGGTTTCGCGCCGCCTCTCCACCATTCTCGACCGTCAATCGCTGGTCAAAGAGGTAGTGGAGCAGCTTCAAAAATCGTTCAACTATTACCACGTTCATATTTATCTGGTGGATGAAAGTGGCGATTACCTGCGGCTGGCAGGCGGAACCGGCGACCCTGCCCAGACGATGCTCGCGCGCGGTCATCAGCTTCCCAGGGGTAAGGGCTTGGTTGGGCAGGCTGCCGATACTGGCATGCCCGTGCTGGTTTCAGACGTGTCTGCGTCACCGGGCTGGCTTCCGAACCCGCTGCTTCCCGCAACCAAAGCCGAGCTCGCGGTGCCGATCGCACTGGGCGAAGATGTAATCGGTGTTTTGGACGTGCAGCAGAACACGGTGGGCGGCTTGCAACAGGATGACGCCGACTTGCTGCTATCCATTGCAAGCCAGATCGCTGTGGCGCTGGAGAACGCTCGCTCGTACGAAGAAACCCAACGCCGCGCGGAACGCGAAGCACAACTGGCTGCGATTAGCCAGCGCATTCAGCGCACTACTACCGCCGAAGAGGCATTACAGGTGGCAGTCCGTGAATTGAGCCGCGCGCTCGATGTTCCTCACGCTACCGCGCGCCTGAGTATGAAATCGGATAACGACAACGGCAACGGGCATAACCATTCCTAGGGAAAAGCCAACCAGGTTACGAAAGTACCGAGGGTAGAACGATGAATAAAGAACCCATGAAGACCGAAACGACCGTACCCACCCCTGTAGAAGGGCGTAAGCGCTGGCTGTTTCCTGATAACCTGCGGAATTTGTCCCTGCAGGCCCGCCTGGCGCTCATCATGATCGTCGTCTCCATTCCACTCCTACTGCTCTCGAACTTGGTCATGGGCAGTCGTGCAGAGCAGTACCTGCGCGAAACCGCGGACGTGGAATTGAGGAAAACAAATATCGCCCTGGTGGATAAAACCTCGGTCTGGCTAACCCAAAATGTAATGGTTCTGCGCCAGCTTGCAACGCTGCCACAGATTACCACCATGGACCCAGAAGAGCAGCAGGTCATTCTCCGGCGCACAAGCCAGGCGTTCCCCCATCTATACCTGGTTCACACAGTAGATAAGAGCCTGATGAACGTCGCCCGCAGCGACCTCTCGCCCAATCGTGATTATAGTGAACGCTATTACTTCCAGCGCGCGCTGCTGGGTGAAAGCATCACCTTCCAGGTGATTACAGGCCTCACCTCAGGCGAGCCTGCGCTCGCGGCTTCGGTGCCGGTGTGGGATGGCGGTGCAATTGTGGGGGCAGTAGCATTCGCCAGCGACTTGAACGTGATTTCTGACAGCATCCTTACCCAGGTATCGGCTATTGATGAAGAAATGCAGACCTTCGTTGTGGATAGCAACAACCAGGTAATTGCCCATCCCGATAGTGATATCGCCAACAGAATGGAAGATTTCAAAAGTTACCCACCGGTTATGCGGTTGCGTGCAGGTGGTCGTGGGTTTTATGAATTCACCGATTCACAAGGTGTGGAATACCGCGCGTACCTGAGCGAGTTAAGCAATGGGTGGGGCGTCATTACGCAGCAAAGGCAGGCAAACCTGATCGCGCGCGTGAATGAGCTGCGTGCTATGTCTCTGGCGGTTACGCTAGCGGCGGTAGCAATGATGGTTGGAATCTCGGCGTACTTGATCCGGCGCTCTTTACAGCCGGTGAACGACCTGATCTATACGGCCAATGCCATCAGCCGCGGCGACCTCTCGCGCGAGGCGCGCATCGACCGCAATGATGAAATCGGCCAGCTTGCGAAAGCATTCAATATCATGACGGCGCGGCTGCGGGGCACGGTGAACACGTTGGAACAAAATGTGGCAGATCGCACCCGTATGATCGAGACCAGTTTTGAGGTCTCCCGCCGTCTCTCCACCATCCTCAACATGAGCGATCTGGTTCGTGAAGTGGTAGATCAACTGCAAAGCGCATTTAGCTACTATCACGTTCACATTTACCTGTTCGATGAAGGCAAGCAGAACCTGATTATGTCGGGCGGCACCGGCGAGGCAGGGCGGGCAATGATGGCTCGTGGTCATCACATTGCACGAGGCAGAGGCCTGGTAGGCCGTGCTGCCGACTTGAACACCCCGGTTTTGGTCGAGGATACCCACGCGGATCCCAACTGGCTGCCAAACCCACTGCTTCCCGATACAAAATCGGAAGTTGCTGTTCCGATCGCCATCAGCGACTTTGTGATCGGCGTGCTGGATGTGCAGCAGAACGTGGTGGGTGGTTTGACCGATTTGGATGTAGAACTGTTGAAATCGATCGCGAACCAGGTGGCAATCGCTGTTCAGAACGCGAAATCCTATTCGCAGGTGCAGGAACGCGCGGAACGCGAAGCAACCATCGCCGCCATCCACCAAAAGATCCAGCAGTCCGAGTCGGTCGAATCGGTGATGGAGGTGGCTGTTAGCGAGTTGGGTAAGCTGCTCAACGCCCGGCACACCGCCGGTGAAATCCGCGCCGGGCATATTCTGGATCGGAAGAACTAACCTGGAGAAAGGTCAAAGGAGCATCGTATGGATCGTCAGATGACTCGCATGGAGCATATTAATTCCTGGTTCTCCAGGTTATGGGCCGCACTGGTACTGCCGGGCGATGAGGTAAAGGAACAAGGTCATCGCCGCCAGGCTTCGCTCGTGGCGGGTATCGCCCTGCTGCTGGCTGTGTTGAGCGTGCTGGGCACCATCGGCTCGATTGCGGCCAATGGCCTGGTGACTTTCGGCTCATATTTGCAGATAACGCTGGCAGCGGTTTCTATCCCGGCCTATTTTCTGGGCCGTTCGCGCCGCTACATGGTTGGGGCCTGGCTGCTTGTCATCGTTCTGTTCTTCCTTGGGTATGCCGATGCTTTCGGCAGCGAAACTCCCGAGCAGGCAGTGCTGTACTACGCCCCGTTTGCTTTTGTGATGGCTGTTGGCCTGTTCTCCTGGCGGCAGCTCACGGTGCTCACCGTGATCGCAGCCGGTACAGCCATGTTCCTGCCAATGTTTGGGCCGCAGTTTTCCATGGTTGTGGTGATGACGATATTCGGCCTGCTGATCTCTGTCGGCAGCCTGGCAATTGCCGTTGTATCTGTTCGCGATGCGGTGGAAGATGCGCACCATAAAGAACTGAAAAGCATGAACGCGCAGATGCAGGAAATTACCAATCAGATGGAGCAGCGCGTACACGAGCGCACGCTCGACCTTTCGCTGGCTGCAGAAGTAGGGCGTCGCATTTCGGCACTGCAAGACCTGGGCGTTCTGCTCGAGACCTCTGTTCAGCTAATTGCCGATCGCTTCCAGCTCTACTACACACAAATTTACCTGGTGGACCGCACGGGGCGCAGCCTGATCCTTCGCGCCGGTACGGGGGAAGTCGGTAAAGAACTGCTCCGCCTGAACCACCGCTTGCCAATTGACTTATCCTCGATTAATGGCTCTGCCGCGCTGGAGCGGCGCCCGGTTATCGTCTCCGATACGGCGCACAGCCCGACCTTCCGTCCCCATCCTCTGCTGCCGCAAACACGCTCCGAGCTGGCCATTCCGCTGATTTCGGGTGACCGTGTATTGGGCGTGCTCGATTTACAGAGCAGTACTCCTGGCGCTTTGAGCGAAAGTGAACTACCAGTGTTTGATACACTGGCAGCGCAGCTTGCTACCGCACTGGTCAACGCGGAACTGTTCGATCGCGTAGAGCGATCGTATAAAGAGATGGAGATGCGCGGACGCTCTGCCGTGCGCCAGGGTTGGGATGAATACCTGGATGCAATTGAGCAGAAAGACCGGATTGCTTATGCTTTCGATTTGCTCGAAACCACGCCTCTTGCAGATCCGATTGAGCCTGTGCAGGATGACTGCGGCATGTACGTCCCGATCAAAATCGCCGGTGAACCGGTAGGCGCACTGCAGTTGGCTGGCGAAAGTGCCTGGCTGCCCGCTGACCGAGAAATCGCCGATCAGGTTGCTTCGCTGGTAGCGCAACGAATTGAGAACCTGCGCCTGCTTCAGCAGGCGGACCGGTTCCGCCGCGAGGCAGAAGCAACGCTGCGCCGCCTGACACACGAGGAATGGGATACGTTTCTCGCGGAAGACCGTGGAGAAATGGCGTTCCAATACATGGATGGTCTGGTGGTTCCTGCGGAGCAAAACGGCAATGGCAACCATCCGGCCTTAGCCTTCGATATCAAAGTGCAGAATGAGCCCGTGGGCGCCATCGCTTTGGAAGGCATCGAACAACTCCCTACCGAAGATGCGGAACTGGCTGAAACAGTCAGCAGCGTGCTTGGGTCGCACCTTGAAAACCTCCGCCTGTACTCAACGGCCCAGCAAGAGCTTGTTGTACGCCAGCGCGCCGAACAGGCCTTGAAAGACAGTATCACGCAAATTCAAGAATCGGAACGCCTGACCCGCACCGTGATCGACTCGACCCCGGACTGGATCTTCATTCAGGACAGAAACCACCGCTATCGCCTGGTCAACCAGGGTTATGCCACTTCCCGGCACATTCTGCCAGAAGATTTCATCGGCAAAGATGATATTGAACTGGGCTACCCCGAGCATGTGGTGAAAGGCAGCCCTGAGATGGGCATTCGTGGTATCTGGCCTGATAATAACGTGGTGTTCCAGACAGGTGAGCCACACTACCTACCCAATGAGCCGGTCATGGTGGATGGGGCGATGCATCTGTTCAGTATGCTGAAAACCCCGCTCCGCGATGCCCAGGGCGAAGTGATTGGCATTCTTGTTTATGCTCGCGACGTAACCGAGCGCGAAAGCATCTTGCAGCAGACTGCCCGTTTGTACAGCGCCAGCCGCCGCTTTGCGGATGCGCACAGCCTGGATGACGTTGTCGCCACGGTTTGCGAATCATTGTCTCTGCCAGACTTCAATCGCGCGGCGTTAATGTTATTTGAGATGGATGAACAGGGCTCTCTGGTTAGTACCAGTGTGGCTGCCAACTGGCACAACGGCAATGGTATTCCACCCTTCCCGGTTGGTTTGCGCCTCACCGATCCCACTGTCCTCGAAACCTTCTCGGGCCTGATCGCTCGCGAGCCGATTTTCAAAGAGGAAACAGACGAAGGCGCTCGCCAGGAAGGTGTTGTCTCTGGTGTATCAATGCCGCTGTGGATTGGTGACCGGTTCTTGGGCTTGATTACCCTTCAATCTGAGGTGGAGCACCGCTTTACCGAAGAGGAGAAGCAATCCGCCGCAGCCCTCTCACAGCAGGCAGCAGTCGCAGTGGAAAGCCGGCTCCTGTTCCAGGAAACGATCGATTCGGAGGCCCGCCTCCGTGAAACCTCAAAACAGCTCGCCTCCGCACTCGACGCAGCCAAGATGGCAAACTGGGAATTTGATGTTGCTTCTGGCGAGTTCATCTTCAACGATACCTTCTACCGCTACCTGCGCACAACTGCTGAAGAGATGGGCGGTTATCGCGTACCGGCGCCGGTATATGCCAGCAGATTCGTCCACCCAGATGATGGCGCAGAAATGGGCGCCAGCATGGCCGTGGCGCTCAACACTCCCGATCCGAACTTCACGCAGGAACTTTCCTCCCGGACGATCCTCGCCGATGGTGAGATCCGCTGGACGGTAGTCCGCATCGCAATTGAAAAGGACGCTGAGGGCCGCACGGTGCGCATCATCGGCGCCAACCAGGATGTCACCGAGCAGCACCTGGCAGAGGTGGAGACCCAGCAGTTGCTGGAACGAACATTGGCCTCCGAAACCCTCTTCCGCGAAACATCGAACCAGCTTTCAGAAGCGCTGCGCGTTTCTCGCATGGGCAACTGGGAACTCGATCTGGAGACATTGATGTTCACCTTCAATGATGAGTTCTACGCCATGCTGCGCACGACGGCAGAGGCTGAAGGTGGCTATCAGATGCACGTGAGCACCTACGCGCAAAAATTTGCTCATCCCGATGACGCCGGTCTGGTTGCTGAAGAAACCCGAAAGGCAATTGAAACTACAGACCCCAATTACACCAGCAACGTGGTACATCGCTTCTACTATGCGGATGGAACCATGGGCTACCTGCGCGTTATGATCACCGTGGTGAAAGACGAGAATGGAAAGACGATTAAGACCCGCGGCGCCAACCAGGATATCACCGAGCAGCATCTGGCATCGGAACAGATCGAAAGCCAGCGCCGTGTCTTGCAAGCTGTGCTCGACAACATGCCCGTCGCCGTTCTGGCCAAGGACGCAAAGACGTACGAGTTCGTGATGTGGAATAAGGCGGCAGAACGCTTGTTTGGCATCCCTTCCGATGCGGTTATTGGCAAGACGGATTTCGACTTCTATCCTATTGAACAGGCTGAAGCCTTCCGCGCAGCCGACGCGGAGGTGCTGGAGAAGCGCTCGTTGGTGGATGTGCCTGAAGAAAAGGCCACCGGCAGCGATGGTCAGGTGCGCATTCTCCACACGGTGAAGGCGCCAGTAGTCGACGAAGATAACCAGCCCGTTCTGCTGCTGGTAGTCACCGAAGACATTACCGAAGCGCGCAAGACCCAGGAATTGATTGCCAAGCGCGCCACTGAACTGGCTCGGGTGGCCGAAGTCGCCACAACGGTTGCGACCATTCAGAGCCCGGATGAAATGCTTCAGACGGTGGTAGACCTGACCCAACAGGCATTTGATCTATATCACGCGCACGTTTACTTGCTGGATGAAAATAACAAACGACTGGTGCTTACGAAGGGCGCTGGCGAGGTGGGGCGCAAGATGGTGGCAGAAGGTCGCTCCCTGTCGCTCGACATAGAAAAATCGCTGGTCGCTCGTGCAGCTCGCACCCGCAGCGGCGTCATCGTCAACGACGTGCGCCTGGACCCAGACTTCCTGTCCAACCCGCTGCTGCCAGATACACGCTCTGAAATGGCCGTGCCAATGATCGCCGGTGATCGCCTGCTGGGTGTTCTGGATATTCAGGATGAGGTTATCGAACGCTTCAGCCATGAAGATGCCAACATTATGACCACGCTGGCCGCTCAGGTGGCCGTCTCACTGCAGAACGCTCGCTCGTACGCCCGCGCGCAACGCCAGGCGGAGCGCGAAGCGCTGATCAATGCGATCAGCGAGCGCATCCAGGCGACCAACTCGGTGGAGAATGCCCTCCAGGTAGCTGTGCGTGAAATTGGCCGCGCCCTTGGCGCGCAACACACCGCCGTCCGCCTTGGGCTGGAACGGAAGTCGGAAGACGCCTCGTAAGGTGAGGCCCGCAAATCACGCGAACCGAATTCGAAGTGCAACCATAAAGCGGAAACGGAATGCCAAAAAAGTACAAGAACCGCCTGGATAAATTGTTCGCTGAGATCGCCCCGGTCGATCCGCAGCCCTCGGAGGGGGAAGCATCACTGCCCCCTGCCGGTGATGCTGTGCAGATACCGCCGGAGTGGGCTTCTAAATCGTTCGCCGCGCCGCCTTCTCAGCCAGACGATGGTCGCGCGCAAGGCGCCGGGCCTTCTGGTGAGGAGGCGCTGGGGCCGGACGCGGCGCAGAGCATATTGGGGAAACTGTTTAAAGAGGATGATGGCAGTATTCTTACCTACACGCCAACATCCTCAGGGTGGAGCGAATTTTTAGACGGCATCAACCGCAGCGAGCAGATTGGCTTCCGGTTCGACCAATCGGATGTGCAGGCGATCGACTCGCCAGGTACGGTGATCGGCACTACGCAAGGCGTACAGAACGTGCTCGACGCTGCAATCCAGCTTTCTGGTGAGAATATCGGCAAGCTGCTACTGGAAAGCGACCCTGAACACACATGGACGGAAGATGACGCCGAACTGTTAAATGCTGTGGCCCAGCAGTTGGCGCGGCAGATTGAAACCCTGCGCCTGCTGGATGAAGCTGAACGCTCGCGAGGAGACGCCGAACAGGCGTTTCAGCGGCTGGCGCGGCAGTCTGGTCACGATCTAACTGAGACATTGCAACCTACCATCGACCTGAACGCCCTGATTGCCGGGGCACAGGATGGTTCGCCGGTCGATATTGTTTTTGAACAACCTTCAGTGGCCCAAAGTGCTCCGGAAGAAGGCTACAAAACGCCTATTCGTGTAGGCGGCGAGCTGCTGGGAAGCCTTCAGGTAGCAGGCACAGAACTGGACGATGAAGATGCCGGGCTGGTAGAAACACTCGCACAGCGGCTGGCTCAACAGGTTGAAAACTTACGCCTGCTGGAAGAGTCGCGCCACTTCCGCAACGAAACAGAAGAAGCCATTCGCCGCCTCACCTACCAGAGCTGGCAGGTGTATTTGGCAAGTGCTGGCAAAACGGATTTAGGATACGAGTATGATCAGCAGCGGGTTTTTCCACTGGAAGACCCTGCTGCCCAATTGGGCCGCCGCACCTTCCCGCTGAAAGTGCGCGAGGAAGTGGTCGGCCAACTGGGCGTCGACGCCAAATCTGTGGAGCAGGAAGACGTTACCGGGTTGGTGAACGTAATCACCGAGCGCCTGGGTGCACATCTGGACGGCCTGCGCCTGGCGGAACAGCGCGAGCAGGCCCTGGCCGAAACCGAGCTGATGTATGGAATCAGCGCCCGCCTGAGCACGGCGCAGTCATTGGAAGAAGCGCTCTCATCGGTCTCTGAGCCCTCGCGGGATTCAGGCGTGCGCGACAGCCGCCTGTTCTTCGTCACGCTGGATGACCAGGGGAAACCCGAGGGGTTAACGCTTTCGGCTATTTGGTACCCGGAAGAGGGCGCGCAGGTAGTGCCGGTGAGCGCTCACTTCTTGCTGGGCGACTACCCCATCTATTGGAAGATCCTTCGCGATCCGGAAAATCCTTTCCTGATCAGCGATGTGAATACCGATTCGCGGCTGGAAGATGACACGCGCGAGTTGTTCGTTAAAACCGGAGCGAGGGCGGTAGCCGTCCTGCCGCTGGCGATCAAAAGCCGCTGGGTTGGCGCGATCTTCATCCATTGGGACCAACCGCATAACTTTACCGAGCAGGAATACCGCCTGTATGCGTCGCTTTCTCGCCAGGCGGCGGTGGTTGTAAACAACCGGCTCCTGTTCGATCAGACACGCCGCCGCGCGCAAGAACTTCAGACGGTGGCGCAGGTATCTACCGCCGCTTCCACCATCCTCGATCCGCAGGAACTGCTCCAATCGGTGGTAGACCTGACAAAATCGAGCTTTAGCCTGTACCATGCGCAAGTGTATCTGCTGCGCGAGCGCGAAGGCATCCTGGAAGTGGCTGCGGGTTCGGGTGAAATCGGCCGCATGATGCTGAACCAGCACCAGTATCTGCATTTTGACTCGCCTGCCCCGGCAGCGCGGGCGGCCCGCGAACGCCAGGTAATCATTGTCAACGACACTTCCACCGACCCTGGTTTTGTGGCCAATCCGTACCTGCCAGAATCCCGCGCGGAGATGGACATCCCTATGGTGGTTGGTGATCGCCTGCTGGGCGTGTTCAACGTGCAGTCGCCGGGCGTCAACCGCTTTTCACGCGATGACGCTCGTACTTACACCACCCTGGCTTCGCAAGTTGCGGTTGCCTTGCAAAACGCCGAGTTATACGCGGAACAGGCAGCTACGGTTGAACGCCTGCGGGAATTGGACCATCTCAAGTCGGCCTTCCTGGCGAATATGAGCCACGAGCTGCGCACCCCGCTCAACTCGATCCTCGGCTTCGCAGATGTGCTCCTGCTGGAGCTGGATGGCCCGCTAACAGAGACGATGGCCAACGATATTCGCCTGATCGAGAAAAACGGCAAGCACCTGCTCAGCCTGATCAGCGACGTTCTCGATATGGCGAAGATTGAGGCAGGCCGCATGAATCTCTCTTATGACAAGTTCCTGCTGCGCGATCTTCTGGAAGAGACCATCGATATCACCAGCTCGCTGGTGCGCGAAAAAGGTCTGTACCTGCTTATCGCGCCTGATTCAGAAGATCGACTGGATGTGGTGGCCGACCGCGTTCGCCTGCGACAGGTAATGATTAACGTTGTTTCCAATGCCGTTAAGTTTACTGAACGCGGCGGAATCACGATTTCGGTGCGCCAGGATAAAGAAGCGCGCCGCCTTTGGGTAAGGTTCCAGGATACCGGTATTGGCATTCCGCCGGATAAACTGGAGATGGTGTTTGAGTCGTTTAGCCAGGTCGATACGTCAACCACACGCAAAGTGGGCGGAACCGGCCTGGGGCTGCCGATTAGCCGCCGCTTAGTAGAATTGCACGGTGGTTATCTTACCGCCGAGAGCACGGGGGTAAATGGCGAAGGCTCAGCCTTTATTATTGAATTACCGTTTGAAGCCGTGAAGGGTTAACCGGTGGAGTGAAGGACTAAATGGCGTTTCCTCTGTGCGTTCAATGTGTGATGTGTGGTAACCAGCAGCCGTACCAACAGCTTGCGCCGACAATCTGTTTGGCGTGCGGGGCGAGCTGGATGGAACCGCGCTATGATTACACTGCTTTCAAGCGTGAAGTGCTGCGCGGGCTGCGTGGTCGCTCCTACAACATCTGGCGCTACCACGATGTGCTGCCAGTTTTCGAACACGAAACACTGGATTTTAAAAATGTTGGCTGGACTCCGCTTCAGCAGGCACGGCGTTTTGGCGGGCAGGTAGGGCACCCCAATCTGTACGTCAAAGACGAGCGCTATGGGCCAACCAGCTCATTCAAAGATCGCCAGGCGGTTATCTCCGTCTCGGCGATGTATGAGGCGGGCGTGCGCGAATGCGTCATTGCCTCAACCGGCAATGCGGCTGTAGCATATGCGGCGGCATGCGCGCGCCTGGGCATCAAGCTGTGGGTATTCATGACCAGTCTTGTGCCTCAGGAGAAGCTGCGCGAAGCGGCCTTATACGGCGCGGAAGTGGTGAAGGTTTCGGGCACGTACGATCAGACCAAGGAGATCGCCGCGGAATTTGCTACCCGGCGGGGCTTGTTATATGATCGCGGCGCGAACAGCATCCCCGCGCGCGAGGCAATGAAGACGATTGCCTACGAGATTGTCGAACAGCTCGGCTGGCAGGCGCCCGATTGGTATATTCAGGCGGTAAGCGGCGGATTAGGCCCGCTGGGCGTTTATCACGGCTTCCAGGAACTGTACGAGACTGGGTTAATCGATCGCATCCCGAAAATTGGCATTATTCAGGCCGAAGGCTGCGCGCCCATGGTACAGGCCTTCCATGCGGGAAAATCGGTCGCCGATCCGGTGATCCCTGCAACGCGAATCGCCATCCTTTCTACTGGCGACCCAGGCAAAATTTATACGTACCTGCACACCTTGCTAATGCGCACAGGTGGTACAATGGAAAGTGTCTCGGATACGGAGGCGTTCCAGGCGATGCTGCGGCTGGCGAAAGCGGAAGGCACGGCAGCCGAACCCGCTGCTGCTGTCGCTTTCGCTGGAACGGAAAAGATGATCCGCCAGGGAACGATTGGGTCGGACGAACTGGTTGTGGTTAACTGCACCGGGCACACCTTCCCAGTAGAGAAGCATGTGCTGGGTGACCAGTGGCGGGTCGATGTGACGCTCAGCGAGCAGCAACTCCCCGTCCCCCAAGAGGGCCTTATCGCTGCCCTGGAAAATCTTGATGAAAAGACAAAGACCATTTTATTGGTAGACGATAACTCGGATGACGCTACGCTGATCCGCCGGTTTTTGGAGGCACGCAAATCGTATCGGGTGTTCCACGCGAAAAACGGCTTAGAAGGATTAGCGGAAGCACGCCAGCGCCTTCCCGATCTAATAATTTTGGATCTGACCATGCCAGAAATGGACGGTTTTAGCGTGATGGAAGCGCTGAAGTTAGATCCACGGACATCTGCCATTCCGGTGATTGTGGTGAGCGCGAAAGATATCAATCCGGAAGATCAGCGGCGGCTGAACGGGAATATCGAAGGGTTGTATCAGAAGGGTTCTATCCCAGTCCGGGCGTTTGTGAACCAGGTTGTTGAAGTGATCGAGCAGAAAGGCAAGCCGGAAGAGAAGGAGAAACTTTCATGAAAGCAACCATCTTGTATATCGAGGATAACCCCGATAACATGACGCTCGTACGGCGTGCCATCGAAGCAATCGGCCATACACTGGTGGGGATGCCGAATGGTACGGATGGGCTCAAGAAGGCAGAGGAGATAAACCCTGACCTGATCCTGCTGGATATCAACCTGCCCGATATCGACGGCTACGAGATCGCCCGCCGCCTACGCGCCAGCGGCAACCAGCACTTGCTGTATGTGCCGATTATCGCCATCACGGCCAATGCGCTGAAAGGTGACGCGGAAAAGGCACTGGAAGCCGGTTGTGACGTGTATATGTCTAAGCCGATCAATATTCGCGAACTGTGGGCTCGCGTTGAGGGCTTGCTCGAGGCGGCTCAGAACGACGCTTCGTACTAATTGAGCAGGGTTGCCTCAATATTAAAAGACAAAAAGAGTGGCCCACCGCGCGGTGGGCCACTCTTTTTGTCTTTTAATATTGAGGAGCGTGTTGAAAACGTTTTGCGTTTTCAACACGCTCTTTCTCCTTTTTTACAGTCCAAAGAAGCGCAGCAGCGGGCGGGCGGCGGGATAGAATGGCCACGGGATCGATGCGAGCACAATGATAATGCTGATTGCCATCCAGATGGCGTTGCGGCGGTGCTTGGCGGCAGCATCGGCGGCGCGCTTTACCAGCGTGCGGCCCACATGCGCCACCACCACGGCGATGAACATCATCACTGAGTGTTCAATGAGGAAGAAGCGTACAGAGCTGTTGCCCATTGCGCCGCCGAAGTTCTGCAGGGCTGCTGTGGTGACCGGGCTAAGGACAAAGTAGAGAAGCAGTCCCAGCAGCAGTTGGATATCCAAAAAGCTGACGTACCACATACTTGCTTTGTTATCCGATGCTGTCCAGCCGCGCTTGAAGCGCAGGCCGTTGATTGAGCGGATGATGGTGAGCAGGGCGGCGATCAGAACGACCCAGCGTAGAATGTTGTGCAGCGTAAGAACGATGGTATAGAACATGTTTGGGTTACTCCCCTTGTCGGTGACGTAATTGCATACTACCCTTAATTGTAGGCGGGGTCGGACAATTCGTCCAGTATTTTGGTCTTAAATCATGCCACAAAATACCAGCTTAGAACCTATCCGAAAAATATTACTTGTGTTTGTTGATCGGGTGGCTACGCCACCCGATCAACAAACACCAAACAATTTTCGGATAGGTTCTTATTCCATCACACCGGGCAGGTGGGCCAGCCGCGGCAGGGCTAGCAGCAGCGCCGCTAGCGTTTTGCCATCTTGCAGCTCGCCGGCGCGGATCATCGCAAAGACCTCACCCGCGGGGATGCCAACGCCTTCCAAAAACTCGTCTTCGTCACCCGGCAGTACAGATTCATACAGCCCGGTCGCCAGAAAGGCAGTCAACTTTTCGGTGGAGTAGCCTGGAACCATGTAGAATGACCCCAGTGCTTCGATGGTTCGCGCCGCCATGCCGATTTCTTCCTGAACCTCTCGGGCAGCGCAAGCCTCAGGCGATTCATCTTCTTCTAGCAGCCCGGCAGGCAGCTCTAGTAGCGTATCGCCGGCGCCAATACGGAACTGGCGTACAAACCAGATCCTGCCCTGGTCATCTAGTGGAACGATCGTGACCGCGCCGTGGTGTTTCACCAGATCGTAAGTGTGCTCTTTTTCGTTCGGCAGCCGGAAGGTCGCGCGGACAAGGTCAAACACGCGGCCATGATAGATCAACTCTTCACCGATCGGAGTATGGGGCATGGGGGTATCCTTTAAAGAATTTAGGCCGTCCAATGCTGTTAGGACGGCCCAATCGTAACCGAAATTTCTTTTGCGCTCAAGAGCGCACTGCATGTTTTCTATCGTGCCGGGGTCAGCCGCAAGTTACGGGATCTGCAAAACAGTGCCGGTTGTCAAGGCATCCGAGGTGAGGTTGTTTGCCGCGCGAATCTGGCTGGGGTCAACATCGCCGTAGTAGCAGGCGATCGAGTAGATCGAATCGCCGGAACCGACGGTGTAGGTGGTGGGGTGCGGGCGCAGCGCGCGCTGACCATACACACCGGTGTTCCAAGAGCCTTCCGCAGGGATTCTCAAAACGGTGCCAGCGGCCGGCTTTGAAGACATCGACAGGCCGTTGGTGCTGAAGAAGGTTGAGATATCCAAGTTGAAGCGGCGGGCAACGCAGA
Source organism: Chloroflexota bacterium (assembly GCA_023434145.1). Classification (GTDB taxonomy): domain Bacteria; phylum Chloroflexota; class Anaerolineae; order Anaerolineales; family Anaerolineaceae; genus DSYU01. The sequence continues at coordinate 15,021 of JAEYTI010000244.1, read as the reverse complement.
TGGGCCATTCACCCTTCTGCAGCGTGTAGGAGGAGGGGCGAACCACCTCTGGGATTGGACCAGCCGGTACCACCTGCGCTGTCGGCGCAGCTACCTCGCCGCCCGTGCCATCTGGGGGCTGCACAACGCCGCCACCCGTTTCGGTGTCGGTAGTGGGAGCAACCAACGTCTCAACCGTTACCTGCGCAGTGTTCGTAGGCAGCGTGTCGGCCGGTGTGCTGGCAATGGCCGTCTGAGTCCCAAATGCGCCCAGGCCCGGCGTGCTGACGGGGAAGGGGACATCGGCGGTAGGGGACGGCTGACTCACTGGTGCTGTAGAGGCCTGTCGCGTACAGGCCGTCATTACCAGCAAGAAGGCGAGGACTACCAGCAAGACGATCTTCGAATTCTCTTTCATCTCTGGAATCTCCTTATTGTGCGGATGCCCCGGCAGTTGTGGTTTGCCGGATGCTTTGAAACTGCCTGTCGAATAATAACTAACGGTGGATTAACAATTTTCTAATGATAGTAGCATAACCATTTGAAAGCGTCAAGCGACTGCCAGGGCTGTTTTCATATACGCAAGGAACGATTGTTCCAATTTGTTCTGTCCTAAGAAGGAGGATTGCAATATCACAGCGGGATAAAGCGCAGCGCTTTGGAGGATCTTCGTCAGCTTCGTTCAATGACTTTGTACCTTTTCGCACGATCGCCCGGGTGGTATGATTATCGGCGAGACGAAAGAAGTACGGACATTCCATACCTTTCATTTCTGTCTCCTCCTTTGGCGAATGCCTCCGCTGAGTTTACCGCCCTCAGCGGAGGCTGTCGTTTAAGCGATAATTTGTTAATGCTCAACCCTGGCGCGTGCCTGCATTGGAATCGCTCCCTGCGGGGCCAGCGTAGCGTTTTTCTGTGGGTGACGCAAACACGAAGCGTTTGCGTCACCCACAGATCTTTTTCAGGCGGGGGGAAGCAGTATCTCACAATGCGAGCGTCCGATTCACTGAAAAAGCCCCTGCGGCTATGTAGGCTCTTTGGGAACTGCCGTGGTTGTAGGGAGGGGTTGCACGGTAACCCCTCCCTACAACCACGGCAAAATCCAGAGACCCGCTATGTAGTTACAAGGATTTCGACAAAATTTCGGGTACAATTTTGTTGAAATCCGTCTGTCGTGCTCGCCAAAGAGGTACCGCATGAACTCAGATTTGATGCAAATCTTACAGCAGGTGAAATTGGGCCTGCTTTCGGTAGAAGAAGCCGCGCTCCGGCTTTCCGCGCTGGAGCAAGAGGCGCCGCCTCCGCCTTTGAGGCCTGAAGCGGTGATCGCCCCGCCCATAGCGGATGACGTGAAGCCAGACCTGGGTTACTGGAAGTATGCCTGGCTGGTAATCTTGTGGGTTGGGATCCTCATCTTCACCCCTTCTGCCCTGCTGATGAATTGGGCGCTGACCAATGACCGGACGGGGTGGTTTATCTTCTCCTGGTTCCCACTTCTGTTGGGGCTGCTGGTCATCATCATCGGCGCGTGGAGCCGTACCGCCCGCTGGGCGCACATCCGCGTGCAGGATGCCGATGGCAGCCGCGTTTCTATCAGTGCACCGATTCCGTTGGGTCTGGCGCGTTGGTTCCTGCACACATTTGGCGACCGCATTTTCAACGGTCCAGCCGGTGAGCATATGGATCGAGCAGGTGCAAAGCAGATCCGGGGGAAGGAGATCATCCCTGTGCTCGAGGCGCTGGAACACACACACGATCCGATCACCGTAGAAGTGGATGATAAAGACGGCGACCGGGTGCGAGTCTATTTGATGTAACTGAGCAGTTGCATTTGAATCGCTCCCTATAAGGCGGGCGAAGCCCGCGATTCGCACAAAAGCCTCGCGGCTGAGCAGTGACCAAAAAATACTTCCACTACCAGGCAGGGGCTGTCCGAAAGAACTTTCGGACAGCCCCTGTTATTTTTGGGGTTGATTACGGTTGACATTTGGCGCAATCATACAAATGTACCTGGTCGATTTTGGGTAAACAATACCATTAAGGGGGAAATCCCTACATCCCTTCTTTCCTGATTCCCCAATTGTTAAAGCAGATGAAAACCGGTAATCTGAATCTGGTTGTTTCAAAGGTTCCAGGAACGCAACGAGAACCTTTCTGATAACCGGGTGCTGATCTATCTACAGCATTACTGAAGATCAACCGCCACATCGTTATTTGCGGCTTACACTCGAAAAACCGGTGAAAAGGAGGGATAGTTGCGACCAGAGAATCCATACCCAGAAGCGTTGTCGGCTTCATCGTTGTCGTCTGATGGCGTGGTCAATCCACAGGGTGAAGACCTGGGAAAGATCGAAGACATCATGATCGACATCCGCTCGGGGCGTGTTGCTTATGTGGTCCTTTCCTTTGGTGGTTTCTTGGGGCTTGGCGAAAAGCTCTTTGCTATTCCCTGGGATGCACTTTCAGTAGATACGAATCGAAAAGTATTTGTTCTAAACGTCCCGAAAGAGGTGCTGAAAAAGGCGCCTGGATTTGACAAAGACCATTGGCCATTAACGGGCGACGTTGATTGGCTTACCGGAATCTACGACTACTACGGTTACGAACCATACTGGAGATAAAACACATGTTACGATGGGCTATCATCTTCCTGGTTGTCGCGATCATCGCGGCCGTGTTGGGCTTTGGTGGTGTCGCTGGCGCTGCCGCTGATATTGCCAAGATCCTCTTCTGGCTGTTCTTGATCCTGTTCGTCGTCTCTCTCATTTTCGGAAGGCGAGTGGTATAGCAGGTTCTACCTGCAAGAACTCGTGCTTCCCCTGATGAGGCCGTCCAAGTACGTATTGGACGGCCTCGAAGTATAGGGGGCCAATCTTTTCTGGAGGAGAACGTGTCAACTACCCGACTGAATAACAATACTGTGATAACCGATCCCCCATTTGTGGTGGATCTTTTTAGCAACACGCGCTGGTCGTGGTTATGGCTGTTGCTGCGCCTGTACCTTGGGTACCAGTGGCTCACTTCTGGCCTGGGCAAGCTGGGCAACCCCGGCTGGACGCAAACCGGCGAAGCCCTGCGCGGCTTCTGGGAGCGTGCGGTTGCCGTGCCCGATGCCCCCGCTCGCCCGGCCATTGCCTTCGATTGGTACCGCGCGTTCCTTCAAGGCCTGCTCGATTCTGGCTCGTATACATGGTTCTCGAAGCTGATTGTGGCAGGAGAAATTCTGGTGGGCATCGCGCTGATTCTGGGTGCGTTTGTTGGCATTGCCGCTTTCGCGGGGGCGTTTCTCAATTGGAACTTCATGATGGCTGGTACTGCCAGCATCAACCCGCTAATGTTTCTATTCACCATCTTCCTGATTCTGGCCTGGAAGACGGCCGGCTGGATTGGCCTGGACCGCTGGCTGCTGCCTGCCATCGGTACACCCTGGCAGCGGGGCAGCGTGGTGCAGGGTGGAAGAACGACCGGGGCGGTTCTCGTCACCGGTAACCACGACGAGATCGACCCGAACGATCCGGTCGATAAGGTGTAAGAATTCGAGGAAGCAATGCAGCCACCCCGTTCGGGGTGGCTGCATTGCTTCCCGCTTGGTGAAATCGACTCTAAAACGTTCCCGTTGATAGATACACCTGCACCATGCTGGTGAGGATGCCCCACACGCTGCCCAGCACGGCGCCGCCAATCACATCGCGGGGGTAGTGCGCGCCGACATAGATGCGCGTGAAGCCCACCAGGGCTGCCAGGAAGTAGGCGGCAGCGGTGAACAGTGGCCCATATGGCAGTTCCAGGCTTAACAGGGTCATCATAAAGAAGGCCTGTGCGGTGTGCCCACTGGGGAAAGACTTGCCTCGCTCCTTCCAGCCGATGATGCGCGTGCCTTCCAGCACGAGGAACGGGCGCGAGCGTTCCACGATGGCCTTGATCAGCTCGACGACAAGCCACAAAGTGAGGATGCCCAGCAGAAGCTGCACGGCCAGCCGCCCCTGTCGCAAGAAGTACAGCGCAACGCCGGTGAGGATGCCCACGGCTCCGTTGCCGATCTGCGTGGCAGCCCACATTACCCGGTCCAGCCATAGGGGATGGTATCCGCGCAGGTTAAATCGCAGGAAGATCCACGTATCGAGCCGCTGCCCAGCAGACCACAACAATGAGAGTGTTACCAGGCTAAACAACAGCAGGAGCACGATCACCGAACGGCGCCCGAACAGCCCTACCGCGATGATCTGCCGTGTTGCCGGCTCCAGTGAGAGGATAAACCCGCCCAGCGCGATGAGGATGAACACCACGAGCAGCAAGCGCTTATAGTTGCCCCACAGCCGGAACAGCCAGGAGAACACTTTGCGGAAAATTCGCCAGGGGTTCAAAGCGCGCGCAACCGATTTCATTGAATTCGTTCTCCCGTCTCATTATAAAGCCCCTGGGATCCTTGTTGAGAATCCCGGGGGCTTTCGTTTCCACCGCCCAAAAAGAAGCGGGCAGAGGATGAAACTCCGCGGGTTACTTTCGGCCAAAGTTGCGCGATTGGGTACTTAACCTCCATCGCTTTACCACCATCGACAGCTCCACCAGGTGGCGGGTGCGGGCTGCTTCGGCATGCTCGTCGCCTGCCGTTTCGCCCAATTTAGCGCGGATCTCTTCCGCCAGTTCTTCGCTCATCTCGCCGTTGCGGATGCGCTCTACCCATCCGGTCCGCACGTCTTCGGGTACATGCAGTTTTTCAATCAGCTTCATGAGCTGCCGTTCGTCTTGGGTATTATTGGTTTTCGGCATCGTTCGTCTCCTTTGTTTCAACCCCGCAGGTTCTTCCACCCTTTGAAGATGGTATAGGGGTAGTGATCGATCACATTGTCCAGCATGAACCGCCCTTTGGAGCGCGCAGTGGTGAGCCCCTGGAAAACTTCCGGCGGCACGTTCATGTACTGGTAGGCTCTGCCGCTGTTAAACAGCACCACCAGTGCCTGCAAGGCGGGGTCATACCCCACTGCCGCCAGCATGCTGGATTCCACCGGATCCAATTGCATACTTCCTCCTTCGCGGTATTTCCCCCTCTTCGCGCCGTCGGCAGACGGTGCACTGTTATTTTACCATTTTCAGCGCCGGTTGCATTCGCTAGTGTGGATATAATTATGAAACGCTCAATATGGGTTTCGATGAGGTTTGATGGGTTGGGGTGGTTTCACCACCCCAACCCATCAAACCTCATCGAAACCCGAAAAGATCCTTAGAAAAAAGCCCGTTTGAATCTCCCAAAAAACCGAAAGCGAGGCAGGAACATGCCTAGAAAAGTGCACTATGTTCTCAGCACCCATTGGGACCGCGAATGGTACCAGACGTTCCAAGACTACCGCTTCCGGCTGGTACAACTGCTCGACAATGTGCTGGATGGCTGGCAGCGCGAAGATTTGTGCGGGCCATTCCAAACGGATGGGCAGGCCATTATCCTGGAGGATTACCTGGAAGTACGCCCAGAGCGCACGGAACAGGTGCGCTCACTGGTACAGGACGGACATTTTCGGGTTGGCCCCTGGTACGTGCTTCCCGATGAGTTCCTGGTTTCTGGTGAGTCATTGATCCGCAATTTGCTGCTTGGTCGAGCGGTGGCGCGGAAATTTGGAGCAGAGCCTTCTGATGCGGGCTTTTTGTGTGATATGTTCGGACATAACAGCCAGATGCCGCAGATTCTGGCAGGGTTTGATATCCGCGGCGCGTTCTTGTGGCGCGGGATCAATCTGGCGGACAGGCGGCTGTTCCGCTGGCGCGGCACAGATGGCACCGAACTGCCGGCGTATCGCTTTGGTCAGATAGGTTACTGCTCGTTTGCCGCTCAGGTGCGTGGCGCGCGCCCTGAGCTTCCGCAGCCAACGTTAGAGGAGATTGAAGATCGGCTGCAAGCTTACCTGGATGATGAAAATGAACGAACCGAATTAGGCCCAATCCTTCTGTTTGATGGCGGCGATCACATGGAGTGGGATGCTCGGGCGTACAGTGTACTGGCGAAACACCTGGTCCAGCCTGACGATCGCTTTGAGATCATCCATTCGACGCTGGACGGCTACCTGGATGAACTGGCTCCCCTGCGTGATTCCATCTCAACCATAGTGGAGGGCGAACTGCGCGAGCCGGGGTTGTACCACGTGGCAATGGATGAGCAGTGGTTGATCCCCGGCGTTACCTCCAGCCGGGTGTGGATTAAACAGGCCAACGCCCGCTGCCAGAGCCTGTTGACCCAATGGGCCGAACCGCTTAGCGCATTTGCGGCCCTGGCGAACACGCTGCCTTACCCACAGGGCTATCTCGACGTTGCATGGAAGTGGCTGATCCAGAACCACCCGCATGATTCAATCTGTGGGTGCAGTATCGACGCAGTTCACCAGGATATGGTCTACCGCTTCCATCAATGCGAGGGCATCGTCGACCGGGTGACGGAGGAAGCCGCCAGGCACATCGCCGCAGCGGTTGCCGGAGATTTGCAGCCGGAAGCGCTGCGCGTGGTGGTATTCAACCCTGCCGCAAGCCGGGTGAACGGTATCGTTGATCTGGAATTGGATGTGCCTGTGGAGTGGCCTGTGACGAGCGAGATGATGGGCCACTTTGAGTCGCTGCCGGTTTTTCGCATTTTTGACGCCGGGGATGAAGAGATTCCCTATCAGCGTACGGGGCAGTCGCTCAACCGCTCACGATTCCGTGCTGCCGCCACCACCTTCCCCGAGGCTTACAAAGTGCACCAGGTGCGCATCAGCCTGCCGCTGCAGATCCCTGCATTGGGATATACCACGCTCACTGTGCGCCCTGGCCGCCCCGGCGAACCGGTCCGTGGATCATCTGGCGGGCTGGCGGTATCGCACCGGGCGATGGAAAACGAGCACCTGCGTGTAGAATTTGAGCCAGACGGCACGCTAACAGTACTGGATAAGCGCAGTGGACAATCGTACCGCAACCTGCTGACTTTTGAAGACCGTGCTGACATTGGCGACGGGTGGAATTTTGGCCCAGCGGCAAATGACCAGGGCTTCTATTCTCTCGGCGGCCGTATCAGCATTGCGATCGCCGCGAACGGACCGCACAAGGCAACTTTCCGGCTGCGAAACGTGATGTCTCTGCCCGCAGCATTCCAGTTTGACGCGATGACTCGCTCGGAAGAGATGCACGAGTTGGTGATCGATAACTTGGTGACACTGCGCGCCGGGGCAGATTGGGTCGAGGTGGAGACGCATGTGCTGAACAACGTGAAGGATCACCGCCTGCGCGTGCTGTTCCCGAGTGAGGCGCTGGCAGAGACCTGCTGGATGGATTCACCGTTTGATGTGGTGGAGCGTCCCGTTGCCCTGCGCGCCGATAATGCGCTCTATCGCGAGCCGGAGGTAGAAACGCGCCCAATGCAGAGTTTTGCGGCAGTATTCGACCAGGAGCGTGGACTGGCAGTGATCAGTAGCGGGCAGTTGGAAGCGGCTGTCCAGGATGTACCGGAGCGCACACTGGCGCTGACTCTATTCCGAGCCACGGGCCGCACAGTGTTTACTGATGGTGAGCCGGGCGGGCAGTTGCAAGGACCGCTGCATTTCCACTATTGGATTATTCCGCTGCAAGGAGAGCCGGAACGGGAGTCCCTGTTCCAACGGGGGCAGGCGATTGCGGGTGGAATTCGCGCGGCGCAGCTTGTTCGAAATGATGTGCTGCGTCTGCGCGGCTCGGCCTCCCTTTCGCCAACCGGCGGGCTGTTCGAAGTGCGCGGGCCGGTCGTTCTAACCAGCGCACAGCATGCAAGTAAGGGACTGCTGGTGCGCCTGTTCAACCCTTATGCGAGCGCGAAAGAAACAGTGCTTGACTTTTCAACGCTGCCAGATGGCTTGCCACGGCCTGTATCCGCGCAGCCTGTAAACTTTGAGGGCAAGCCGGTGGGCGATCGCATCGCGCTGCGAGACGGTCAAGCGCATATCATGTTTGGCCCCAAACAAATCCGCACGCTGCTCTTTACCTGACCGCTCAATACCATCCGTTCAAGATAAGGGTGTTTTTGTTGTGATTTGCCAGCGTCGCTGGCCAATCACAACAAAAACACCCTTATCTTGAACGGAGCTTACATTCGTTTTCTGTTCTGTCGTAACCGGCGGCGGGCCGCCAGATTCTGCTGCGGAGCGCCTGCCTGCAGGCGTTCTACCTGCCCGGCGCGGCGGTATACGTAGGGGTCTTCCTCCACCTCTACCTGCACAGCGCTGGTGGCGCGAATGGGCGGTGAACCTGCGGTTGCCCGAACAACGTACACGCCGGGCTGCACCGGGCGGCCATAATCATCGTAGCCATCCCAGTAGAAGGTATGCGAGCGGGCGGTGCGGCGGCGGTTGTCGAGCAGGGTCGCCTGTATGTCGCCTTCTTCATCCAGTACTTCCAGCGTTACACGCGCCGGGTGGTTGAGATCCAGGCGCAGGGTGAGGGTTTTGCTCTCTTCGGGCATTCCAGGCGTAAAGCGCTGCGTGTCCACCGACAGTTCCAGCGAGAGCTGGTTGGCGCGATATAGGAACATGCCAAGCAGCAGCGACGCCAGCAGAATGGCGGGAATGGTGGCAGATGGCAGCCTGTTGGCGTTCTCCAGCAGCTTTTCCCAGCCGCTGGTCTCGGCGGGGACAGCATAGCGCACCCGGCGGGTGAGGGTGGTGGCGTTGCCTGCCTGGTCGCGCGCCTCTACGGAGATGGAATTATCTCCTTCAAACAGCGAAAGCGTGGTCTGAAAATCGCCCAGTGCGCCCACCTGAACCGGCTGCTGGTTGACCATCAGCGATGCGCCGGGGCTGGTGGAGCCGGAAAGCAGGATCTGCGGATCGGAGAACATCGCGCCCTCCGCAACGTTCAGAGATAGGGCGGGGCCGCGCGTCTTCACCCGCACCATGCGCTCGAGCGTCGCGATGTTGCCCACGTCATCGATGGCGGTGACGGTAATGCGCTGATCGCCTTCATCCAGCAGTACATCGAAGCGGAAACGGCCATCCGGGGCGACCGGTACATTTTGGTTGTTGATCTTCAACGTCACACCGGCGGGCGACTGGCCTTCTACCGTCACCAGCGGGTTATTGATCCAAGCGCCTTCCATAGGGCTGGTGATCGCCACTTCCGGCGCGCCGGTGACCAGTTCCACGGTACGCGTAACGGTGACGGTATTGCCTGCCGGGTCGATTGCCTTCACCTGCAGGCGGTTCGCGCCCTCAAAGAGCGTTACCTGCGTGCGGAAGCGCCCCGAGCCATCGACCGCGACGGGCTGGAAGGCCTCATTGATCCAGATGGTGGCGTTCGAGTCGGTTACGCCTTCCACGGTTAGCAGATCCTCGCGCACACGTGTGCCGTCTTGCATATTGAGGAGCTGCAAGTTGGGCGGCAAGGTATCCACCAGCAGCACTACGCTGGTGGATTTAGAGCGCACCGAGCCGTGCGCGCTGATTTCAATCCGATAGCTGCCGTCGCCAACCGCCTGCCCGGTGCTGTTCGCGCCATCCCATACCAAAAAGTGCTGGCCCGGTGATTGGCTCTGTTCGGTAAGCAGGACGCGTACCATACTGCCATGCTCATCGAGCACCATGGCGCTTACCTTGGCCTCTTCGGAGAGGGTGTAGTTGAGCATGGCAATGTCGTAGCTGTTATCCTGGTTGGGAGAGAGGAACTGCGGTACCCCGGTGATGGTGATTTCCGGTGTGCGCATCCAATCCGCGGCAAACGTCACCGAAAGCAGAAGCACAACTGCCCCAATGGTCAGCGCCGTGTACAGCGCGCCGGGAGAACGTTCTTCCCGGCTGACGGAACGCTGGCGCGTGGTGTTGGAGGCATAGGGACGGTGCTGCTGCATGATCGTGTGGGTGCTCAGTCCAATTCGATTTTAATAATATCATCCGGGCGCTGTTTTTTTGGATCGCGCCGGGGTAGATTTTCAGGGACGGGCAGCGGGGTGTATTCTCCCTGCTTTTCATTCGAGGTGGCGGCTTGCGCCGATTGATATTTCTCCGTTGGTTGTTGTTTGGCTTCAGGCTTTCCTCGCAGCCGGCTTGCCGCAGAGCGCAGCAGGCCCGCGATTTTGCCTTCCGTTTGCGGTTCTTCTTCCGCTACCAGATGGGCTTTGAATGCTCGTTGATCTCGGGCGGGCTCCGTGGCGTGCCGGAAAGGCATGCGTCCCACCGCCAGCGGGTGCTCGACAAAGTCACGCAGGATTTCCAGGCCCACTGCCAGCAGCGACCCATACAGAGCGCTCTCCCAAAGGCCGGGGATGATCCAGGCAAGGTCGGATGTGCTGTACTGCTCCAGCCAGTTCGCCAGCGCCAGGTGCCCCGCCAGCAGCCCAGCAGCCCCGGCAAGCGCCAGCGCTACTGCTCGCCAGGGGTGCTTCTGCTGAGTCCAGTTGTTCTCGCAGGCTGCACCGACCAGCCCGGCTGCCATGCCCCACAGCACCACCTGCAGCAGGTGGTACAGCAGCACGGTGGGGTTGGGCGCCAGCGGCTCGACCAGCAGCCGCAGCGTTTCGAGCGAGTTAGCCGCGCCGAAACGTTCCAGCAGCCCGCTCACCTGCGGGGCAATGCCCATGTTGGCAATCCAATCGGCGTATTGGCCGGTCATGCCGAAGAAGATCTGTCCCCACAGCGCTGCCAGCGCACCGATCCATGCCCCGCGGCGGCCCCACCAAAGCCCGCCCAGCAGCGGCGCGAGCCATTCCAGGTGGGCCTGCGCCAGCCACGGCGCGGTGAGCACCAGCAGCGTACCGCCCATGTTGTTGATGATCAGCCGCTGCGCGAGCAGGGTTACCGCCAGGAACAGTACCGCCACGTAGACCGAGACGCCGTACAGCGGGTATACCGCGGCGATCACCGCCACGAAGAGGGCTACGGGCGGCGACCACAGCAGCACGAAGAATACGGCGGTGGCGATCACGGCTTCCCAGGGGGCAGGGTAGGTGGGCAGGGCAGACATCAGCGCGTAGAGCGCGGTGGAAAGCCCGGCTGCCACCAGCACCCGCTCCACTTTGGAGAGGTTGCGGCGAAAGAACCCATGCGGAATTTGCAGTAGCGCGGCCATCGGTTTGCTACGTCCGTTCCAGGTAGCGCGGACCGCCGCGCGGCACGAATTGTGGGTTCCACGGTGTGGCGGGGCGGGCGTGGGTGCGGGCCCAGGTACGTAGTTGGGCAATCTGTCCTTCCATCGTGCGCGAAAGCGGGATCATGGCGGAGATATTCTTCACCAGGTCTTCGTCGCACAGCTCGCGCCCGGCCTCGAACGCATCGTACAGCCCGGAGATGATCACCTGCTCGATCTCCGCGCCGGAATAGCCCTCGCTCTTGCCCGCCAGCAGGGGCAGGTCGAAGCCCAGCGGGTTGCGCCCCCGCCGCGCCAGGTGGATGGCAAAAATCTCGGCCCGCTCATCATCATTCGGCAGGTCGATGAAGAAAATCTCGTCGAAGCGGCCCTTGCGCAGCACTTCCGGCGGCAGAATGGAGATATCGTTGGCGGTTGCTACCACGAACACCGGCGCGGTCTTCTCCTGCATCCAGGTGAGGAAGTTGCCAAAAACACGCGCGGTCGTTCCGGCATCCGAGAGGTGCGAGGAAGCGATTCCCGCCAGGCCTTTCTCGAGCTCATCGAGCCACAGCAGGCAGGGGGCCACCGATTCGGCCAGCCGCAGTGCCGTGCGCATATTCTGCTCGGATGACCCCACCAGCTCGCTAAACAGGCTGCCCAAATCCAGTCGCAGCAGGGGCATTTGCCACTGGTTGGCGATGGCCTTGGCGACCAGGCTCTTGCCCGCGCCCTGCACGCCCAGCAACAGCAGCCCGCGCGGTTCGGGCAGGCCGAACTGGCGCGCCCGTTCCGAAAAGGCCAGCGAACGTTTCGCCAGCCAATCTTTCAGCAGGGGCATGCCGCCTACGCGGTCCATCTCTTCCTGCGCGTCGAAATATTCCAAAATCTGCGAGCGGCGGATGATCTGCTTTTTCTCGGTCAGTATGACACTCACGTCCAGCGAGCGCGTCTGCACCAGCGAGCGGGCAAACACGTTCTCGCACTCGGTGCAGGTGAGCCCCTGCGCGGCTTTGAGCACCTTCTCGCGCATCTGCGTATCCAGCGTGATGCGCAGCCCGCCCTGCTCGCGCACCGAGTTGAGTACGCGCTCCAGCGAGGTTTCTAACTCCTGCTGGGTGGGCAGGGCGTAGTCGAGCACGTTGATCTCTTTCTCCAGTTCCATCGGGAAACGCAGAACGGGGGAGAGGATGATGAGTGTCTTCTCCGATCGCTTGAGCGTATCGGTCAGGTCGCGCAGGCGGCGGACGATGAGCGGGTATTCGCTCAGCCCGCGCTGCTCGTCAAGGAAGGGGTGAAAATCCTTGAACACAAAGATGGCCGGCTCGCGAGAGTGGTCGACGTATTCCAATGCGCGCAGGGGGCTGCTGGACGCCGGGTCGATCGGCGGGCCGTCGTAATCATCCAGTGGATGGATGCCGTCGGTTACGGACCAGCCATAAAGGTGCTTGCGCCGTTCCGCGGCGACCCGGCGCAGCATCTCCACAATCCGGCGCTCTTCCCAGGCGAGGATGTAGAGAATCGGGTATTTCGCCCGGATGAGCAGGCTGACTTCTTCCAGTCGGTCCATCGGCGTGTTTGTCATCTCTATCTTTATAGCATAGCCGGATTCGGATGTAAATGAAAAGAGCGTAGAATCACTTCAAAAATTATTTGGGAGTTTGTGGCGCGCCACAAACTCCCAAATAATTTTTGAAGTGATTCTAAACAAATACAAACTCGGTGAAGTCACAGACCGGGCGATAGCCGATCTTCTGGTAGATAGCGTTCGAGGTGGGGTAATCCAGGTCGGTGAAGAGGGTGGTGAACTGCTTGCCGCTGTCGAGCAACCTCTGGCTCACGGCGGCGACACATGCGGAGGCATATCCATACCCGCGCTTCTCGGGCGGGGTATACACCGCCCCGATGCTAATGCCGTGCTTTGTCGGGCGGGAGCGCACGCACATACTTGCCGGGCCGTCATCTTCCCAAATGTAGGTATCGCGAGAAGTAATCCGCTTTGCTACAAGTTCTCGGACGCTCTCCTCATCCCCTTCCTCGCCCATCGCTTCCTTCATAAACGCCAGCCGCCATTGGGTGATCAGATCCACGTCTGCGGCGGTCACTTCGCGGACGAAGCCGGGCGGCGGGTTGGGCGGGGGAATCACCTGGGTAAGCTGATAGGCGCGCAGGCGCATCTTGCGCTCGTAGCCCTGCCCGGTGGCGGTTTGCCAGGCGCGTGCAAAGCACGTGGAGAGACTTTGCTCGGCGTTTACCCCCGGCACGTACCAGTCGCCGGAGCGTAGATTTTCGATTAACAGCAGCGACGCGGCCTCTAGATCCGCGCCACCGGGCGGGGCCGCGAGCAGCAGCCGGAAGGGCGGGGTCATTGCGGCAATGAGGACAACTTGCCCATCGTCGTCCTCAACGACGCCGAGGTAGGGCACGTACTTTTCCCAATCGGGCTGTTCCACCAGCCGGGTTGTGATGCCCAGGATCAGGCTGTTTTCTACCTCTTGCTGTTCTAGCAGCGCCTCAACGCGCTGCAGATATTCCCCCGCATCGGAATACGTCACAACACGCATGGGAACCCTCCCTTTATAACGGTTCGCCGCTGATTTGCCTTCGCATGTCCTGGATGAACTGCTCCCAAATGGGGTAATCGCTGCCCTGCCAGATCGGTTTGCGGAATTCATCTGCCTCCGCTGCGGTCCATCTCAAGCGTTTCATGGCATAGAGCCCGTAGAACGCGGTTACGCGGAAGTTTGCCTGGCAGTGGATCAACAGTTTTGCATCGCCCAGACGGCTGACTAGTTCGTCGAAGGTGTTGAAGTCCGCTGGGGTGGGGTTTTGCCATTCCACCGGGATTGCGTAGTACTCCATACCCAAAGATCGAACCAGCCCGGCTTCATCGGGTAATGAGAACCCCGGCTGAAAGGTTGCCAGATTGATGACAATCGTACACCCTTCCTGCGCTGCCGCGCGGAGCTGCTCCTCGGTTGGTTGCCCGCCGGTAATCAACTGTTGGTTGACTTGAATATAATTGAATATCGCATCTGTGCCCATACGATTCCACCTATGATTGATTGTTCTAAGTTTACCATTCGCTATAATCATTGCATGAGAGAAATTACCGCCAAAGATGAGCAAGAAATTCGAGAGAACTTCCCCATTGATTCGTGCCTGCGCCCGCCCGACTTGAGTGTTTCGACGGAGGCGGCGCGTGCTTTCGATCAGCTGTTTGATGCGGCACGGGCAAAAGGTCCAGCAGCGGATATTGCCTACAACCTGCAGTATCCCAAGTACCTGTTCCTGGAGTATCTTGCATCTACGCGCGGATTGATGCTGCACGGATCAAACACCCGCGGACTGGATGTACTGCGACCCATTCGCGCCAGCAGCGACAGCAGCGAGTTCGGCAATCAGCCAGCGATTTACGCCTCGCAAGATCCGTTGTGGGCGATGTACTTTGCCGTGCTGGACCGTACCGGCTGGAGCGGCACGTCCAATGCCTCCATCATTCTGGAGGATGACGCGGGCAGCCGCATCCGGCGCTACTACTTCACGCTGGAGCATAATCATCTACGCCGCAGCCCGTGGCGCACAGGCGCAATGTATATTCTGCCCGGAGAAGGTTTTGAACCTGATCCCACCATGGTGGGGGCAAAGGCTGGCACATACAAAGTTGTGCCAACCCATTGGATCTACCGCGGCGAGCTGACCCCGCTAGCCTGGCTCGATTTAGAACCCGAGGACTTCCCCTTCCGGGACTGCGTCTGGGGCTATGATTCTCAGGCGTTCAGCCAGCGGATGGATGCTGAGTCGCTGGCGGGATACCCCTTCCTGGAAGACCCGGAGATCTACCCCATTATTCCGAAACGATGAAATGGGTTTGGGGCTGTCTCAAAAGTACATTGAGACAGCCCCTTCCGATTTTAAAGGGGATGTGATTCAATAGGGGCATGGCCAAGAAAAAACTACCGCCCGTGTTCAAAGAATATACGATGGGGCAGATGG
>JAEYTI010000088.1 GCA_023434145.1 Chloroflexota bacterium | reverse complement strand
GTCACAGGGGGTGAGACCACCCCCTGTGACACCAAAACTCCTTGAAACTACATATTAGCCATGGGAAGCACTTATAAAACCAGGCCCAACACAAATTGTGTTGGGCCTGTTGGCTTTCCCCTGGCGGGGTAGCGGCTCGCGGTACCTCTTGCTCGGCCGAAGTCCAAGTATGGCGCAGGATGATTCGGTGTGCGGTGATTGCAGCGATGAGACTGTGATGCGGTCTTCGGTGGGATGGTAGTGTTGGCAGCGATGGGCGCTCGGCAGTGATTCTGCGCCAGGGGGTGAAAGGCGCCGGCAGCGTTCTTGGCTTCGGCCGGCAGGAGGTACAGCCAGCTCAGGGGGGCGTCTGGCAGTAGAGCAAGCCAACACAGCAGAAGAATACAGCCCAAACGCGCTCACAGTTGAGCGTGACGGTACCGATATCCCTAAAGTGCTGGCGTGGTAGTGTTCAATGGGGGACGTTAGATTGTCATCTAACACTCTCGATGATAAACCATCTACTCGGAGATGTCAAGCTGGCGAACCCGCTGTTAGGTCTCTGTAAGGAAGCCGTAACGATTTAGGGTGAGGCTTCCAATTTTAGTTTACGTTGTACTGCTCAGGTGGGTAAGGAGTTACTGTAGGTTTTTGTTTTGGACAGTTCGGATGATGAATGTCAGAGCAAAAGGGAAATATGCCACTACTAATCGCTTTCCCCTTCCATTAACATGGGTACAATGTTCAGACAAGATGACGCCCGGCTTGCCCTTTTTGAAGGTCTGGATTTAAACCAGATCAGCCAGCTGGCGCCCTTCATGGTGGAGTGTTCGTTCGACAAGGATGAAGTGATTTTTGAGCAAGGCAAACCAGCCGAGCACCTGTTCATCCTGCTGTCGGGCGAGGTGGTGATACACTACAAACCATATGATGGGCCGCCGCTCATTGTGGCGCGCATCGAACCTGGCGGCGTATTTGGCTGGTCCGCTGCCTTAAGCCGTGACCTGTATTCCTCCGCGGCTGTCGCGGTAGAGAAAGGCAACGCGTTCCGCATTCGTGGTTCGAACCTGCCGGTACTGTGCAGCCGCTACCCCGAGACCGGGCGGATCTTTTTGGAACATTTGGCTGGGTGCATCGCCGAACGCCTGCGCAGTACCCACACGCAGGTGCTGGAAATTCTCACCCAGGGCATCGATGTTGAAAGGACTGCGAGGAGGAGAAACAAAAATGACCGAAAATGAACTGAACTTCACGACCGAGGAACGTCTGAAAGCCCTGATCGACACGCTGGATTCGTATATCAGCGCCTATCATGGCGGATCGGTAGAATTGGTGAACTTTGACGGTAAATGCCTGAAGGTGCGCCTGGGCGGCGCCTGCGAGAACTGCCCGCTATCGATGACCACGCTCAACGGCTGGGTAGCAGGCACGGTGCGCCAGTTCTTTCCCGAGATCGAGAAGATTGAAGCGGATATTCCGCAAGGACAGCTCTAATTTGTTGAGTAAAAAATACCCGGGCCGCGGCCCGGGTATTTTTTTATTTAACTGCTCGGCTCGGCAGTTTTCGTGTGTCTGGTGAGGAAGCGATATCGCTTCCTCACCAGACACACGAAAACCTACCAGGCTGAGTGATTACTTTTTACTCAATAAACACTTCGACGTGCTCGCCGTCATCCTCGTCGTATACGTCGACGATCTTGCCGATTGCGCCTGAATTCAGAAAGCCCATCAACTGCTCGGCGTCGAGCCCTTCTACCTGTGGCGAAAAGCGCGCGCCCATCTTCATCCCGGCGCTTACAAGGCTCACTGGCAGGCGCACGTTTACGCGAGTCTTGCCGGTGTTGGTGTCGGTAACCATGACGCGAAA
This sequence comes from Chloroflexota bacterium, assembly GCA_023434145.1. GTDB lineage: Bacteria > Chloroflexota > Anaerolineae > Anaerolineales > Anaerolineaceae > DSYU01. The sequence continues at coordinate 13,058 of JAEYTI010000088.1, read as the reverse complement.
CCAGCGCCCGCCGCCCGGGACGGCGGGTAGGGTGTGAGGGGGAAGGCCTGCCGCGCCCTTGCTGGGCGTGCGGCGCTGTCCGGCATCCAGGGCATCCAGCAACTGCACGCCCTGCTGTGCGGTGATTTTGCCCTCCTGCACCATTCTAAGCACCCGCATTCGCTCTTCCGAAGTCGCCATTCCAGTCCCTTTCTATCTCGCCGCTCTGTTTTTGCGGCTTAAGGGTATTGTACTCGAGATTGTGTGAAGAACGTATCAATATAAGGCGCGGATCGATCATTTTTTACTTTTCTTTAATCACTTGTCACCGTGCTTGAAGAAAAATGAAATTCCCTTTTCGAAAACCCCAGTTTACTTGCCAGTTTTTTCGTCCTTTGATAGAACTAAAGATATGCGCTGGATTTATCTTTCCCCACATTTTGATGATATTGCACTCTCGTGCGGCGGGCTGGTATGGGAGCAGGTGCAGGCGGACGAGCCGGTAGAGATCTGGACCATCGGCGCGGGGGCAATTCCGGCAGAAGAGGCCCTTTCACCCTTCGCCCGCTCGCTGCACGAACGCTGGCAGACAGGCGCGGATGCGTCGGCTCAGGCTGTGGAAGAGCGCCGGCGCGAGGACGAGGCGGCTGGGCGGCGGCTGGGCGCGCGGATGCGCTTTTGGGACCTACCCGACTGCATCTACCGCCGCTTGCCCGATGGCTCATGGCTGGTGAACGGTGAGGATGACCTGTGGCAGCCGTTCCACCCGCAAGAAACCCCGGTGATGGAGCGCCTGGCGGATTGGCTGGCGGAGGGCTTGCGGGATGGCGACCGGCTGGTCAGCCCGATGAGGCTGGGCAATCACGTGGATCATTCGTTGGTGCGCAGGGCGGCAGAACGGGCGGCAAGCAGCAAGCCTGTTTCCTTGTGGTACTACGCGGATTATCCGTATGCCGTGCACTCGGGTGGCGAAATGCATGGCAAGTTGGGCACGGGTTGGAGCAAAGCGTGTTTCACCGTTACGGATGAAGGATTAAGAGCCTGGCAGGATGCCATCGCCTGTTACCAATCACAGATCAGCACCTTCTGGGGCGGTCACAAAGAGATGCGTTCTGCCATTAAGCAGTACTGGCAGGCTGGCGGGGGAACCTGTCTCTGGCAGAGTGATTTAACCGGCACAGGAGGTGTTTGAATGAAACCATTAAGTGGTAAAGTGGCGCTGGTTACCGGCGCGAGCCGCGGAGTCGGCAAGGGGATTGCGCTGGGGCTGGGAGAAGCAGGTGCGACGGTCTACATCACCGGGCGCACGGTGGAAGAGGGCAAGGCTGCTGTCGCGCTGCCCGGCACGATCCAGCAGACGGCGGAGGAAGTGACACAGCTAGGCGGTCAAGGCATTGCCGTGCGCTGCGATCACACCTCGGACGCGGAGACGGAGGCCGTCTTCGATCGCATCCGAGCGGAGCAGGGGCGGCTGGATATTCTGGTCAACAACGTGTGGGGTGGGTACGAGCACTTCAACGACGGCACAGCGTTCTGGGAAGAAAAGGAGTTCTGGACACAGCCCATTGCGCGCTGGGATAAGATGTTCGACGCCGGGGTGCGGGCGCACTACGTTTGCAGCGTGCTGGCTGCCCCGCTGATGGTGGCGCAGGGGGCCGGGCTGATCGTCAATATCTCGTTCTTCGCCGCCGCCAAGGATGACCAGGGCGTGATGTACGGGGTTGCGAAGTCGGCGGATAACCGTATGGCTGCCACCATGGCGCACGATCTGCGCCCGTATAACGTGGCGGCAGTTTCGCTGTATCCGGGGCTGGTGCGCACCGAAAGCGTGTTGAAAGCAGCAGACTTTTTTGACCTCTCGAACTCCGAGTCGCCACAGTTCCTCGGCAGGGTGGTTGCGGGATTGGCGATCGATCCCAATATCATGGAGAAATCCGGGCAGGTGCTCGTCGCGGCGGAGGTGGCAATTGCCTACGGCATCCGCGATATTGATGGTAAGCAGCCTGCTCCACTGGAACGGTAGCAGCAAAAGCCCTGCCGGCACCTTTCTCGCCGGCCCCATACACAATGAATGAGGATACGCCACTTAATAAACCTGTAAGTTGGAAGATAAAACCAGGAATCTATTCAGAATATACCCCTATTGAAATCTATGCTATACTGATCCTATGCAGAAAGTGCGTTCTTTCTGGTCAGAATGGGCTAAATTCTTGCATCGTTTCGGATTGACGGAAATGGCAGCAGCATTTCTTGAAGCAGCCGGGCCGTTGAGTATCTTCATGGCCCAACTGCTGTATGCCGGGCAGCCATTTGCCGGCGGCAGTTCCACGCAGCGCATGGAAGCGCTCGTTGCGATGTTTGAAGACCCAGAAGAGCGCAGTTCTTTTGCAGCCTTCTTACGAGAGGAGACACCCGGGTGAACTGGCTGGAATCCGTATTAGGGTTAGTGCTTGTTCTGCTGGCGGCAGGCCTTATGTTCTTTTTCTCCCTGCCGCAGAGTGCCCGTTCGCGCGTAGTGCTGCGCCCCATCCGCGCCATGCAGCGCCTGCGCCGGGCAACCGGCCTGGCAGTGGAAGATGGTACGCGGCTGCACGTATCGCTTGGTAAATCCAGCATCATTAGCATGAACGCGGGGGCTTCACTGGTGGCGTTGAGCACGCTGGAAAGAATCGGCATGCTTGGCACGGTGAGTGACCGCCCGCCGGTAGCGACCAGCGGCGACGGCACCCTGGCAATTCTCAGCCAGGATACTCTGCGCGCGGCCTACCGCATTTCGAATGTGCCAGAGCTGTACGATCCGCTCCAATCACGCCTTGCCGGCCCCACGCCCTTTTCGTACGTGGTTGGCACCCTGCCTGTGATCCACGATGAGCGTGTTTCAACCAACGTACTGGTCGGCACATTTGGCCCGGAAGTGGCTCTGCTGACTGAAGGCGCCGAGCGCCAGGATGCCTTTACCCTGGCTGCGAGTGATTCGTTCTCTGGGCAGGCAGTGCTGTATGCTACAGCCCGCGAGCCGCTGATTGGCGAAGAGCTATTCGCGCTTCCCGCCTACTTGCAAGCCGGTGGCATGCACCTGGGCGGCATCCGCGCGCAGGATATCTTGCGCTGGGTCGTTATCGCCGCTCTTGTGGGCGGAGCCGTGTTATCCATCCTCGGAATCCTATGAGATCGCCAGTCGCTGCTGCCCTTGCCATTGGTTTTGGAGTTGTTGTCCTGTTGGGATATATCATCCCGGTCGATTTTGTGCCCTGGTTGGTCGTTTTGCGCACGTGGATTGTAAACGGTGCGGTGATCCTGGCGGCCTTTGCCACCCTGGTGGCAATTTTGGGTTTGCTCGGAGCACACTGGCGCAAAATGCGCGCCCGCCGCAGCCCCGATCGTTACAGCATCTTCGCCCTGGTGGGCTTTTTTGCCACGCTGGTGTTTGGGTTTTACTACTATGGTCTCGGTGGGGCAGAGGAGAAATTATTTTTCCTCAATATCGTCAATGCTGTGCAGGTTCCGGTTGAGGCCAGCCTGATGGCTGCCGTGGCGGTCGTGCTCACCCTGGCATGTTTCCGCCTGTTCCAGCGGCGCAAGGGGATCCTGCCCGTCGTGTTTGTCGTCAGCGTGCTAGTGTTCTTGCTGGTCAACAGCGGTTTGCTTGCCAGTATTCGTTCGATGGACGTGGCGCTTGCGGTGCTTCAGTCGCTGCCGGTCGCCGGTGGTCGGGGTATCCTGCTGGGAATCGCCCTCGGAAGTATTATGGCCGGCTTGCGCATCATATTCGGCGCAGACCGCCCCTATAGTGGATAGGCCGATGGCAAATATCCGTTGTCCCATGTGCAGTAAAGTGAACGCGCCCGACGCGCAGGCGTGCGCTTTCTGTGGCGCGCGCCTGAAACCGCTCGTGCCGGGGGAATCCGCGCCTCAAAGCCCGGCGAGCCGCCCGCAAGATGACGAACCAGATTGGTTGAGTGGGCTGCGTGGCAGCGAATCCGCAGACTCCACTGGCGGTTCAGAAGCCTCTGCCCCTGGCACTGAGGCAAACCAGGATGCTGATTTGCCCGATTGGCTGGCTCGCATCCGTGGAAGAGCGCAGACAGAAGGCGGCGCCGAGACGAGTGGGCCGGAAGAGCTATTTGGCGCACAGGAAGAAGCGCAATCCTCTGACGTACCCGATTGGCTCGGCCAGCAGGAAACTGGCAGCGCGCAGGTACCGGCTTGGGAGATGGGATCGGACGACGCTGATGCTTCTGATGCGTCTGATACGCCGGGTGATGCTGGCGATGACTGGCTTGCACGCTTGCAGAACGCGGACGCTGGTAGTTCTGAATCCACCAATGCGCCCGATTTTTCATCAACAGCGGATTTTTCCACCGGCAGTGGCGCATCCGATCCCGGTATGGACTGGCTCAACCAGGGGCAGCTTGCGGAACAGGGTGGCGAAACTCCGGCATTTGACCAGGAAAGCACCGCCGAGCAGCCCGCCGCTGATGATTGGATGAGCGCCTTTTCGAGCTGGAGCCCCGACGCCACGCAGGAGAGCGAAACGCCTGCGGCGGAACCGGCTGGCCCGGCGGATGAACTAAGCGGTCTTGGCCTGACGGGCTTTTTTAGCAATTTGGAGGGTGGCGAAGAACGATCAATCGAACCGCCGCCTGCCGCTGAAACAGAGTTAGGCGGTTTTGGCCTTACCGGTTTCTTGGATAGCATGGGGACCGGAGAAGCTCAACCCTCTGAACCGGCGCCAGACGCGCAAGATTCTCTCGCCGGTTTCGGTCTGACGGGCTTTCTCAGCGGTTTAGAAGGCGGCGAAGCACAGGTTGGTACCCCTGGCGAGGAAGGAACAGACTATTCCGCGCCAGCCGAGAGCGGTACAGGCGAAGCCCTGCCCGATTGGTTGAGCGGAGCAGAGCCCATCCAGAGCAGCCCAGAACCTTCCGTACCGATGGGAACTACGGGTGACCTGTCGAGCTGGCTGGCAAGTTTAGAAGGCGAGCAGCCGCAGGAACCACAGGCGCAGGCAGAAGAGCCTGCCGAGCAGCTTCCTGGCTGGCTGGCCTCCGCTGAACAGAGTTCGCCTGCCGCCGACCAACAATCGCAGCCGGAAGAATATCTGCCAGGCTGGCTGAACGAAGCACCGGTTGAGCCGTCCGCGTCCCAACCGATGCCAGAAGCCGCTGCTTCTAGCGAGGACCTGCCAAACTGGATGGCTGATATCGAGCAGCCTTCTGCCGAAGCAGAGCCCCAGGCACTAGATTGGCTCGCGGATGCCGAAATTGTGGAGGATGCTTCTGCCGCCGAAACGGACGCGACTGCTGCCACCCCAGAAGTTCCTTCAATTGGCGCCGTGCCTGCCTCGTTTGTTGATGATGAAGATGGCCCCGCCTGGCTGCGTGATTTTGCATCTGAAGGCGCTGCGGAGGCCGAATCAGAGATCGCTGGCGTGCCGTCGATGCTTGATGCAGAGGAACACGCTCAATTGGAAGCCGAGGCGGACCAGCCGTTTGCCGTGGACCTGCCTGACTGGCTCGAAGAAGACGCCGCGACACCTGCCGCAACCGCAGGAACCTCGGAAATCGGCGTACCTTCGGACGATCTGGCCCGCGCCGAGCTGCCTAGCTGGGTAGCTGCGATGCGCCCGATTGAATCGGCGATGCCGGGCAGTGATGTTCCGCAAGACACCGACCAATTCACAGAAAAAGCCGGCCCGCTCTCGGGCATGCGCGGCGTGCTGCCCATCCCTGAGAACCTGCTCCGCTACCGCAAGCCGCCGATCTATTCGTTGAAGCTGCATACGACCGAGAAGCAGCGCAACCAATCGGCGCTGCTCGACAGCATCATCGCGCAGGAATCCCAGCCGCTGCTGATTCCCCCGGCACGCTCACAAGCGCCGCACCTCATCATGCGCATCGTGATTGCGCTCATTTTGGTTGCGGTCATCACGCTGCCAAACCTGATGCAAATGTTGGGCATGCCGTTCGAGCCACTGTCGATGCCCGTTCTGCAGCCGCCAGAGCTGGATGAAATGTACAACCAGATTGAACAGGGCGCGCAGCCGGGCGAAGAATTCACTGTGCTGCTGGCCTTTGACTACGAACCGGGCTTCTCTGGTGAAATGCGCACCGCCGCTTCCCCAGTGATCAGCCACCTGATGGAACAGAACGCCCGCATTGTGGTGGTTTCTACCTCACCCAGCGGGCCAGCCATGGCCGACCGGCTGCTGCGTGAAGTGGCCGCCGGAACGGTAGCCTACAGTGTGGACGATCGCACGGTCAACCTGGGCTATTTGCCCGGCGGAACCATCTCGCTGCTCGAGTTCGTTCGCCAGCCGCAGTTTGCGGCCCCGGCCACCGTAACTGGTGAAGATGCCTGGCAAGAGACATTCCTCTCCAGCATTGGCCGCTTCCAGGATTTCAGCCAGGTGATAATTCTGACCGACAGTGCCGAGACCGGGCGGTCTTGGGTGGAACAGGTGTGGCCGCAGGCACGCGAAGTGCCAATGTTCATGATTGCCAGCGCGCAAGCCGCACCCATGCTCATCCCATACACGAGCGTTGTGGACCAGCCCAACATCGGTCAAATCGACGGCATGGTGTCCGGCTTGATGGGCGGTGCGCAGTACGGGTGGCTTGCCGGGCAGCCCAATAGTCCGGCCAGTCGTTACTGGGCGTCTTACCAGATCGGTATTGTTTTGGCAATTGTATTGGTGCTGGCAGGTGGCCTCATCTCTGGCATCCGCAGCCTGATGACACGTGGCAATAAGGAAGGGGCATAGCAGTATGGATGGTATTGAAATCCTCGGCTTATTCCTGACCTTTTCTGTTCTGCTGTATCTTTTCATCGGCGATAACCCGCTGTTCCGCATTGTCAGCTACCTGTTCATCGGAGTCGTATCGGGCTATATCGTTGTGCTCATCCTCTTCCAGGTACTGGCGCCGCGGCTTTTGCTGCTGCTTGAGTCGGGCGACCTGACACTGCTGGCCATTGGGCTGGTTCCGTTCCTGCTGGGCGCGCTGCTGTTTTTCAAGCTGTGGCCGCGAACGTCTTCCATAGGCTCGATTTCGATGGCGATCCTGGTTGGTGTAGGCGCAGCGGTGACGGTGGGCGGCGCGATATTTGGCACGCTCTTCGGGCAAATCCGCAGCACGTTCGCGCTCTTTCCCTCGCTGGGAGCGCTGGCTGGGAATGTGGTTGATAACGGCTTCCTGCTGCTGGAAGGCCTGTTCGTTCTGATCGGAACGGTCGCTACGCTGGCCTACTTCCAGTTTGGCGCGCGCGCCCGTGGTACGGCAGCCGGCGCAGCAGCGGTGGATGCTGCCGGCGCGGCTTCTGCCACGGCTCGGCGGGGCGTTTGGCTGGAAGCACTGGCCTGGGCTGGGCAAATTTTCATTGGCATTACGCTGGGAGCAATTTTTGCCGGCGTGTATTCTGCGGCGATCACAGCGCTGATCGAGCGTATCGACTTCATCTTTAGCGTATTTTTCTAGCAGGCGGCAACGATGACATCGCTGGTAGATGCAGAATCAGTTCTGGCAGTAGATATCGGCTCGCTCAACACACGCGCGCTGCTGTTCGATGTGGTCGATGGCAAATACCACTTCGTGTCGGCTGCGTCCGCTCCCTCTACGCACGGTGCTCCCTATAATGATGTCAGTGAGGGTGTGCACAGCGCCATAACGCGCTTGCAGGAAATCACCGGACGCACGATCACCGGGGCGGATGCCTCGCTGATCCTCCCTTCGCAGCCGGATGGCTCGGGGATCGACCGGCTGGCACTGACCACTTCCGCTGGCGACGACCTGAATATGGCGGTGATGGGCCTGCTTTCCGATGTTTCGATGCAGAGCGCCAACCGCCTCGCCGGTACTACATACGGCAAAGTGTTGGAAACCATCGGCCTGAACGACCGACGCCGCTTTGATGCGCAGCTCGATGCACTGCTGAACACCACCCCAGACGTGGTGATTGTGGCAGGCGGCACCGAGAAGGGCGCTACCCGCTCGGTGAACAAGCTGATCGATCTGCTGACGATGGTTTCACGTATCCTGCCCAGAAACCGGCGGCCCAAGGTGTTGTACTGTGGAAATGGCGTGGTGCAAAAGCGCCTCACCGATGGGCTGGAGCGGGAAACGTTTGTCATCAAAGCGCCAAACATTCGTCCGAGCATCGATCAGGAAGATCTCTCCCCGGCGATGCTAACGCTGGCAAAGATCACTGCGAGGCTGCGAGCGCAAAAGCTGGGCGGGCTGGAAAGCCTCACGTCAATTAGCAGCTCGCCGTTGCTGCCGAGCGCGTATGTGATTGGCCGTATGATGCGCTTCTCCAGCGAGCTTTCGGATATCTCTAAGGCCACGTTAGGCGTTGACCTGGGCGCGAATGCCACCACGATGGCAGTAGCAATGGATGGTGGTTTGAGCCTGAGCGTCTTCCGAAACCTGGGCATGGGCGGTTCTCTCCTGCCCGCCCTGCAGCAGATCTCGGCGCAAGATGTGGCAACCTGGGTTCCTTATGATATTCCGGTCGGCGAGATTCGCGACCACCTGTACCAGAAGAGCATGTACCCGGCTTCACTGCCAATGACCGAAGAAACTTTGGCAATCGAGCAGGCCATGGCGCGCCAGATTTTACGCATAGCAACGGCGCAAATGCTCGAACGCTACCCGACGATGGATCTCTCATTTGAGCGGATCTTTATCAGCGGCGCAACACTGGCCAATGCGCCCACGCCCGCTCAGGCGCTGATGATGGTGCTGGATGGCGTGCAGCCGGAAGGGATTTCGGTGTTTATGCTGGACCCGTACGGCCTTTCGCAAGCGCTGGGGGCTATTGCTGGCAATAATACGCTGCTCCCCGCGCAGATCGTCGACTCAGGCGCGTACATTAATCTGGCTACCGTTCTTTGCCCGGTAAGCGGCGCTCGCGCCGGTTCGGTGATTATGAAGTTCAAGATTACGTATGGCGACAACAAGGCAACCACCGTAGAGATCAAGCAGGGTGGGATCACGGCGCTGCCCATTGCGCATGGACAGGAGGTGCATCTTGAGGTCGATCCGCGCTTTGGCACAGTGCTCGATCCACGCCTGCCGCGGCTCAAGCGGTTCAAGGTTACCGGTGGTGTCTGCGGTGTGGTGGTAGATGCACGCGGGCGACCGGTACGCTTACCCGATGACCCCGCCCGGCGCCGGGAACAACTCGCCCGATGGATCAGTTCCCTGGAAAACCGGCGCGCAGCCGGATAGATCGCAACTGGTATAGGTCTTGCACCGGAGAATTTTCAATGCTGGCTTCTGTTACGCACATTCTTCCCCTCACAAGCATCCACCGGGTGCGCACGCTGCCCGTAGCGGGCCAGGTTCTCGTCCGCCCTGGACAGAAGGTGGCCGCGACGGATGTTATTGCGCAAGCGAGCATACCGGCAGAGCACATGGTGCTCGATATCCGGCGGGGGCTGGGTGTTTCTAAGGCGGGTGAGGCAGAGCGGGCGATTGTGCGACAGCAGGGTGACCGGCTCGAAAAAGGTGACGTAATCGCGGAGACCGGCGGGTTGTTCTCGCGTATCGTGCGCGCCCCGGCTGCCGGCGAGATCGTCTCGATTGGTAGCGGTCAGGTGCTGCTGCGTGTAAGCAGCCGGACGGTGGAAGTAAAAGCAGGTTTCGCGGGCACCGTGGCCGAAATAATCCCAGACCTGGGCGCTGCGATTGAGACATCCGGCGCGCTGGTGCAAGGGGTGTGGGGCAACGAGGCAGTCGACAACGGTTTGCTGCTGGTGGTGGCGCGCGAGCCGGATGAAGAGCTGACGCGCCCTTCCATTGACGTAAGCATGCGCGGCGCAATCGTGCTGGCGGGACACTGCGCCAGCCAGGACGCCCTACGCGCCGGTGCGGAACTGCCCCTGCGCGGGCTGATTCTCGCCAGCATCACAGCCGACCTGGTGCCTTATGCCGCGGCACAGAAGTATCCCATCTTCGTACTGGAAGGTTTTGGGAAGATCCCCATGAATGACACGGCCTTCCGGCTGCTTTCGTCCAGTGAAAAGCGCGAGGTGTCCATCAACACGTACTTTAACCCGGCCCTGGGTCAGCGGCCCGAAGTTATCATTCCGCTACCCTCGATTGGTTCGCCTCCGCGTGAAACTGATTATTTTGCACCGAGCCAGACCGTGCGTATCCAGGGAGCGCCCTATGCTGGAAAAATTGGAATGATCACGCAGGTGAAAGCTGGCCTCACCGAGCTGCCGAACGGGCTGCGCGCCCCGGCGGCGGAAGTGCAGCTCGACAGCGACACGCGCGTGCTGGTTCCCCTTGCCAACCTGGAAGTGATTGAATAATCTACCGCAAACCGTATTATTAAACTGCAGGAGATGCGCAAATGACCGATTACAACAATGATGATCTTGATGATTATGAAGAGGTAGAGGAGGCTCCTGTTGAGGAAGTGGAACAGGAGAATGGCAACGGCAACGGCCGGAATTTCTGGCTCGCACTAGGGATCTTGGGCGGCATCTTTGTCCTGTTGGTTATTGCGCTGATCTTCGTGATAAATTCTCGTCCGCGCGGAACAGGCGTTACGGGCGTAGACATTGACGCGACCAATGCGGTGATCATGACGGCCAATGCGGCGACTGCCAATGCAGCTACACAGGCTGCGGCCTTCCTGCTAACCCCGTCCGCCACGCCGACTGCCACCCAGACGCTGCTCCCCACGGCTACTTCGGTGCTGGCAATTGCCACAGCCTCCCCCACAATCGATGACAAAGATACGTTTGCCACGGAGACTGCCATCGCCGAAGGAACTGCAGGTACCGGAATTGGGCGCAACACGGCCACGGTGGCGGCACTGCTTACACAGCAAGCGCCCACCTTTGTCGCGCAGACGCAGTTAGCCGGTGGCCGCGCTACCAATACCCCTGCCGGGTTGTTACTCACTGCCCAGGCGAATACTGTGGTGGTGCAAACACAGGCTGCCGGAGGCATTGCCACCAACACGCCCGGCGCCCTCCCGACCGCCGGTTTTGCGGATGAAGTTGGCCTGCCCGGTCTGTTCGGCATGGCGCTCGGCCTGGTACTGCTAATCGTTCTGGTACGCCGCCTGCGCCTTACGACCAGCGGCTAGAAGAATTTGATCGTGAATCAAGAGGCTGATTGGAGAAATTTCCAATCAGCCTCTTTGGGTTTACACATTCAACTGTTTCACTATGTGTTCGTTTCGATCTGTTGTTGATGATGCTGTCCAGTATATGTACTGGACAGCATCATCAACAACACTTTTCTTTACCAATCTGCCGCGGGGGTTGCAGTCCGCAGCAAGGAGCGGACGATCCATCCTTCTTTGCCATTGACTGTGCGTACGCGCACCCAATTGACTGTATCATCGGTCGATAACTGGTCAGGAATTACCTCAACCAGCGTCCCGTTGATGATTGAGGTGACCACCTCGGCTTCGTAGTTCGGCTCAATGCGGATCAGTGCCCCGCCGCCTATTTCCGCGTTGATCCGCGCCCAGATAGGCGTGGGAACGGGCGAGATCGTGAGGGTAGCCGTCTTGGTTGGGATGAGCGTGCGCGTTGGGGTGGGTGTAGCTGTATTGGGCGGGCGCGTGGGGCTAGGCGTTACGCTGGGTGTAACAGCCACAGAGGGTGTGGGGGTCGCTTGAGCGCCAACCCCGGCAACGCCTGCTTGCGGCGTGGAGGGCTGGGGTGATGCGCTGTTGAACCCGCCGCTGATGAAAATCACAGCCAGCAGAACGGCCCCGATCACGGTGTAAGCTCCGCCCAGCAGATAGCCGGACTTCACCGGCATGCGCACGCCGCTGAACCAGAGCATCAGCGTGCTGATGGCAGCGACCCACACCAGATGGACGAAGAACAGCCCCAGCGCGCCAGGCCACAAACCGGGGATCCCGCTGATGAGGCCAAAACCGGCGGCTGCGGCAGGTAGATACAAGCCGTAGGCGATTGCTACGCTGGTTACCAGCGGGCGCTGGTGGGGGGCTTTTACGGTGAGGTAGCTGGTCAACGCGGCGCCAAGGGCCAGCACCAAGAAAAAGTCCACGCGGAAGCGCCCGTGGTAGGCTGCCTGCGCGTGCATTGCTTCTGGCATCAGGTACACTGTCCACCCGGCGGCAAGCCCGCACAGGAATACGATCAGGCTGCCGATTAGCAGGCTGCCCAAGGACATGAGGATAAAGCGCGGCGTGCCGGTGACGGTTCCGAGCGCCAGCCCCACCACCGGGGCCATGAACGGCGCCAGCAGCGCTCCCAGGATTACCAGGGCGGGTGAGTCGAGCACAAACGCCAGGCCAAGCGTCACGCCTGCCAGCAGTGAGAAGAGGAAGAAATCAAACGAAGGCACAGCGCGGTGGGCCAGATCGCGTAGAAATTCGCTCTGGTCGCCCTCTTCCGGCAGCGCAATCATGCGGCGCAGGCGGCGGCGGCGCGCGGGCGGCAGATTCTCATTTTCGTCTGGGATGGGTTCGATGGTAGGTAGGCTCATTTTCTCAGGGTGGCAACCAGTCGCAGTGGTTTTTCAAGAAGTTCCAGCGCCGCCAGGATACTCGGCGACACTACATTGGCAGCTTGTAGCGTTTCCACCGCTGCGCCTTCGGGAGAAAGTACGCAAATCCCGATCCGCGCGGCTTGCAGCATCAACGCATCGTTTGCCCCCTGTCCAATTGCGAGAACGGTATCCGCCCCCAACTGGCGCACATACGCGGCTTTCTGCTCCGCCTCACTAGAATCGGATTTCCCGGTGGGCTGAATGCGCACAGCTTCTATGTTGAGCTGGTGGTCGATCACTGACTGTCGTCCCAGGGTATCCGCGGTAATCATGTGAACCTGTATGCGATCGCGCAACTGGCCGATCAGCCGGCTCACGCCATCCACTAGTCGACCGTCCACCGTAAGGGTGCCGTTCACATCAACTACCAGGTGTTCCAATTGGATGATTCCTTGCCCGGGGATGCTCAATTCGATCATATTGTTATTATAATACACCAGTTATTCAAGTTGCCCCGCCAACGATTTCCGTACGGCTGCGTTTCAGTTTCTTGGGTACTTCCCAGTTTGTTGGTGGGTTGAGGCAGGGGAACATCGT
>JAEYTI010000036.1 GCA_023434145.1 Chloroflexota bacterium | reverse complement strand
CCTCTTGACTCCTCCCCCCGCCTGGTATATCCTACCCCTATGAGCACACTCCCCGTCTCCCTCATTCAAATGCACGTGACGGCTGACAAGCCCGCCAACCTGCGCGCGGCTGCGGGTTGGATCGCCCGGGCGGCGGACGCTGGCGCAAAGCTGGTGATGCTGCCCGAGATGTTCTGCTGTCCGTACGACTCTAAGGCTTTCCCGCAGTTCTGCGAGCCGGCGGGCAGCGCGGTGTGGCAGGCGCTGGCAGATGCGGCGCGCAAGAACGCGGTGACGCTGGTGGGCGGCTCGATGCCCGAGTTGGAAGAAGGCCGCATTTACAACACCTGCTTTATCTTCAACGAGCGGGGCGAGCAAATCGGCAGGCACCGCAAGATGCACCTGTTCGATATCGACGTGACGGCTAGCGCAGGAACTGCCGCCCAGCGCTTCAAGGAGAGCGACACGCTCTCGCCGGGCGATGCGATCACGGTGGTAGAGACGGCCTTCGGCAAACTGGGCGTGGCGATCTGCTACGACATCCGCTTCCCCGAGCTGGCGCGGTTGATGGCGCTGCAGGGTGCCAGGGTGCTGGCTTACCCCGGCGCGTTCAACATGACCACCGGCCCCGCGCATTGGGAAATCCTGTTCCGCACGCGGGCGCTGGATAACCAGGTGTTTACCCTGGGCTGCGCCCCGGCCCGCGACGTGAACGGCGGGTACGTCTCGTACGGCAATTCCATCGTGGTCTCGCCGTGGGGCAAGGTGCTCGGGCGGCTGGAGGATGCGGAGGGCTGCCTGATGGTCGAGCTGGATTTCGACGAACAGGAACGCGTGCGGAGGGAGCTGCCCGTGCTCCAGCACCGCCGCACGGACGTATACGCGCTGGCAGAGAAAATCAAGTAATGATGATGGGGTATATGGCTGGGCCATATACCCCATCATCAAAATTGTGCGACTGAACTGCGGGCTTTGCCCGCCTGATAAAAAAGATTGGGAGTGTTTGTCGCACTTCGTGCGACAAACACTCCCAATCTTTTTGGACGCGCCCTGCGGGCGGGTCTGATCAATTCGTATTGACGCGCACCGCGGTGCCGTCCTCATTCGTGCGCACTTCGTAGCTGGTCTCCAGCGCGCTAAGCATAACACTGTAGCCGGGGGTGAGGGCTTGCAGGCAGGATTCCGCCGGGCCGCCTAGCCCCAGGCAGCTATCGGTCCACTGGACGGCTTCCGCCGAGACAAAGCTGATCTGGTCTTCCGCCACGCCAAGCTGCTGGCTCAGGGCGGTTTTGGCCGCGACGACAGCTGGGGCGTTTTCATCGATCATCATTTCACCGGCGGGCGTTTCCATGCCCGGGTCGGCCCCACTAGGCGGCACGCCGGGCGTCTGGGTGTTTGTGGTATCGCCTGCGCACGCGCTCAACAGCAGCAAGAGCAGCAGAGAAATCAATAATCCGCGTTTGTTCAACATTTTTTCTACTCCTTAATATGGATGGTACTGCCAGGGTGGTAGCGGGAGGCTGCGCCGCAACCTCTCCTGAAAACCCCGGCAGCACCCAGAAATTGTTAATCTTCCAGTATCACGCGCTGGGCTGGGGCACGCCGCACCAGCATGCCCGCGCCTGTCATAGCCTGTAACGCCGCCCCACCCCGCAGCGCCCAGCCGGGCCAGCGCAGGAACCACTCCACCGCGCGCCGGAAGGGGTTGCCCGGCGGACCCACCCGTAGCGCGCACAGATATTTGCGCCCCAGGCTCATCGTCAGCAGCCCGTCCAGCAGCGCAGCGACCGCCAATGTTCGCAGAATCATCTTACCCATCATGCTCCTCTATCCACCCCGCCAGCGAAAAACAGCGGGCGGACGTTTTGAGCATAAGGCAGCCGCAATGTGTTGTCTAGACGGGAATCCCCCCGCTTTCTGTGATTAACGCAAGCTGCTACCTTTCCTCGCCTGGCGGCTAAAGCCGCGGCTACTTACCAAAACCCCACCTTCGTGGGGTTGAAGAATTGATTTTGCGAGGTCTCTAACCCCACGAAGGTGGGGTTTTGGTGACCTTGCCGCGGCTTTAGCCGCCAGGCACAAGAAGGGTGGCAACGCACGGTAATTAAGGGTCTTATACCGGGAAACCCCTACAAATAATCAGGAAGCTCACATGTTGTTCCGCTTTTATGAACAGTTGACAATGTTTAAATGGGCAAGATGTACGGACGGCATGACACATAGAAACGCGATAAGCACTTTGTCATTGAAGAATTTGATCACAGGGGGAGAAAGCGAGCGATTAGGTGACAGATCAGGTCGAACAGGTGCCGGTTGAAGGACGTGATGGGCAGATTGGCTGGATTAACCCCCGCGAACAGGCCGCGGGCGGAACCGAAGTGCTGATCCGGCTGACCAATGGGCAGGCGATCCTTGCGCCGCGGGAGCTGCTGGTGCCGCAGAAGAGCGGCGGCTACTACATCCCCCTCAGCAGCGACCAGTTTGGGGAGGATGTACAAGTCGCCGGAGAACAGCCGCCAGGAAAAGAAACCCTGATGGTCGTCCCGGTGCTAATGGAGAAGGCCGACATCGGCAAAAAGGTCACCGGGCATATGGTGCGGATCTCCAAAAAGGTGAAAGAGCGCCTGGAACGCATCGAGAACACGGGCTTCACCGAACAGGTGCATATGGAGCGCGTGCCGGTGAACGCGGAAGTTCAGGTGACCCCAAAGATCCGTACCGAGGGCGACACCACCATCATCCCGGTGTTTGAAGAAGTGCTGGTGATCCAAAAACGGGTGATCTTGCGCGAGGAAGTGCGGGTGCGGGTGGAGAAAATCCCACACGAGCCGCAAGAGTTCACGCTCCGCCAGGAAGTGGTGGAGATCGAACGCCCTGAAGAGGGCGAAACAGTACCAAAGAAGGAGTAAGCTATGCGAACCGTTGTTGCTTTGTACGATCGCGTTGAAGAAGCACAGCAAACTGTGCGAGCTCTGCGAGATGCTGGGTTTGACAACAAAGATATCAGCATGATTGCCGCGGACCAGAACGAGGAGTACGCGCGCCAGTTACGCCGCCGCGATGCAGATGTAATGGATGAAAACAAAGCCGGTGAGGGCGCGGCAGCCGGTGCAGGCACCGGCGCAGTGCTCGGCGGCCTGGGCGGCTTACTGCTGGGGTTAGGGGCGCTGGCCATCCCGGGCATTGGCCCGATCGTGGCAGCCGGACCGATCGCCGCGGCGCTGGCCGGGGCAGGCATCGGCGCGGCGGCGGGGGGCATTGTGGGCGCGCTGGTGGGCCTGGGCATCCCCGAGGAGCACGCCAATTATTACGCCGAAGGCGTTCGCCGTGGCGGTACGCTGGTGGTGGTGCAGGCGCGCGACGAACAAGCCGACCATGCCTCCTCCATTATGAACCAGTTCAACCCGGTGGATATTGACCGCCGCTCGCAGGACTGGCGCCAGAGCAACTGGAGCCGGTTCGACGAGAACGCGGAACCGATGCGGCGCGAGGAAATGGAAGTGCCGGTTACCGGTGACCGCGACATGACGATCCCCGTGGTCGAAGAGGATATTGACGTATCCAAGCGCCAGGTAGAGTCGGGCGGCGTGCGGGTGAAGGCCTGGGTGCACGAAGAGCAGGTTTCGAAGGATGTGAACCTGCGCGACGAGCACATCAATGTGGAACGCCGCCCGGTGAACCGCGCAGCCACCGACCGCGACAAGTTCACCGAGGGGCAGGTGGATTTCAAGGAAACCCACGAGGAGCCGGTGGTGCGCAAAGAGTCGCGGGTGGTCGAAGAGATTCACATTGATAAGGATACTGACCAGCATACCGAGACCGTCTCTGATACGGTTCGCCGCCAGCAGGTGGACGTGGACCGGATCACCGATCAGGAATGGCAGGCGCGCGAACCGCGCTTCCAGCAGCACTTCCAATCGCAGTACGGCGCCCGGGGGATGCAGTACAACGATTACATGCCCGCATACCGCTACGGATACACGATGGGCATGAACGAGCGCTACCGCAACCAGGACTGGAACCAGATCGAAAATTCGATCCGCCAGGAATGGGAACGCTCGGGGCAAAAATCTAACTGGAACGATTCGCGTGACGCGATCCGCTACGGCTATGACGAAGCCCGGCGGCGGTAGATCTGCCGGTAATTAAACTGCCGGGAGGGCGATAAGTGGCAGTCCCCATTTCGTCGAAAGTTGCGGAAATGGGGACTGCTGCCCCCCTGCCCGGCGAAAACTTGGAGGTAGTTTTTTGTAGATGGGGAGCAAAGCTCCCCATCTACAAAAAACTCCTTATCCCGAAATGACGTAATATCGGAAGATCGGAGGAATGGATGCGGAATGTTGTTGGGCTGTACCGGAATCTGGAAGATGCGTTTAGCGCCGTGCAGGCGCTGAACAAGCGCGGCTACCGCAAGGAAGATATGACCCTGATTGCGCGCGACCTTACCGGCAAGTATGCGCAGGCGCTGGATGACGTAAAAACCCACGAAGGGCAGAACCTCGCCGACGGTACGGCAAAGGGCGCGGGGATCGGCGGGCTGCTGGGCGGTATTGGCGGCCTGCTGGTGGGGTTGGGGGCGCTGGCCATCCCCGGCGTTGGGCCGGTCATTGCCGCCGGGCCGATCATCTCGACTCTGGTTGGCGCGGGGGTTGGCGCCGCCGCCGGGGGGCTGCTGGGGCTGCTGATCGACCTGGGCATCCCCGAGGATCAGGCGAAGGTGTATGCCGAGGGGCTGCGCAAGGGCGGCACGCTGCTGGTGGTGCGTGCCGAAGACGACCGGGCCGATCAGGCAGCGGACGTGATGAACGTCTTCCACCCCCTGGACCTCGATAAAAAGGCCGCCTGGTGGCGCCAGGAACTGGTCGACCAAGAGGCTGGCGACGTGATCGAGCGGCCGTCGCTGGGTGAAACGCTGAACGCAAAGGACGCCGGCGCGTTTGAAGAATGGTCGGTGGACTTCTTAGAGGTCCGCGAGGAACCGGTGATTAACAAAGAGGTGGAAGTGGCCGAAGAAGTGCGGGTGTACAAAGAGGTCAGCAGCCGGGGCGAGACGGTCAGCGAGACCGTGCGCCGGCAGAAAGTGGAAACCGAGCGCACAGATCTGGACAAGCGGGAGTGAACGTACGCTTGCACAGGGGGCTCACACCAGACCGCGCCCAGAGAACTCTGAGCGCGGTCTGGTGTTTATGGATGAGGGCATGAATCTGCGTTCCCCTACCCCACCTATGGAACAGCGAGCTTAAACGTTGATAGGCCGGTGTGGACGTTTCCAAGCACCTCCAAGGAAGCGTTTATTCCTCGGCGAGGACGACGATGCGGTCGTCGGAGTTAAAGCGAACCTCGTTGATCTTGTCGGGGTTTAGCACCACACCGTAGGACTTTTCGGCATCCTCAGCCGCGGATTTGATGCGGTAACCAATGGCAACCTCACCCCGCTGCGCCGCTGCCTCAATCACCGTGTAGAAGTTTACCGGACTGCCCAGGCACACGTACTGTCCAGCAGGCTTCAGGTAAATCTCCGTGCCGCCGGGGTCAAAGATCTCGGTAAATACAGCGTTGAGGGCCTTATTCTCTGATACCTGCGTCATAATCAGGCTGATAAGCTTTTCGCTGACGATGAAATCATCGGCGTGGGTCACTTCAGCGAGGGTGCAGTTTTGCAGGTCCAGCATCTCACTAACAATGGAAATTTCTTTGCCACTGCGTTCGGCAATGTCGCGCAGGTGCAGCAGGGTCATCAGGGTGCAGGCGTCCGCCTCTTGCACTTCTTTCGTATCGGAATATGAGAGGACGATCACGTGGTCGTAGCTTTCGGGGCAAAGGGCTTCGAGCACGCGACGGTTGCTGGTGTCAGACTGCGCGCAGGTGATCTGCTGGTTTTTTAGGCCGCCGCACAACATGTCAACTGCTTCCTGGCTGCCGCCAAAATCGGCCGCCAGCATCACCGAGGAATGTGGGGCAACGTACTTGTCCAGCTCATTGATAATGGTTGGAACGCGCCAATTCCACCCCAGGATCAGCGTCCGCTCAGGGCGTAAGACTTCCGGTTCTCCGCACAGAATGGCCGCTGCCTGAATTTGCGCTGCCTGAACACTCTCCGTCACAATGGTGTCATCGTCTGCGGAAACGGCAATGACCTGGTCACCGGGCTGTACGATGGTATCCATGGGCGGGTTTAGGCACACGCCATCGCCCTTGCGGTTGAGGCCAAGCACAGCAGAAGTGCGGTACGCGGAGAGCGTCTCGCGGAAAGTTTTGCCCACCAGGGCTGGTTCTTCTTTGAAGTAAATCTCGTCACCGCCAAAGTCGAGCAGCTCAGTATAGATGACAGATTGGCCTGATTGGCGGCAGGTTTGCGCGATGATGCGCGAGATCAGATCACCGGTGAGTACCAGCTCCACCTCGTCCTTACCGACCATCCGCGCCACCTGGAGATTTTTCGGGTCCTTGATCTCAGCCACAATGTGATAAGCGTTGGCACGGCGATGCGGGTTTTTGGTGATCGCCAGAATGGTTTTAATGGTTTGCGAATCAGGGTCGCCGCTTTTGGGCGAAAGGATGATTACCGCGCGAGAAGTTTGCAGGCTAACCAGATGCAGGTCTTTCATGTCGATGGGGCTGCCCGTGCGGCAGACAATGCGGGTATGGCCCATCTCACCCAACGCCGTACGGATTTCCTCTTCCATCTCTACCTTATCTTTGCTGCCGAGGATGACGATGCACGAGTCCTTCTGATTCTCATTGGCAATCATTAGCTCGGAGAGGATGGTAAAAATCTGCGACGACCAACCGATGATGACTGTGTGGCCCGTCTCGATGACGCGCGAGCGGCCCTTGCGCAGGTCTTCCAGCTTGTTATTAATGCCGCTGGTCAGCACGCCGATGAGCGTGCTGATAATAAAGACCCCGCCCAGGGTGACAAGGAACATCATAATGCGGAACGCCCAGCCTTCATCGCCTCCCATGGTGCCTGGGTCAAGGGTGCGCATCAGGTTTTGCCAGGCGGCTTCCCAGAAATCCAGCGCACTCTCGGCCCCAGATGGGCGAATCCCCACCGCCGAAATAATCGCAGCCATAACGAAGATCAGAGCGAGGGAAAGAACGCCCAAACCGCCAATGAGGGCGATGGTTCCCTTCGCCATAATATTGTCAAACTGGTAATTTAGCTTTTCCTGCCAGCTAGGATTCATAAATCCCCCACTTGATCACATATCATAATGAGCAGCCGCATTAATTACAAAAGCTACTCGTACTTTGTATCGTTGTTGCGGTCCCTACAAGCAGGGCAACGACAAAGTCGACCACGCAACAACGATACTGTAAGTATCAATATAGATTATCCCTGCCGGAATGGCACAGGCCTGGCTGCGCGGCGCGGCGATGCGATTTGTATTTGGAATCAGTGTGATATCGTTCGATTATAACCATACACGATTCTGATAATCATAAAAAGGATTTACAGTTTTGTTAGCCGCTAGATTTTGCACGGGAATCAAAAATCATCCTGTGGCGACGGGGAGAAAAAACGCCACAGCGGATACAATGATAGGGAGATCGTGATGGAGTAGAACGTGTCGGTGTGGCCGCAAAAGGCTCCCTCACCGGCCGCCTCTCAAAACCCAAACAAAGAAAGGGTTCCCCTATGACTACGCAAACAGATGCGCTTGTAAAGCAGTACTCTACCCTGCTGAAGACCGAAGATGGCCTCACGTTCCGCGACCTAAACAAGAACGGCAAGCTCGATATCTACGAAGATCCCCGCCAGCCGGTGGAGGCGCGCGTGGATGACCTGCTGCGCCAGATGACTCTGGCGGAGAAGGCGGGCATGTTGTTCCACCACGGCTCGGTGATCAACGAGGACGGCTCGATTGAACGCAACGAAGGTACACAGGGCTGGGGGTTGGTCGCCAGTGAAATGATGACCAACCAGCAGATGAACCACTTTAACCTGTGGGGCATTCCCGGCGCGCCGGTGGTAGCGAAGTGGCACAACAACCTCCAACGCTTTGCCGAGCAAACGCGTTTGGGCATCCCGGTGACCATTTCGTCTGATCCACGCAACCACTTTACGCACAATATCTTCGCTATGGCCGCCACCGACTTCTCGCAGTGGTGCGAGACGCCCGGCTTTGGCGCGCTGGATGACGCGGAACTGATGTACCGGTTCGCGGACACCATCCGGCAGGAGTACCTGGCGGTGGGCATCCGCGTGTCGCTGCACCCGCAGATCGACCTGGCGACCGAGCCGCGCTGGCCGCGCATCAGCGGCACGTTTGGCGAGGATGCGCACGTCTCGGCGCGGATGGTGAAGGCCTACATCCGCGGTCTGCAAGGCGAAAAACTTGGCCCGCACAGCGTGGCCTGCATGACCAAGCACTTCCCCGGCGGCGGCCCGCAGAACGAGGGACTCGATCCGCATTTTGAGTTCCAGAAGGGGCAGATTTACCCCGGCAAGCACTTCGACTATCACCTGATCCCCTTTGAAGCGGCGTTTGAAGCCGGAACCGCCTCGATCATGCCCTACTACGGCGTGCCGATGGGCCAGACGGACGAAGACGTGGCCATGGCATACAACAAAGCCATCATCACCGGGCTGCTGCGCGAAAAGTACGGGTTCGACGGCGTCGTCTGCACCGATTGGGGCCTGGTGACCGACGCGCGCTGGGGCGAGGTGGTGTGGCCCGCGCGTGCCTGGGGCGCGGAGCATCTCAGCGAGGCGCAGCGGGTGAAGAAGATCATCGACGCGGGCGTGGACCAGTTCGGCGGCGAGAACCGGCCCGAGCTTGTGGTGGAATTGGTGGAAAGCGGGCAGCTCAGCGAGGCACGGATCGACGAATCCGTGCGGCGGCTGCTGCGGCAGAAGTTCGAGCTTGGCCTGTTCGATAACCCATTTGTGGATGAGACGAGGGTTCCGCAGGTATTCGGGCGGGAAGAGGCCATTGCGGCGGGCGAAGAGTCGCAGAAGCGGGCGATGACGCTGCTGAAGAACCAGGACGGCGTGCTGCCCCTGCGCGGGCGGCCCAAGCTCTACGTGAAGAACGTTAGCGCGGAGGTGGCGGCGCAGTATGGCGAGGTGGTAGAAACGCCTGAAGAAGCGGATTTTGCCATCCTTCGGGTGCAAACGCCCTGGGTGCCGGTAGAGACGCAGAACCAGTTTGCGCGCAACTTCCATCACGGCGACCTGGACTTTAAGGGTGAGGAGAAAGCGGAGATTTTGGCGCTGCTGGAGAAGGTTCCAACCATCGTCGATATCTACCTCGACCGCCCGGCGGTGATCCCCGAGATCAGCGCGGCGGCGAAGGCCCTGCTTGGCAACTACGGTGCCAGCGACAAGGCCCTGCTGGATGTGGTCTTTGGCAAGGCACGCCCCGAAGGCAAACTGCCGTTCGAGCTGCCCTCCTCGATGGAGGCGGTTCGCCAGCAGAAGGCCGATGTTCCGCACGACTCGGAGAATCCGCTGTACGCGTATGGGTTTGGGCTGGCGTATAAGTAGCAAGAAGCCCCCTCCCCCACCCCAAAATGGGCCGCCAAAAGCCGTTCTAGAGGGCTGTAGGGGCAATTTTCCAGAAAAGGTACAAACACAAGCAGGCCGTTGAAAAGCGGCCTGTTTTGCCGTTGTGGCAGGCAAGGATGATTGAACGGCTATGCGAATAAAAGCGTTGAGGGCTTTACCATGTGTGTCAACAGTTTTGTGGGTGTGCTGAGCAAGATCCTCACCCCCTCGGTCCCCCTCTCCGGTTTTGCGGTTTGCGCTCACGAACTCGAATTTAGAACCCAAAGAGCACAACGGGAGAGGGGGTCGCGATGGAACTGCGATAGGGGGTGAGGATCTTGCCCAGTACACCGGGCAATCGGTTGAAAATTGCGCTTAAACACAACTTTATTGCATCATTTTCTGTGGTTAAACACAAGATATAATGGCTTTTGGCTGTTTTCCTACGCTTAAACACAAGAAACCTACTTCCGGTTGACATTTCTTGTGTTTAAGCATAAAATAGCACCAATATGATTGTGTTTAAACACAGATTCTTTCCCATTGGAGTTTAAGCATGACCGAATCCTCCCCTGCCCCGATCCCTGTTTTCCGAGCAGATCAATATGGTGTCGTTGATTTCGAGAATGAGAATATCCCTTGCGCCTTTGGCGGTGAGCCGGGCAAGTTTACCGTGTTCATCATGCTGCAAGGGGTCTGCCAGGCGGTCGGCCTGCCGATGGAGCCGGAGATCGAGCGCATCCAGGGGCATCACCTGCTGCGTGACGGGCTGTACCTGGTGCCGTTCCAGTTCATGAGCGCGGAGGGCAAGATCACCGTGCGGAACGTACACGCGATTACGCTCACACGGCTGCATACCTGGCTGGCGATGATCCCGCCGGAAAGCGTGACGGATGAAACCATGCGCCGCAAGCTGATCGCTACCCAGCAGGAGTTGACGGACGTGATCTACGCCTACTTTGGCCGCAGGCTGCTGCCGCAGGAGATCCGCGCGGAGGATGAGCCCTACCTGGACGAAACCCGCCGCCAGATGTACGCCAAGCTGGAAGAGGCCGCCAGACTGGGCGACCGGCTGGCCGGGGTGGAAGGCGTCGTGCAGAGCCTTAAGCAGCAGGTGGACCGGCTGTCGATTGCAATTTCTGCCGGGGAAGCGGGTGAGAACATCAATGCCGACCAGCAGGAGCAGTTAAAGGCGATGGTGGATATCCTCGCTCGGCGCTATGAGGAGAAACACGGCAAGGGCACGCGCGGCACGCTGATCAGCGGACTGAAGGAGCGGCATGACTGGCGCTTCTTCAACTCGGTGCCCAAACGGGCCTGGGAGCCGCTGGTGAAAGACTGCGTGCAGATCTTCCGCAGCCTGCACCCCAAGGGCACGCCCCTGCCGCGCGTGTTCGAGCTGGCAATGCAGTCTTTCTCGCAGGATAAGCTGTTCTAGCCGGATGGCAAGCGATTTGTTTTCGGGGAAAGGGAACGAAGGATGACCGACCAGACCAATCCCGAACGGCACAACGTCAATATCTCGCGCCAGGTGTGGGGTGAGCTAAAGCTGCGATCCTTCCAGGAAGGCATGAGCGCCAGCGATCTGGTAGGGTACGTGCTAGAGCAGTTCGTCAGCGAGCAGTACAACGCGCTAAAGCTGCCGCGCTACCAGCCGCGCAGCCCCGATGAAGATCGCATCGGGCGGACGGTGTTCCTGCCGGTTGGGTTGTGGCCCCGGGTACAGGAGAAGGCATCGCAGAGCGGCACATCCATCTCGCACCTGATCGAGTACCTGCTCAAGCGTTACCTCGGGCTGCTGCCAGAGTCGGAGAACGAGGGAGAACCGGAAGAGCCTAAGACCGTCCGCATCGGCGAGGAACGCGTGTACCTGGGCGAAAACCCGATCAAGATTGATCTAAAAACGGGAAAGCCCAAAGAAGAAGAATAGGTGGGTTTCAATAAAAAATGGCCGTACGGCCATTTTTTATTGAAACCCCCTGGTACTGGTAAAAACGTAAACGCGTTTACGCTTTGTTGTTTTTGTTCAGTAGTGGTTTGACCTGGTGATGCAATCACCAGGTCAAACCACTATAACTCTTCTTCGTTCATGCGCTGGCGGATGGCGCGGATCAGGTCTTCCATGAAGTCGACCACTTCCTCGGCGTAGCCGTCCATGATCACATTATCGGCGACGGCTTGCAGCAGCAGCGGGTTGGTGTGGCTGCCTTTGATAGCCGAGCGATAGAAACGGCGCACGCCGCGCGAGGCCAGTTCCACCGGGTCGACCGGTTTTTTCAGCTTGCGCAGCGGGCGGTTCTGCCCAGAATCGGCGCTATCTTCTACTTCCAGATCCGCGTCATCCTGCTCAACGGCCATGGCCTGCATGGCCGCATCCCACACTGCCGCCTCCCATTCCTCCTCTGGGCGCTTGAGGATCTGGCTGAGCGTGCGATAGGAAAGTCGCGTTTTGTGCGCCAGGTCGAGCAGGTTGGAGGGCAGATTGAGCACATCCAGTGACTGGCGCATGCGGTGCTGGCCTAGGCCAAACTCCGCCTGCACGGTATCCCACACGCCGTGCGGAACGCGCCCCAGGTGCAGCACATTGCGGAAGTAGGCATATACGTCGCTTTCGTCCGGAGGAAAGGTTTGCCCGGTCTTCTCGCTGATCGCTGCCAGCAGCATGCGGGCAATCTCGCGTGCCTGCAAGACTTCGGTCACCTGCATATTCTTGCGGTTCTCGCTGATCTGGCGCTTGATTGTTTCCATCTCGGTCGGCGCGGCTGCTGCGGGGACCACGCTCACGCGCAGTTCCAGATCGTCCGCCTCCAGCTTCTGCGCGACATGGTATACCACCGCGCTCCAGAAACGCTGCTCACCCGTCTCGATACGAAAAACGCGCTTTTCTTTGCCACGGATTGCGGCCTGCTCCCAGCGCCCGGTGATGGGGTTGATCTGCCCATTGGCGGCCATATTCTCGCCCATGCTGTGGTAGCGGGCAATATCGAACTGCGTCACCGGGTCTTTTTCGGCCAGTCGCAGCCATTCGCGCGCGGCCTGGAAGGCATCCAGATCGCCGCGGCGAAAGCGGGCCAGGATGGCGGCGGGCAGCGGAGAGGGGCGCGGCTGGAGTGGGTCGGGATGAATCAGCGCGGCCTTCACATTCTCTACCACCGCCAATTCGCCAAAACTTCCGCTTTCTTCGATCTCAAATTCCTTATCGAACGTAAACGCGTTACCGCTTTCTTCCTCTACGCGGCGCTCGGCCTGCCCAGCGGAGGGGGTGTAGCGGTCGAACTCGTTGATGGTGCGTTTTGGCTTAGGCGACATTGCGGATCTCCTCACGGTCTACCGCGCCCGCTACGCGCTCCACCAGCCCGGCGAACTCGCGCGCCGAGCGATGGCTCTCAGACCACCACTGCTTGCCGCCATCCTTGGCCGGGCGATAGGAAAAGATATCCATGTGCTGGCTGTGCGCGGCGGCGATATCAGCCGAGTGGCGGACGATCTGTAGGATGCCATTTGGATACTGCGCCTCCAGTTCCCCCAGCACGGCGCGGGCGGTGGAGTCTTCGTTGATGTCGGTCGCCACGATGCCCATCACCGGGATCTGCCGTTCGAACTCAGTTTCCAGCACCTTGATGCGGCTGATGACTTCGATCAAGCCGCGCGTGGCAAGATTGGAGCCGTTGACGGGCACCAGCACGCAGTCGGCGGCGAGCAGGGCATTGTTGGTGATCTCCTCCCCAAATGGGGGTGTATCGATCACGATATAGTCGAAGACCAGCCGGAACAGCTTGACCATGCGCGCCAGGCGCACCTCGCGGTTGGGCATCTGCGACAGCCCGTGCTTGATCAGCTCGCGCAGCTCGGTGCGGTGGGTGGGCACAAACCACAGGTTATCGTGCAGCTCGGCCTGGCGGACAAAGGCGCGCAGCAGGCTGCTGACATACTCCCGCGTAGGCTCAGCGGGCGGCTTGATCTTGAACAGCTCCACAATGGAATGGCTGCTGTCCTCGGCTTCGTAGTGGGTGGAGTGCAGGCTGGAAAGGGTGGTGACGGTGCTGGGGTCCAGGTCAATGGTCAGCACAGACAGCTTCTTTTCCGGGCGCTTCCATTTTGCTCGCAGGGCCAGACCAGCAGCCAGGTTGATGGCCGTGGTTGACTTGCCCACACCGCCCTTGTCATTGACAATCGCAATCGCTTTGCCCATTTGGTTCCTCTCGGGGTTTTGCCGGGCATCGGGTGCGCTGCAAAACCGGGTTCAAAGTGCTGGGAAAACCGTAAACGCGTTTACGTTTTCGCCGGAGGTAGTTGATCCGCCCGAGTGATGCAAAAATGCTGGATCGAATCTATGATAGCATAAACGGCAGGGCATCACAATGCACAAAACACGCAATCGACGATATTTTTTCTCAAAAACGCGCTATCTCTGGCTTTATTGGCTGAAAACTGCCTTACAAGCCTGCAAACCGCGTGATTCTATCAGTATCTTGCAGAAAAAGCACGCTTGTGCAATAATCAGGACGAGCCGCAAGCAATATTGGGGATTTCTCCGCGCACAGGCGGTTCAAGCGCAATTTCGGGTCAACCAAGGAGTACGATGAGCGATTTAGCCGAAACCCGATTCAAGTTCGCGCAGTTGGGCCAGTTGGGACTAAAGGAAGACCCTTTTTCCAACTCGACCGACCCGCGCTATTACTACTTAAGTGAAGAACACTCGCCCGCCTACAAGGCCGTTCTTCAGGCCGTGGTGCGGCGGCGCGGTCTGATGCTGATCACCGGCGAGCCGGGGCTGGGGAAGACCACCCTGGCGCGGCGGCTGTACAGCGTGCTCTCGTCTGAGCCGGATATGGACGTAGCCTACATCCCGCGCGCCCACTGGCAGACCAAGTTCACCGCCGTGCAGCAGATCTCGCTGGCGCTCACCAGCCTCGACGTACCGCTCAAACGCGGCTATGACGACCAGCTCGAAGCGCTCAAGACGGCCATCGCCAACGCTTACAACAACCGCCGCAACGTGGTGATTATCTTCGACGACGCGCAGGAAATGCGCTCCTCGGGCATGACGCTGCTGCACGAGCTGTACAACTTCGAGAAGGGCGAGAAGATGGTGCAGTCCATCGTCTTCGGCCAGCTCGAAACCATCGAGATGATGCGCGGGTACAAAGCCATCTGGAGCCGCGTGTTCCAGAATCTCTCGCTGATGCGACTGTCGTTCCAGTCCACGGTCAACCTGGTCAACTACCGCGTGCGCGCGGCGGACCGGCTCGACCCGCTGCTGGATGACGATGCCTGGCCGATCCTCGATGAGTCGGCGGAGGGCATCCCGCGCGACATTATCTCGATTTGCTCGGTGGCGCTCGATACCCTGCTCAACAGCGGGCAGAAGGTCATCACCAAAGAAGTCATGCTCCAGGCAGTGGAGCAGATTGGAAAGCGCAATGGCTCGGCCGACTAAGAAACAGCCCAAGGATAAGAAGACCTACTCGTGGCTGATGCTGATCGAGTCGCGGCACGCGCGCCCGCCGGAGAAAGAACCGACTGGCACGGGAGAGCGGGGGAGGCCCCGCCTGAACGTTGCTACCACAGCCACTTCGATGACCCTTTCCAAGGGCGACCGCGAGGCGATCGAATACTGGCAGGGACAGCTCTCCGAACTGCTCAACCGCAAAGTGTCGATGGGTGAGACGGTGGGCTTTCTCGCGCGCGTCTGCCAGGAGCGCTATCAGGCTATCAACGACCCCGAAAATCAGCCCGAAAACTTGCAAGAACTGGTTTCGCTGTTCGTGACCGATGGTCTGGAAGAAGATTCGCAATGAATATACGAAATGCGGCAAATTATTCAGCCAATTTTCTATATAAAAAAACAGGGTATTATTCTATATAGAGAAATAGAGCATTTTCTTATATAGAAAAACAAGGTAAAACGAGAGGAGCAGCAGGCAAAAGTTCGTAGGTGGCACACGCCCATGGCGTAGAGGAGGGGAGCGCGACAACCATCAGGCGCACTCCACCGGTTAAAAGGAAAAGACCCGTTACAGCGGGTCCTTTCACAGAGCGATCGAGCGGATCCCAGGGGCTTCGATAACACCGGGATACCGTTGTGAGAGTGTTGTCTATGCACATTCTAGCACAAAAACCTCAGCAAGCCAACACAAATAATCGCCAGGTTTGGGCCGGGCACGGCATTACCGCTGCCTCAGAGGAAAATTTTGCCGCTTTTGGTGACAAAATTTCCTATTTTGACAGATAGTAATTGCCGCGCCCATTGGTTACGCTTTTTCAATGACCTCTAATTCCCAAGCCCCGCAGCCCGCCAACCCCAGCCCAACTGCGCTGGCCGAAGCCTGGCAGAACGTGCTCCTTCAGTTGAAGACACAGGTCGATCAACTTTCGTTCAATGCGTATATCCGTGATACGGAAGTAGTGGGTTTGGCGGGAGACGTGCTCTTTGTGGCCGCCCAGACCCCTTATGCCCGTGATTGGTGCGCCAGCCGGCTGACCAGCATGATCAAACGGCAGATCGCGCCGCTGATTGGGCGGCCCGTGGAAGTGCGGTTTGTGCACGGCGAAGAAGCTTCCATCATAGAGCAGGGGGATAAGCCCGCAGCCGCCGAACCTGTGCAGCAGGCGGCGGCTGCTTCCGCACAGGTGGCATCGGCAGAACAGCACAGCAAACAGATGGACAGCGCTGTGGAGATCGATGAAGAGTCGTGCGAGACGCTGATCATTGAAGAAGGCGCGGACGCGATTGAAGCCGCCTTCCAGCAGCCGGGGCGCATCGTCGCCTTTCCGCGCTACGAGCTGCGCTTTATCCCCCTGGTCGGCCCGGAAAACTTCTTCCTGCGAGTGGCCTTTTTGCAGGAACGCTTCTTTCACACCAGCGAGGACGGGCGCGCCAAGCCCTTCGAAACCTCGGTAGAGTCGCTGCTGCGCTGGGCCAACGTGGGGCGCGCCACGCTCCACCGCTTCAAGAAAGGCGACGTATCGCGCGGGCAGCCTTCCGCCGCCGGGTGGTTTGGCATCGAACAACTGCCCTCCGCGCCGCGCACCGCCGCCAGCCAGCAGCAGCCGCCCTGCCGCTACCGCATGCAGGCGGGCATCCCGCTCACACCCATGGATGCCGACCGGTTGGCCGAACTGCTGGCGGAAGCAGCGATCCGTAAAGATCCGATCAAGGCGCTGCAAACCCTGTGCGCCCGCCCGATGAGCGAGATCATCGTTTTCCCGCCGCCCGTTCCAACCGATGAGCAGAAGCGGCGCGCGCCGGGCTTTGTGACCGTTGCGCAGGTGGTGCAGAACGCGCTGGGCAAAATCTCGATCAACACCGACCGGGCGGATCTGGCCGAGTGGACGGCCAAACTGAGCGATCACATCACCATGCCGCACCAGATGGTGCACGTGAGCTGGTACTTCCTGCGCGAGTGGCTACCCCTGCTAGGCCACGATGCCGCCGCGCTGGTGCTAACCACCCGCGCCCAGGGCTACTACAATCCGCAGACCCACGAGCTGCGCGACGAGGTGCGCATCAGCGGCGGGTATGGCGAGCTGGCGAGAGTCATCGGTCTGAAGCGCGACCGCACTATCGGCGACTGGCTGCCCAATATCTTCGAGAGCCAGCGCCGGACGCCCAAACTGGCCGATATTGCCACTGGAGCAGTGGCGGGGAATGCCGCGCCAGCCGCCGAGAAATGGCAGCGCGAGCAGCAGCGGCAGATCGAAACCCAGGCGCGTATCGGGCAGTTCATCCAGGTAATGCCCGGCAGCCGCGCCAAAATGCCCGAGGGCCATTACGCCTTCAGCCTGCGGGTCGAGATTAAAAATGATCCGCTGACGCCGTATGACCGGGCCGCGCGTACCTGGGTGCAAAAAACGCTCGCAGCCTGCGACGATGAAGGCGTGCTGGAGCATTTCCTCGCGTGGACAAAATCCGATGCTTTGCGACTGCTGGCCAACAATGACGGCGCGGGAACGCTGGGTGACTCAAACAACAATGACGGTTGGGGAATTCTGGGTGCGGCCTCCGAAGCCTACCGGGCGCGCATCACCAGCAAAATGACGGCTGGGGAATCGGCCTCGCTCGATGATGACGGCTGGGGAATCCTGGAAGGCATCTTCAATGACGGCGCGGGAATCCTGGCTGCCGTGGAAATGACGGCTGGGGAACTGTTTAAAAGACTCCTGCGGTTAAATACCTTCTTTGAGTCAATACCCTTTCAGAAAGAAACCACAGCGCAGGCGGGCTCAGGCACAAATGGGGGCGTGGTGGTTGCTTCCGGGCAGGGGATTGCTGCCTGGGATCTTGTTACACTGTGCAAGCGGAACGGAGGGCTCAACCGCTTCCGCGAGCAGATCATCAGCGCGGAGACCTCACCGGTGCCTTTTGTCTCCTGGCTTTTATATGCGCATAGCTTTAAGGGCCGCGGCATTCAAGACCCCATCGGCTGGGCGCTGACCCGCTTGAAAGAGCAGCCCGGCACGCCAGCCGAAGGCGCGTATGCAAGGCTCGCCGGCCTGCCGCCCGAACAGATTGCGCGCATGCTCCACCGCCACATCGAGGCGGGCATGGTCACCGGCAATGGTGATTGGGCCGCCGCCTTCCGCGATACGCCGCTGCCCAGACTGCGCCAGCTCGCCGAGGTGCTCGGGGTGGGGTAGGGGGAAGGCGCGTAAACGGTAGGCCTCCCGCAAGTTGCCGGCCGGTTTCAACCGGCCGGCAACTTGCGTAAATTATGCGAGCAAACGGAAAAGCGGAACGATCTCTTTCATTATGCTCAGCACGAATACTGCAAGCAGCAGCACCAGGAATAACCGAACCCTTAAACTCGACGGTTTGTTGATCTCCCTCATCGAGTATGGATAGACCATTATCCATGTTGTGAGAATCCCGGCGAAAAAACCTCCGACGTGGGCCCCCTGATCAACACGCGCTAGAGAAAGATATCCAAGCGTACACATTGGAATGAGGCTGATACACCAGCTTATGACCAAAGGGATAAAATACCGATTTAATTCTTTTCGATACTTTATGATCAGAATACCCAGTCCGCCAAAGACACCAAATAGGATCGTAGATGAGCCGACCATCCAATCAACGATATGGAACAACAGGGATCCTATGGTTCCGCCGAGTGCGCTCAACAGGATGATGATTGCTGTCCGAGGTTTACCCATAACCATTTCTAAACAGCTCGAGAAAAACAGTAAACCAAAAATATTGGATTGGAAGTGTCCTGGATTTACATGGAAAAGGTTCGCGGTAATCAGTCGCAGGATATGACCATTACGGGCAGTTTCGCCGGAAATACTAAAAAATGAAGCTGTTTTGGCGGCATTCCCCGTCGCTCCCAACTGCGTTTGGAAATGAAAGCATAGGAAAAGAAGAGAAATCATCGAGAGGGTAACGACAGGAATATACCTGCTGTAAGTATGGATTCGAGTGAAATATTTCATTTCAAAATCCTATTTTGATACTTTGTATCGTTTTCCGTGTGCTGTAGGGTAAGGCACGCACAAACATACAAAGCTCGAACAGCTTTTCGGTCCAGAAGGTGATTCAACGATAATTATACGAAATAACCCTCAGGGAGATGCAGTGTGATTGAGGTGATTTCACCAACCCAATCACACTGCATCTCCCTGAAAATAATTAAAGAGCCTTTTGGATTATCCGCAGCCCGTGAACTGGGCAGGAAACAAAGGATAAATTCCGGGTATGAACTTCCAAACAATATGTAAAAAACTATTGATATTTAGTAAAGATAGATTTACTATATGTGCATAAGTCGTTACATATCGTATAAGGAGTTTGACCCAATGTCCTACCAGGAAAAACGAACCCTCACCAGCATCATCACTGGTATTTTTGTTTTAGCAGCGTACTGCCTGTACGCCTTCAACCCCGCGCGGATGGCCTCCATTACCGAAGGCGGCCTCAAGCAGTGGGCCACCACCATGCTGGTCTTCATCGGCATCGGCATCGTCTTCATGATCATCATCCAGATCGTGTTCCATATCCTGCTCTCCGTTTCGATCGCCGTGCAAGAAACTATCCGCAACAACGGCACCGACGAGGGGGCTATTGAAAGCAACATCAAATCCGAAATGGTCGAGGATGAACGGGACCGGCTGATCGAGCTCAAAGCGAACCGGGTGGGGTTTGCCGTGGCCGGGCTTGGTTTCGTCGCCGCGCTGGTATCGCTCGTCCTGAACTATTCGCCCGTTGTGATGCTCAACATCCTATTCATCTCCGCCAGCGCCGGCTCCATTTTCGAAGGCTTTGTGCAGCTCTTCTACTATCGAAGGGGGATGATCAATGCCTAAGAAACTGGAGATCACCAACAACATCCGCAAGCTGCGTTTTTTTCAGGGCGAGATGACCCAACAGCAGCTTGCCGAAAAGGCTGGCATCTCCAGGCAGACCGTTATCGCCATTGAAGCTGGCAGATACGCTCCCACGCTGGAGCTGGCCTTCCGCATCGCGGATGCGTTCGGGGTGCCAATCGGTGAAGTTTTTGATTATGTCGTGAAAGAGGAAAGTTCAAAATGAAGAACATTCGAATATTTGGCGGTTTCTCCGCGTTGTATATGGCTGCGACCTATCTGGTCAATATGATCCTGTTCCTGGTTGTGCTCGATTACCCAAGTATCACCGATGCTTCGCAAAAGGTTGCGCTGGTGGTCGAGAAGCAGGGGGTGATCTTCCTCACCAACCTGTTTGGGTATGTAATTTTCGGCCCGACTCTGATCCTCTTCTTGATCGCGCTGTACGACCGCCTGCAAGCCGCGTCGCCCTTGTTGACGAAGATGGCCGCCACACTGGGGATTATTTGGGCGGGTTCTTTGATCGCCAGCGGCATGGTGACAAACGCGGGGATTGCCCCGGCCGTAGCCCTGTACGCGCAGGACCCGGCGCAAGCCGCGATGTTCTGGTCGGTGACCGAAACGGTTGCCAGTGGATTGGGGAATGGTAATGGTGAAATTCTGGGCGGCCTCATGACGCTACTGATCAGCCTGGCCGCCCTCCGTTCCGCGATGCTGCCCAAATGGTTGAACATCGTGGGCATTGTGGTGGGCGCTGTTGGCATTATCTCGATTATCCCGGCACTCAACGACCTGGTTGGGCTGTTCGGCATCGGCCAGATCATTTGGTTTGTCGGATTAGGGGTTCATATGATCCGCAAGCAGCCGGAGTCAACCAGTCAAAATTTGCCGCGCAAGGGTGCCTCGCTGCTCTTGGGACAGGAGAAATAACCATGTACCGCAAAACTGCCCTTATAGTCGGCGTGTTATTTATCATCGGAACGGTATCGGGGGTTCTCTCGGGCATTATGACGAGCCCGATCCAGAACGTTCCCGAAACCCTGGATGCTATCTCTACTTATGAATCACGGTGGATTCTTGGCACGCTGCTGATCCTGGTGATGGGGTTTGCGCTGGCGATGGTTCCGGTGCTGTTGTACCCGGTCTTCAAGAAACACAATGAGGTTCTGGCTTTGGCGGCCGTTCTCTTTCGCGGTGTGCTCGAAATGGTTTGCTATCTCGCCATTGCGATGTCGATGCTCTTGCTGGTTTCTGCCAACCAGAGCCCCGATGCCGCTGCGCTGCTGATCGGCGCGGGGGAGTGGCTCGGGCAAATTCTGGCGCTCGTGTTCAGCATCGGCGCGTTGATGATCTACTTCCTCTTCTATCAGACCCGCCTGATCCCGCGCTGGCTGTCTGGTTGTGGGTTCGTTGGGGCCATGCTGTATTTTGCCGCGCCACTGGTCAGCATGTTCAGCACGCAGCACCCGGCCCTATCGCTCGGATCGCCACTGGGGTTCTTGATGGCCCCGCTGGCCGTGCAGGAAATGGTGTTCGCCGTCTGGTTGATCTTAAAGGGCTTCAGCCAGTCGCCAGCAAGCACCATCAAACAACAGGTTCTCAGCACCACGGGAGTTTAATCATGAAAGCAATTATTTTTGAAAAGAACGGCACGCCGGAAAAACTGGTGCTGCGCGATGTGGAAAAGCCCATACCCACCGACAACCAGGTGCTGATCGAGATCCATGCGGTTTCGATCAACGCCGCGGACTACCGCTCCATGCGCATGGGCATTATCCCCAAAAGCCGCATCTTCGGCGCGGATGTGGCGGGCCGCGTGGCTGCCACGGGAGCAGCAGTGACCGGGCTAAAGCCGGGTGACGCGGTGGTAGGGGATCTCTCAGGCTGCGGGTTCGGCGGGTTCGCCGAATACGTGGCCGCCCCCGCCAGTTTGCTCGCGTTGAAACCCGAAAACCTCTCTTATGAAGATGCCGCGGCAATCCCCCTTGCCGGGGGTACAGCCCTGCAAGGATTGCGCAACATTGGCAAAATCCAGCCAGGGCAGCGGGTGCTGATCTGCGGCGCGGGCGGGGGCGTGGGGACGTACGCGGTACAGCTTGCCAAAATCTTCGGCGCGCACGTTACCGCCGTGTGCGGCCCGCGCAGCGTAGACCTCGTGCGCTCCCTCGGCGCGGACTCTGTGATCGACTATTCCACCGAAGATTTCACCCGCAGCCCTGGGCGCTACGACCTGATCCTGGGGGTCAACGGCAGCAGCTCGCTCTCGGAGTACAGGCGCCTGCTCAACCCGCGCGGCATCTATGTGATGGTTGGCGGGCCGCTGAGTCAGGTATTCAGCGCCCTGGTCTTCGGGCCGCTCTTGTCGCTGGGCAGCCGCAAGTTCCGCGCCCTGGCAGCCAAACCCAACGCCCAAGATACCGCGTACCTGCTCCAGTTGGCCGCGGAAGGCAAGCTCAAACCGGTCATCGAACAACAAGTTCCGTTGGAGCAGACCCCACAAGCCATGCACAGCGTCAGCCAGGGCCATACCCGCGGCAAGGTGATCATTCAGGTGAAGTAGACAGTAGATCTGGCGGTTGATGAGGATTAAAAGATGGATCGCGTAAACGAACCACCTCCTCGCCGAGATCGCCTCATCCCCCCGCCCCTTCTTCTGGCCTCTCAATTGCCGAACGGTATCGGCGGTTCTATGAATCGAGTGCCAGAAGAAGGGGAGCCAGAAACCAGTGGTAATTCTCTGGCTCCCCTTCTCCTGGAACGCGTGGAAGTAGCTATTCGGAGCAGAACCAGGTGGTCTCAGCGTCCAGGAGAAGGGGCGGGGGGATGAGGCATCGTGTAGGGCGCAAATCAAGTCGTTACGCGATATATTTGTGAATCCTCATCAGCCGCCAAGTAAAACGCCCGAAGTACCTTTACAAACAGCCTTCTGCATCCGGGCGTTTTACCCTAGTAATTCGCCAGGCGTAGAACTTCCATTGTTAAGATACTTTCGGCGAATTACCCAGCACCCATCTCCGCCTTAGAATCCCAAGCGAAACCCGCCTCCAGCCCTACCCAAAACACGCCTCTGGGATCGTGCCACCCGGCTCCTTGCGCGCTATGCTGTATCTGCAATAGCACACAAGGAGTTTTCTATGAACAACCGAAAAGGTATTCTCGCTTTTCTGGCCATTACCTTTGGCATCACCTACCTGGCGGAAGGTGCTCTGATCCTCTCCGGCTTTCGCTTTGACGGCATCCCCGCCATCATCGGCCAGTACGTCGTCGCGGCGGTGATGTGGGTCCCCGCGGTTGCCGCGCTGATCACCATCCGTTTCATCACCCGCGAGAAAACCAGCAGCATTTACCTGCGCTTTGGCCCCTCGTGGAAGCCCTATCTCGCCACGGCGCTGCTGATCCCGCTGGCCTACCTGATTACTTACGGGCTGACGTGGCTGCTAGGGCTAGGCGCGCCCGACTGGCAGCTCAACAGCCTGTATTCGATGATCGCAGCCTCTGGGGTGGATATGTCCACGGCGCCCGAGCCGTCGATGCTTTTGACCAGCATGTTCTTCATCTCGCTGTTTATTGCGCCCATCATCAACAGCATCTTCGGGTTTGGCGAGGAACTGGGCTGGCGCGGATTCTTGCTGCCACGCCTCATGCCCCTGGGCAAATGGAAGGCCTACCTGCTGCTGGGCATCATCTGGGGATTGTGGCACGCGCCGCTGATCGCGGTCGGGTTCAACTATCCCGGCACGCCGGTGCTGGGCATTGTGATGATGGTGCTGATGACCACCGCGCTGGGGATCTTCATTAACGAGCTGACCCTGCGCTACCAGAGCGCCATCCTGGCCGGGTGGGTGCACGGCGTGTTCAACAGCCAGGCCTACGGTATCTGGCGCTCGCTGCTCTTTGCCGATACCAACCCCGTCATCGGCGGCATCAGCGGTGTGGTGGGGATTGTGGTGCTCACTATCCTCGGGATCGCCACGATGCTGTGGTTCAAACGCGGAGCGCGTGGGACTGCACCAGTGGGAGCAGAAAATCCCAGGACCGCTTAAGACCGGCCGGTTGAAACCGGCGGCTACTACCCAAAACCCCGCCTTCGCGGGGTTCCTTATTATGGATACTGTGGTTCTAATCCTCTTCGCCGTGGATAAAAGCAATGAAAAACCAATAAGCCTCATGGCTCACACAGAACGAACCCCACGAAGGTGGGGTTTGGGTTGGTAGGCTTGCGTAGGGTGCGAGGCTTCGTTACGCGATCTATTTCTTATCCCCACACCCCCTACTTGAACAGCACTGGCAACGGAAAAACCGATTTCCGCCTCATCGGCTGCCGGTTGGCGCGGCCTGTGGCTGGCTGACGTTTCAGAAGGAGATCATTGAGGTATTGCGAGTCGAGTGCGTGCAGCGGAACGCAGTCGGTGGCGCCGAGCTTGTGCGCTTTGTGATCCAGCGAGGCATCGTATGCGCCGGTAACAATCACCACCGGTATCTGGCTGCTCAACAGGCGCGTATGATGGACAAATTCAAGCACGGAGAGGTGGCCAAAATCATCCGCCACGAAGACCGCGTCGGGTGCTTCCGCCTGAACCGCCTGGATGGCCGGGTCGTAGGGCGCAGCCTGGCCCAGGTGAACAGGCGCCGCCTGCCGCTGGGCGATCTGCTGCAATGCCTTGGGGATCGACCGGGTGCTGCTGACCCACAGGATATGAAACGGCGCTTGTTCCATGCTGCTCTCCCTTTGTTAAACGCGCCGACCAGGACATTTGCCCCCTTGGCGCCCTGGTCGATACGGTGAGCGGAGGAATAATGACCACAGCCACCGCGATTTTTTTCTTATGGGCTGGGATCCCGGTGACAGGGGGTGGGTCCGCTCTGGATAATAATCCTGTTAGGTCTTATTCTAAGGAAAAGTAGAAAAAAGGATAGAAGGGGATTTCCTTTTTGTTTGTGGAGGAAAACCCTACCCGTTCAGATAGGACAAAATGTAAAACATATTGACTCTCGCTGGCGGCGACCTATACTTTTGTATAGACAAGTATTACCCAAAGATACACCTATCAATATAACTTTTGGCTGACGACAATAAACCCTGAGAACCTGTATGATAGGTATACAAATCCATTGTAGGACGGCAACAGGGCAAGCGTATGGCAAGGACACTGAGCATGCAGATGATTCCAGGAGCCGCCTTTGAGGGCAGCCGGACGAAAAATCAGGTGGATATTGACCGTGTGCGGAGCACGCAGCAGGGCAGCCTGGAGGCTTTTAACACGCTGGTGCTCGATTACCAGGATCAGGTGTACAACCAGGCATTCTGGATCCTCGGAGATGAAGCCGCTGCGGAAGATGCCGCGCAGGAGGCATTCTACCGCGCGTACGTCAAAATCGGCACCTTCAACGGTGACTCTTTCCGCGCGTGGATCTTGCGCATCGCTACCAACTACTGTCTCGACTGCATTCGCAGGAGCAAGCGCCACCCGCTGATCTCGCTGGAACTGCCATGCCCCGAGGACAACGAACCCAACGAAAACAGCACGTGGCTGGTGGACTCTCACCACACGCCCGAGCAGATGGTGGAGCTTTCAGACCGGCGAGCGCTGATCAATCACTGCCTGATGATGCTCGCGCCCAAAGACCGCACGCCCATCATCCTGGTCGACATTCAGGGCCTGGACTATCAGGAAGCGGCAGAAGCGCTGGGGCTTCCCCTCGGTTCGCTGAAGAGCCGCCTGTGCCGGGCCCGCGCCAAGCTGCTCCAGCACATCAGCCGCATGCCTGGCTCGGATGCGATGCTCAACTAAGAAACATAATTTGTAATGGTTGTTTGCGCGACTACGTCACGCAAACAACCATTACAAATTAACGCAAGTTGCCACCTAATCTCGCCTGGCGGATAAATCCGCGGCTACTTACCGAAACTGTCGCAGCAAGCTGCTTATACCCCACCTTCGTGGGGTTCCGGACTTAAATTTTCGAGGTTTTTAACCCCACGAAGGTGGGGTTTCGGTGTTTTGCTGCGGTTTCAACCGCCAAGCACACAAAAGGTAGCAACTTGCGTAAATTATGTTCGCTGAAACCGAAAAGAGCCTATAATTTCTCTCTGTTTATGGATTTTAAGGAGTTTCGGTACGCAGGAGCATAATGAATCTAACCATTGAACATCTTTCCAAGCAGTACCGGCGCGATTTCTGGGGACTGCGTGACTTTAATATGCAGCTAGGCCCTGGCGTGCTCGGCCTGCTCGGACCCAACGGCGCGGGCAAGTCCACACTCATGCGCATGCTAGCCACCATTACCCGCCCCACCGAAGGCACGGTGCAGTGGAACGGAGTCGATATCATAAAATCGCCCGACGCGCTGCGCGCTGTGCTGGGCTACCTGCCCCAGGATTTTGGCGTCTACCCGAACCTGAACGCGGTGGAGTTCTTGGAATATATGGCCGCGATCAAAGGGCTGGACGCGAAAACCACGCGCCGGCGCATTGAAGAGCTGCTGCATTTGGTGAACCTGGAAAGCGCTGCCCGGCAACCGCTGGGCGGATATTCGGGCGGCATGCGGCAGCGCGTTGGCATTGCCCAGGCGCTGCTCAACGACCCGCGGCTGCTGATTGTGGATGAGCCCACCGTCGGGTTAGACCCCGAAGAGCGCGTGCGCTTCCGCAACCTGCTGTCGGACCTTTCGGGCGATCGCATCGTGATCCTTTCCACGCACATCGTCTCGGACGTGGAAGCCACCGCGACCGATATCGCCATCATCAGCAAGGGTCACCTGCGCGAGCGCGCTGCCCCGGAACAGCTCCTGCGGCAGTTGGATGGCCGCGTTTGGGAGTGGCTGGCGGTGAGCGAAGAACTGCTGGCACTCAAACAGCAGTTTTTGATCAGCGGAACCATCCGGCGCGGCGGGCTGAATGGAGCAGCGGACGGCATGCAGGTGCGGGCCATCGCCAGCGAGCCGCCGTGCAGTGGGGCGGTGAATGTTAGCCCCACGCTGGAAGATGCGTACCTGTCGCTGGTGACCGACCGTGCCGAGATGATTTCGGCATGAAGACGCTCCGGGCTTTAACCTACCTGGTGCTTTCCGACTTCCGCGAGCGCACCCGTACCATCCACTTCCTCATGCTGTTGGCGGCGGTGGCTTACCTGGGCTTCCTGGTCAATAACGGCGACCTGCTGCTGCACCTGGACGATTATCGCGGCGAATTCAACTCCGCCTGGATCGGCAGCATGATGGTGCTGGTTGTCAACACCTTCCTCAGCCTGTTCGGGTTTTACCTGGTAAAAGATACCATCGAGCGCGACCGGCGCACCGGGGTGGGGCAGATCATCGCCACCACACCTATCCGGCGGGCTGTTTACCTGGTGGGAAAGTGGCTCAGCAGCTTCTCGGTTTTGCTGGTATTGGTGGCGCTGCTGGCAGCCGCCGGGGTCGTGATGCAGTTCCTCAAGGGTCAGATCGCCAGCTTTGATCTGGCGGCGATGCTGCTGCCCTTTGTGATTGTTGCCTTACCGATGATGGCGCTGGTTGCTGCCGTGGCGGTTGTTTTTGAGACGATCCCGTGGCTCAAAGGCTCGCTTGGCAATATCGTCTACTTTTTTCTGTGGTCGTTTCTTATCGTAGCTTTTGTGGAAGGTGGGATGTCGAACGAGCCCATCGGGTTCAACGTCTTCATTCCGTCGATGACGGACGCCGTCAAAGCCGCCTATCCGGGCTACAGCGGCGGCTTTGGGCTGACCGTCGGCTACCCTGCCACGCTGGAGTCCTTCCCCTGGGACGGAGTTCGCTGGACGTGGAGCCACTTTTTCAACCAGTGGATGTGGCTGCTGATCGGGCTGGGGATGGTGCTGGTCTCCTCCGTATTCTTCTCCCGCTTTGATCCATCCCGCGAGGGCCTGGCACGGTACCGTGATAAACAAGGCCGCAAGCCGGGGAGATTTGCTCAGGCTGCCCGGCGCGTGGTACCAAACCTCTCTCCGGCGCTGTCCTGGCTCGCGCGAACCTCGCCGTTCGCCGGGGTGACGGTTGCAGAGCTGCGTATGCTGCTCAAGGGCCAGCAGTGGTGGTGGTGGATCGTGCTGGCCGGTGTGAACATCGCGGCGCTCAGCAGCCCGCCCGAGCTGATGCAGAAGGGCTATCTACCTTTTTTGTGGATCTGGCCGATGATGATCTGGTCGGGGATGGGCAGTCGCGAAAAACAGCACAACACCTATCAGATGGTCTTCTCAGCCGCGCGCCCGGTGCAGCGCCAGCTACCAGCGGCGTGGCTAGCGGGTGTGCTCGCTACCGCGCTGTTCGGGCTCGGCCCGCTAATCGTGTTCAGCACGACCGGGGATCTGCCCGCACTCGTCTCGTGGGTGGCGGCGGTCATCTTCATCCCTTCACTGGCGCTGGCCCTGGGGATTTTCAGCGGCGGCAGCCGGCTGTTTGAGATCGTCTACCTGTTGTGGTGGTACATCGGGCCAATCAACGGTATGGCCGCGCTCAATTACATCGCCGGCAGGCCGCTGGCGTATGCGCTGCTGGCCGTGGCGCTGCTGGCAGTCGCGGTGACTATACGGGCGCGGCAGATCCAGTCAGCTTGATCATCTGGCGAGAATTCGCCAAAAGCATACCCCTGCACATCGCCCTGGAGAACCAATTTGCAACCTTAGATACGAGAACCGCGTAGATAATATAGTTCAATTCGATCCGAAAATATTGCTTGTGTTTGTTGTTTGGGTGGCGTAGCCACCCAAACAACAAACACAAAACAACTTCCGGATAGGTTCTTAGAAAACTCTGCGGAGGGACAACGGAATGAATCCTGCAATTGAGGAATTTGTAAAAGGCAAACGCATTGCTGTGTTGGGGGTCTCGCGGACGGGCAAGAAATTTGGCAACACCATCTTTGACGAACTAAAACAACGCGGTTACCAGCCCGTGATCGTGCATCCTGAGGCGCAAGAGATTAATGGCACGCGCTGCTACCGCAGCCTGGGCGACCTCGATGGCCAACTTGACGGCGTCTTAATCTGCCTGCCGCCCCACCAGACCGTTCAGGCGCTGCGCGACACGGCTGCCGCTGGCATCAGCAAGATTTGGATCCAGCAGGGCGCAGACTCACCCGAGGTGAAAGCAGTCGCTAGCGAACTAGGGCTGACCCCCATCACCGGCAAGTGCATCTTAATGTATGCCCAACCCGTGACCGGTTTCCACAACTTCCACCGTACCTTCGCAAAACTGTTCGGCCAGTATTAATATCACCTTCAACCCATGAGCAAGGTACTCGTCGCATATACCACCAATGCCGGTTCGACGACCGAGATAGCCGAGACAGTGGCCGCGGAAGTTCGCGCCTGTGGTCACCAGGTCGATCTGGTGCGCTGCCAGGACTGCACCAGCCTCGCTGGTTATGACGCGCTCATACTGGGCGCGCCGATGATTTTGGGCTGGCAGCGCGCCGCGCTGAACTTTCTTAAGAAGCACCGCCGCGAACTGGCCAACCGGCCCACCGCCCTGTTCTGCGCCATGATGAGCCTGACCCAGCCTGCTAGCCCACCCCCGCCCGAGATCGCCATCGATCCGTGGCTGCCCAAACCGCCCAAAAATCCAAACCGTTTGAGCATCAAAGAAAACTACGCCACCCTGGCCAATTACCTGCGCCCTATCCGGCAAGCTGCCCCCGATCTCCACCCGGTTGCGGTTGCCTTTCTGGGCGGCAAGCTGGAACTGTTCCGCCTGAAATGGTGGCAGATGCTGTTTGTGATGGCGATCATCCAGGCTCAGCCGGGCGACCTGCGCAACTGGGATTTTATCCGCGGGTGGGCCAGGCAGTTTGCCGCAACATCGCTAACCGTGGAGTAAGAATCGCGCCCTGCGTGCAGGGAAATTGGGGGTTTTTGAAACGCGAAGCGTTTCAAAAACCCCCAATTCTTCTTTCAGGCGTTCTGTTCCAGCCACCGGCGCACCAGGTCGCGCAGGGCGGGTGCGTTCGTCA
Organism: Chloroflexota bacterium; assembly: GCA_023434145.1. Taxonomy (GTDB): domain Bacteria; phylum Chloroflexota; class Anaerolineae; order Anaerolineales; family Anaerolineaceae; genus DSYU01. Next base: position 16,012 of record JAEYTI010000036.1, on the reverse strand, counting down.
TCACTTCCTGCATATTGCGGAAGGTGATCGTAGCGCGGTCTTTGGCGACCCATTTCAGCAAGCCGCTGCCATTAGTGAACGCAAAATCCTGGCTGTCCTTCACTTTTACGCCGCGGTGAAAAATGAGCTGGATTTTATCTGTCGCCGGTGCGAGCCGGAAGGTCACCCGGTCTTCGCCACGGTAGCGGTAGTTCGGCGCGTTCCACTTGATATTTTCGGTGATCTCCGCGTGAGAGCCCAGGATGATCTCCCGCAGCGCCTCAACTTCCGCTTTCAGCGGGTGGTCGAGCTTCTGTAAGAACGAATCAACTTCCTCTGAACGGTTGGGCAGATCCATTTATATGCTCCACGTCAGGACAAACACGATTGTAAACACGATGCTCACAATCAACTGTCGGATGCCGATTACTTTGGGTTTCATATTCACGGCCGGGCGGGCCATGCCCCATGCCACCTCGAGCGGTTGGATCAGGTAGGCCAATGGCAGCAGCACGGGGACGATCTTCCCGGCAGCCAGCGCGGCCACCACCAGCAGCAGGGTGAGGTTGTAGACCAGCGCGGGGCGCGCCAATCGCAGCGTCTCATTCCATTCAGGCAAGTGATCCAGCGCCCGCTGATCCAGCCGCAGATAGGCGTACAGGATCGTCCCCGCCACCTGCGCCCAGGTGAGCGCCCACAGCATCCAGCCGGTGGCATCCGCCTGCCCGCGCCCAACCCAATAGGCCGCCGGGGCAGCCAGCGCCAGCACGCCGCTGGCCACAATTTCCACCAGCATCTGGCGGCGCTCGGCTCGCCTACCTACCAGCCACAAATGCCAGGCAAAGACAGGCACCGCCGGCAGCGCCAGCCAAATGAGATATCCAAACCCCAATGCTGCCAGCGCGACCACGGCGGCCAGCCCGATCAGCCCGTAGATCGCCAGCCAGAAAGCGATCCCCGGCAGCTCGCGCCTGGGCCTGCGCCCGGCGACCACCTTTACCGCCATCGTCACCGGCTGGCGGATTAGGAACCCGGCCAGCGCGGCCAAAACCAGCAGCAGGCTGGCCGGGCGAAACCCGCCGGTGACCAGGCCGATGATCAGCGGGCTGAACAGGAACACCCACGCGCCGTGTTCGGCGGGCAGGGCAATATGGCGGGCTTTCATCGCCGCCGAAATGGAGAAGGGCAGCGCGGGCTTCGTGGCGCTGCCCGCGTTAGGATGGTTGTTTCGCATCATGGTATCAATATATCCCAATCTTACCGCGCGTGTATTGCGCTCGCGCAAAGAAGGCAAGGTTTGCGTATTTTGAACGTTCTGCGCAGAACGTTCAAAACACGCATTTCTCATTCTTCCCCGTTGGGAATATCCATCTCGATCTTCGTGCCGATCGCCTGCGTGATATCTGTCTCATCCTCCACCGGGATGGGCGGGTGCGCCTCGGCGACTGCCGTCATCAACTGCGTATCCACCGGCTGGTCTGCCGCCCACCAGATGGTGAACGAACCGGAATGGGTGATGATTTCCACGTCGTCCGGCGTTTCGGGCGCGGACCCTTCCACCCGCGAAGTGACGCGGATCTCTACCAGGTTGGGGTTTTGGACGTCGCATTCCAGGCCGGTGATGGTGAGGCCGGGCGTGTTGGCGGGCGTCTCATAATACGCGCGGAACATTGGGATATCGGCCGCAGAGTTCGGGGCGATCTGCCCCTGCTGGGATGAAGACCCGGGCAGCGTTAGCCCCGCCCGGCGGGCCAGGTTCACCACGTCGCTCCAGCGCGCGAAAAAAGCCGGGCGGCTGGCAAGCACGCTCCGCCCGGCGGCGGCAGAGCGCGCATATGCCTCCGCGCTGGTGGTGATCGCCGTATGCGCCTCGTGCAGCTCAATACATTTCGCTTTTCGGTATGCCATTTGCAGTTCCTCATCTACCCCCATTGTTTCTATGGCGTGATTGTACCGGATGTACGCGGCGCGGATCAGTAGGAATCACCCCCGCAGCTTCGCTGCGTCCCCCTCTCCAGTTTTGCTGTTTCAGTTGTTTGTTCGATGCCGATAGCAGTAACCGCAAAACCGGAGAGGGGCCGGGGGTGAGGTGTTCTTACCCAATATCGATAAACACCTTCATCGTCTTATCTCTTGCCTGATCGATGAAGCGGTAAGCCTCCAGGTAATCGTCCATGGCAAAGTGCTTCGAGATCAGCGGATCGGTTTGCACCGCGCCCGAGGCCACCAGCTCCACGGCGCGAACGTAATCCTCGCGTTTGTACATCAGCGTGCCGCGGATGTTCAGCTCGCGGTCCTGCACCAGGCCGAGATCCACGCGCGGCTTCTCACCGAACACGCCGACCACCACCAGCATGCCGCCCTTGGCAATGGCCTCGATCGCCGCGGTGATGGTCGGCTCAACGCCCACGCACTCGAAGGCCACGTCGAAGCCCAGCGGGCCAAACACGCGCGCCGAAGCCTCTTTGAGCGTCTCAACGTTGGGGTTTGCGGTGTTCTCCAGCCCGCACCGCCGCGCCACGTCCAGACGGTAGTCGCTCACGTCGGTGATCAACACCTGCGCAGCGCCCGAGGCCTTTGCCACCTGCGCCACCAGGTTGCCGATCGGCCCGGCGCCCAGCACCACCACGCGGCGGCCCTGCAAGCCGCCGGCGCGGCTTACTGCGTGCACCGCCACCGATACCGGCTCGATCAGCGCGCCCTGCTCAAAGGTAAAGTCATCGGGCAGCGCGATCAGTCGGTCAGCCTTCGTCACCCACAGTTCTTGCGCGCAGCCAGGGGCCTGGAAGCCCTCCACCTTGAGCGTATCACAGATGTGGTAGTCACCGCGCTTGCACGGCTCGCACACCCCGCAGGTGATCTGCGGCTGCGAGGTGACCTTCTGCCCCGCGTGGAATCCGCTCACGCCTGGGCCAACCGCCTCCACCGTGGCCGAAAACTCGTGGCCCTGCACCACGGGGTAGGGGGTGTAGGGATGCTTGCCGTGATACACGTGGATATCGGACCCGCACACCCCAATGCGCCGGATGCGCAGCAGCACCTCGCCCCCGCCAGGGGTGGGGGCAGAAATGTCGTTGATCTCAATCTTGCCGGGGGAAGTCATGATCGCTTGTTTCATTACATCTCCTAATTCTGATAACCGCGCTTAGCGCAGAACTTAACTCCGAATGCTCGGTGTCTTACCTGGGTTTGCCAACCTTGCTTGACTCAATTGGATCACGGTTCTCTCAAAAAAGGAAGGCTGCCCAGCTGCTTTTTGTCATAAATGGTATTACATTTCGGTTTAAATCGTATGACGTTCGTCTCGAACCCTGTTACTTAACATTTTTGCAATGTTTGTGCAATGGTACACCGGTATACTGGTGCTAATAAATTTGTGAGGCGAAACGGGGGGTGAAAAGAAAAGAGTACAGAAGGAAACCGGCTACAACGTTTACATAGAAACATGTGGGAAATCTTGACAATCGATCCCACCCGGTCGGATTCACAATCCGTTAAATAAAATATTTTGCAAAAGATACTGTCTGGAGAAAAAATGCGTTACCTTGTAACCGCAAGCCTGATTTTAGTGCTTCTATTCGGCTTTCTGCCAATAAGCACCGTCAATGCAGCCAATTCTAATTTGCCCGCTACAGAAAGTACCGTAACTGCGCAGGACTTCACCGTATTGGATTCCCCGGTTGTAAAGGGTTACAACGTTGGCTTTGGCTTGATTGATGCCAAAGCCAGTGATGTTTCAAGCGCTGTGGTCAAGCTGTACAACGGTGAGACAGTTCTGGCGACTGCCACTGCAACCGGCCTGATGACCCAGTACCCGGATACCGCTACGCTGTCTGCCCCGTTTGATGTGCTGGGCAGCTTCGACTACGAAGATGATGGTGCATGGGAGTACAGCGGCTGGACTGGTCCCAAGTATGTCATCCCCACCAAGGCCGAGATCACCGTCACCTACAAGAATGACGTGGTGGCAACTGCCACTAACGAGGTTCTAACCGGCGACACCTCCATCTTCACCAGTGGTGATGTAACTGCGCGCGCTTTTGGCGTGGAAAACCGCTCCAATGGCGTGAAGGGTTACAACGTCGGTCTGACACTGGTGGATGCTACCGTTGCGGATGCCTCCAACATCGAGATCGAGCTGTACAATGGCGAGACCCTGCTGGCCACCGTGGCTGCCTCTCCTAAGTTGTTGGACACGCTGCCCACGGCCTATATCCTGTCCGCTCCGTTGGATGTGATGGGCACCTTCAACTACGAGGAGGATGGGTATTGGGAGTACAGCGGCTGGACTGGCCCCAAGTACGTCATTCCCACCAAGGCCGTGATTACCGTCACCTACAAGAACGACGTGGTGGCGGTTGCTGAAACCACCAACCTGAGTGGCGACACAACGATCTTCACCAAGGGCAGTGTGACTGCCCGAGCCTTCGGTGTGGAGAACCGCCCAGTCAACGGCATGAAGGGCTATAACGTCGGCCTCACGCTGGTGGACGCCACCCTCGCGGACGCCAAAAGCATCGAGATCAAGCTGTACAATGGCGTGACCCTGCAGGCTACGGTGGCTGCCTCTCCCAAGGTGTTCGAAACGCTGCCCCCGACCACCACCGCCCTGACTGCCCCGTTGGACGTGATGGGCACCTTCAACTACGTGGCCGATGGCTACTGGACCTACAGCGGCTGGACTGGCCCTAAGTACGTCATCCCCACCAAGGCCGAGATCACCGTCACCTACAAGAACGACGTGGTGGCGACTGTCACCAACGAGGTTCTAACCGGCGACACAACGATCTTCACCAAGGGTGATGTGGTTGCGCAGGACTTTGGGGTTTGGACCAATCCCGATGTCAATATGAAAGGCTACAATGTCGGCTTTGGCTTGATCGATGCTGTCGCCAGCGATGTGAGCAGTGTGGAAGTCAGACTGCTTGAAGGAGAAACCGTCCTTGCGATCCTAAATTCCGTGAGCCTAATGGCCCAGTACCCGGACACCACCACGCTGTCTGCCCCGTTCGACGTACTAGGCAGCTTCGACTACGAAGCCGACGGTGCATGGGAGTACAGCGGCTGGCCGGGATTCAGATATATCATCCCCAACAAGGCTGAGATCACTGTCACCTTCAAGAACGACATTGTCAAGACCGTCGTCAACACCAATCTAACCGGCGACACCTCCATCTTCACCAAGGGCGATGTAACTGCGCGCGCTTTTGGCGTGGAGAACCGCCCAGTCAATGGCATGAAGGGCTACAACGTCGGTCTGACGCTGGTGGATGCTACCGTTGCGGACGCCAAAAGCATCGAGATCGAGCTGTACAATGGCGAGACCCTGCTGGCCATCGTAGCCGCCTCTCCCAAGGTGTTCGGAACCTTGCCAACCGCCAAAGTTCTAAACGCCCCAATTGATGTGCTGGGTACCTTTGACTACGTAAAGGACGGTTACTGGCTCTACGACGGCTGGATTGGTCCCAAGTACGTCATCCCCACCAAGGCCGAGATCACCGTCACTTACAAGAACGACGTGGTGGCGACTGTCACCAACGAGGTTCTAACCGGCGACACAACGATCTTCACCAGGGGTGATGTGGTTGCGCAGGACTTTGGGGTTTGGACCAATCCCGATGTCAATATGAAGGGCTACAATGTTGGCTTCGGCTTGATCGATGCTGTCGCCAGCGACGTGAGCAGCATCGTGGTCAAGCTCTACAAGGGTGAAGCCGTCCTGGCGACCGCCACCAGCGCCGCACTCTTGACCCAGTATCCCGACGTTACGACGTTGTCCGCTCCATTCGACGTACTGGGCAGCTTCAACTACGAAGATGATGGCGCATGGGAGTACAGCGGTTGGAATGGCCTGAAGAACGTCATCCCTGATAAGGCCGAGATTATCGTCACCTTCAAGAATGATGTAGTCAAGACTGCTGTCAATACCACTCTGACCGGCGAAACAACGATCTTCACCAAGAAGCCGGCGATCAGCAACATCCATATCGAGTCGAACAACGAAGATCCGACCCAGGCGAAGGCCGGTGACATAATCACCCTGTCTTTCACCGCGGATGAACCGGTAAGTAAGACGGCTAACTTCAAGATCAATGGCAAGGCCCCGGTTACCTTCACGAATGTTGGCAATGACTACACGGCGACCTACGTGGTCGATGCCGCGGATCTGGAAACCGGCGAGCCTGTCTCGTTCGTCCTCTGCGTGGTGAACGGATCTGACAACGGCATGACGCTCGAAGCGACTACCGATGATAGCTTTGTCACCATCTACCAGGATGAGATCAAAATCTGGCTGCCGATCATTACCCGGTAATTAATTACGATCCATCCCCGGTTCATATCAATACGAGTCGGGGATGGAAAGCACAAAATCCGAACGAAACATGGGCTGTCCGAAAAAGCTGATCGTGCTTTTCGGGCAGCCCCTCGTTTTTAGAGAAGCTACGCCGCCACCTTCAGCCAGCCCCCATCGACGTGATACGTTGATCCGGTGCAGTAGCTGGATTTATCTGAGCAGAGGAAGACAAAGAAGTGCGCCAGCTCTTCCGGTGTGCCAAAGCGGCCTACCGGCGTGTACTGCTTCGCCAGCTCGTCCAGATACTGCTCGGCGGTGCGCCCGGTGCCCTCGGTGAGCTGTGTGGCGGTCTTTACCCAATCGGGGGTGAGGATCAGCCCGGGGTTGATGCAGTTGACGCGGATGTTATCCTTCGCCACCTCTTCCGACAGTACCTTGGCGAACATCATCAGCGCCGCCTTGGTGACGTTGTAGATCGGCTCGTAATCCAGCGGCTGCCTGGCGCAGATGGAGGCGTTCATCAGGATCACGCCGCCGCCGCGCGCTATCATCATGGGGGCCAGCCCGCGCGAGAGCCGCACCGCCGCCATCACGTGCAGATCCCAGTAATACTGCCATTTCTCATCCGGCGCGGATAGGATCTTCTCGTTGCTGCCCGTCCCGGCGTTGTTGATCAGGATATCGACTCTGCCGAATTCCTGCTGCACGCGCGCCACAACCCGCTCCACGTCCTCCGCTTTCGATACGTCCGCGCCCATGCCGATCACCTTCACGCCGTACTTGCCAGCGATCCACTCTGCCTGCTCGATCTGTCGCGCTTCGTCGCGGGCGCACAGCAGCAGGTGCGCGCCCTCTGCTGCCAGTGCCTCGGCCACCGCCAACCCGATCCCCACGCTGCCGCCGGTGATCACCGCCACTTTGTCTTTCAAACCCATGTCCATCCGTTGATTCCTCCTGTGGATGATTGTTGGGTTAATCATACAGCGGATTGAGCAGCCGAAGCGGCTTTTTCTATGGTTGCGAAGAAGATTTTTGTGTGTTCTGAAAACGCAAAACGTTTTCAGAACACGCCCTTCTCACTCACGTGCCGACCGCTACGTGCACGCCCTGGGGCCGCAGCCCTTCGAACAAATCTTTCTCTTTCGCCCGCCCTGTGTTGACCAGGCTGAAGGCCCGGTAGTAGGTGTTGATGCCCCATCCGGCGGGCTCAAAACGCTCGCGCAGGCTGGCGATCGCATCGGGATCGTTCACCTGGCTTTTGTGGCAGCGGAAAGCCTCTATCACCCGGTCCCAATAGGCCGTGGCATCGATCTCCGCGGAGATGCTCCAGGAGGGCCAGCGGACGGCCTTCCGTTCTTCGTCGTCGATGCTCATGGCGATCTCGCCCGTTACCGTTTCGAAGGTGCGGATGCGCTGCTCGCTCTCGGCAACAAAGTACAGCTTAGAAACCGTGTGCGGCAAGTGATCCTCGCCGCCCAGGCCGGGGCTTGCCGCGGCTACCACCGCCGCCATCGCGAACTGCGAAATGGCGATGTGGTCCGGGTGACCATACAGCCCGAAGGGATCAAATGTGACCACCACCTGCGGGCGGACCCGGCGCAGGTGACCGGCAAGCTGCGGGATGATGCCCTGCGGTTCGATTTTGTGCAATTCTCCATCCACGAAGTCGAGCAGGATCAGCTCTTTTACGCCCAGCACATCGGCAGAACAGCGCAGCTCCTCCGCGCGGATATCCCCCATTTCTTGCAGGCCGGGGTAATTCTCGGGGTCACCCGTCCAGCCGCGCTGCCCCAGCGTGGCCACCAGCAGCGACGTTTCTACCCCTTCGGCGGCGTATTTGGCCAAAATTCCGCCCGCGCCAAAGGTCTCATCGTCGGGGTGCGCCAGGATGCACATCAATTTCAACGGTTCTGTCATTCCTCGGGCCTCCATCAGCGGCAAACATCAAAAGCGGGGCTGCGTGAACGTCTTTCCCGTCCAGCAACCCCGCCGATCATCCCACTTTTTTGTGGTTCAAAAGGCCAACCGCGTGCTTAGATACGCGGGCCCGGGTCTACCTCATCTGCTGCCCGGTCCAGGGTGTCGCTTACACGCTCGCGGGCCTCGTAGGCCAAATCGCGGCCCTGATTCTTGGTGGCGCCTAACTGCTTCTGGCCGCGCTTCAAAGTCGATTCCACGCGGTCGCGGCCCTGCTCGACCAGGCGGCCCGCCTTATCAGAAGCGGTCTCCAGGGTACCTACTGCTTTGTCTTTCACTTCGCGGCTCTTTTCGCTCAGGTAGGCGCGCGTCTCTCTGCCCGATTTCGGCAGAACAAATGCCGCCACGATGATGCCCAGGAAAGCACCGGCGATCGCGCCAAAGATGAAATTGCCCGAGCTGAAGGAGTCGCGGTGCAGGCTCACATTTTGCATGTTTTTCTTCACATAGTCAGCCTTCCGGCGTAGATTCATGTGCTTTACATCATGCTTCACGTCGTGCTGCACATCATCCAAAAAGTCGAGAAACTTGTTGGTCCGCCGGCGCAGATTCATGCGCTTCACATCGCGTCTCAAGTCGTGCTGTACGTCATCCAAAAAGTCAATAAACCAATTCATTGTACCTCCTCTGTGTGGTTACCTTCTGGTAAAGCCTTCCCGTTTCTCGGAACCACGCAAATTCCACCGGGAATGGTATATCCATATCTACAAAGATACCGCATGAATCGACCCAAAACAATTGTGATATCTCCTAAGAAAGATTGGGTGAATCCCCGAAAAGCGGTATCGGGAGGGGGGCGGCTGAAGCCGCAGCAAGGTCAGCAAAGCCCCACCTTCGTGGGGCTCAATCTGTGTAGATCGTGCGTTTGAACGGTCAATCATGGCTTTTGTAAACGGTGCGCAACAATAGAACCGCCCATTCCAAAAAAAGGAGCCCCACGAAGGTGGGGCTTTGGTGACTAACCGGGGGTTTATGAACATTAAGAAATGGATTGCGTAATCAAGCTGTCTATCGAATTTGTCTCCTGCCGGTTGAAACCGGCGGCTACTACCCAAAACCCCACCTTCGTGGGGTTCCCTTCCGACGCAAAAGCGGTTCGCGAATGGCTGCCCAGCGAAATCGGTCGGTTTTCTCCGCACCTGCATGTGCATCAAGGTTGTCTCTTAGCCCCACGAAGGTGGGGCTTCGGTGATGAGCCGGGAGTTTTAACCCCCAGGCGAAGGAAGCAGGGAACCGTTCCGATCCACGTATTGATTTGTCAATCGTCATAAACCCCCAGCTACTCCCCAAAACCCCACCTTCGTGGGGTTCCTCTTTATCGATGAGGCACTTCCATTGCTCCTCATCTTGCAGAAAAGCATTCAATACCCGAATCGTCCACCCAGAACGAACCCTCCGAAGGGAGGGTTTTGGGTAGTAGCCGCCGGATTCAACCGGCAGGCTGCGCGTGAGGCCTTCGTGGGGACCGCCCGTGAAGAGCGGGCGGTCCCCTGAATCCTACATCACTTCCCGCAAGCACCTTCCCGTCCAGCTCGCTTCCACCTGGGCGATCTCCTCCGGCGTGCCTTCCGCGACGACTCTGCCGCCCGCCGCGCCGCCCTCTGGGCCCAGATCGATCACCCAATCAGCCGCCCGCACGATCTCCAGGTTGTGCTCCACCACCATCACCGTGTTGCCCGCGTCCACCAGCCGCTGGAGCACGCCCAGCAGCCGCGCTGCGTCGGCCGGGTGCAGGCCGGTGGTCGGCTCGTCGAGCAGGTACAGCGTGCGCCCGGTGACCTTGCGGCCCAGCTCTTTGGCCAGCTTCACGCGCTGCGCCTCGCCGCCCGAGAGGGTTGTGGCGGGCTGCCCGAGCTGAAGATAGCCCAGCCCCACGTCTGAGAGCACTTGCAACCGTGATTTCGCTGCCGGAACCGCTTCAAATACCACCAGCGCCTCTTCTACGGTCATATCCAGCACCTGCGAGATATCATATCCGCGGTATTTCACTGCCAGCGTCTCGCGCTTAAAGCGCCGCCCCTTGCACGCCGGGCAGCGCACCTCCACGTCGGGCAGGAAGTGCATCTTCACCGTCAGCACGCCCGCGCCTTCGCAGCGCTCGCACCGCCCACCCGGCACGTTGAACGAGAAGTGCCGCGCCTGCCGCCCGCGCTGTTTTGCCTCGGTCGTGGCGGCGAACGCCTCGCGAATGGGCGTGAACGTGTCGGAGTAGGTGGCGGCGTTAGAGCGCGGGATGCGCCCGATGTGCTCCTGGTCGATGGTGATGATCTTATCCAGGTATTCTACGCCCTCGATGGTGTCGTGTTCACCGGGCGCTTCCGATGCCCCGGTTAGCCTCTGCCGCACCGCCCGGTCGAGGATATCGAACACCAGAGAAGACTTGCCCGAGCCCGATACGCCCGTCACCGCTACCAGCAGGCCCAGCGGCAGCCGCACGGTGATGTCTTGCAAATTGTGCTGGCGCGCCCCGTGGATGGTGATGGCCTTACCGTTCGGCGTGCGGCGGCGGTTGGGCCTGGGGATCTCTAACCGCCGCGCCAGGTAATCGCCGGTGAGCGAGCCGGGGGCGGCCTTTATGTCTTCGGGCGTTCCGGCGGCGACGATCTGCCCGCCGTGCTTACCCGCGCCGGGGCCAAAGTCCACCACAAAATCGGCGGCGGCGATCATATCCAGGTCATGCTCGATCACCAGCACCGTGTTGCCCAGGTCGCGCAGGCGGCGCAGCACTTCGATCATGCGGTGCGTGTCGCGCTGGTGCAGGCCGATGGTCGGCTCGTCGAACACGTACAGCACCCCGCTGAGGCCAGACCCGAGCAGGGCCGCCAGCCGCAGCCGCTGCGCCTCGCCCGCCGAGAGGGTAGGCGAATTGCGCTCCATCGTCAGATAGCCCGCGCCCACCTCCACCAGCCGCCGGATGCGCGGGCGCAGATCGTCGATCACCGGCTGGGCGATCAGCAGCTCGTCTGGTGCGAGTGCGGCGGGCAGGCTTTCGACCCACTCGCCGATGTCTGCCAGCGGCGTCCGCGAGAGGTCGATGATCGTCTTTCCCAGCACCGTCACGGCGCGAGCCTCGGGTTTCAGCCGCGTGCCTTCGCAGTCGGGGCAGGACTGGATCACCACGAACGCGCGCATCTTCTCGCGGTAGTCGGCGTCGGTGATGCGGTCGGCGTAGCGGCGCATCAGGGCGGTGGCTACGCCCTCAAAACGCCCCTGCCGCACCGAAGGCGGCAGGGCTTTGTCGGGATAGTGGCGGCGGAAGGCTGCGCTCTCCACTCCATGCAGCAGCAGATCGCGCATGGCCGGGTGGTAGTCCTTCACCGGCAGGGCCGGGTCGAACGGGATGCCGTAATACTCCGCGGAAGCTTGCAGCACGGTAAGGCTGTACTTCATAAACTCGCCGTTCCAGCCGTCCACCGCGCCATCGGGGATGCTCTTGTCCGCCTCGACGATGCGCGGAATGTTGGCCTGGTGGACGACACCCAGCCCGGTGCAGGTGGGGCAGGCGCCCTCGGGCTTGTTGAACGAGAAGTTTGCCATACCCATCTCCGGCACCGGCGATCCGCAGTGCGGGCAGGGGAAGGTTGCCTCGGGCTCGGCGGCTTCATCTTCCAGCGGAGCAGGCCCTTCCTCGTCCCAACCCTCGCCGAATTCAAACGAAGGGGCCACATCCTTGCCGCAGGTGGGGCAGGGGCGGTGGCCCAGGCGGGCAAACAGCACCCGCAGATAGGTAAACACATCCGTAACAGTTCCAACCGTCGAGCGCGGGCTGTGATTGGTGAGGTGCTGATCGATGCTGATGGATGGCGATAATCCGGTAATGGCGTCGACCGGGGCTTTGCTCACCCCCATGCTGACCATGCCCAGCGACTCTAAATACTGGCGCTGGCCCTCCTTGTGCAGAATATCGAACCCGAGCGTGGACTTGCCCGACCCGGACAACCCGGTCAGGACGACGAGCCGGTTCTTGGGGATCGTAAGGGAGACGTTCTTCAGGTTGTGCAGCCGCGCGCCGCGAATAACAATATGTTCAGGCATCGGTCCTCCGAGAAAGTTCGGTCTTGCGGCGGAGATCTTCCCGCCGCTATATTCATTCTAAAACATTGGTGCGTAAAGGGAGGGTTTGAGAGTCGTAAAGAGAAATAGAACAAAGCGGCCTGCGAGCCGCTTTGTTCTATTTCTCTTTGCAATGCCGATCTATTTTCCTACAGTTGGCAGGAAAAGGGGTTTCCCAACGTAGAAGAATAAACTGTTCTCCCCACCGCCCGGGTTGACCACCTGAACTTCGTGCCTGCCAAGCTTGAGACCTTGTGGAACCAGGAAACGGATTTGTGTTCCATCGCTATATTCCACCATGGCAATTGGGTTACCATCCATCAGCACCGTCGCTCCGTTCTGCAAATTGAAACCGGTCAGTTCCATCCAAAGATCAACGGGCACGGGGTAGTCGAGCGGGGTGGGCGCGATCTGCTGCAATATGGGGGTAGGGTAGGAAGAGACGCTTACCTCATCGATGAATGCGGAAACAGGCTTCTCGCCTGCCACCTGCACTACCCGGAACGACAGTGTGCCCGACTGGCCAAGGTACGGGGAAAGATCAGCCCATGCGTGTGTCCAACCCACTGGATCTGCCTTCTTGCGGAACAGGGTGATCGCCTCGCTACCGTCAGGTGTAAATATAACTTCAAATGTTGACTGTGTGGTGACGTTTAAGGAGTGAAGACTATAGAAGAAAGACAGTGTTGGCGCACGCATACCCGCATCAACAGAGATCACCTGCGACAGCGTGTTTGTCTCGCTCAGCTGCTCGTACAGAGCGTTCTGGTACTGGTATGTCTTGGATCCGTTTTTCTCAATACCGTACATGAAGAAGGGGGTGCCATCGGCCATCACTTCGAACAAAATGTCCGTAACGTTCAATGATAAGGTATAGTCGATGGATTTGCTGTCGGGGGTCAGAACCTTCAGCTTCATATCTTCAAACGGCTGATCCAAAGGTTGATTTCTGGACAGAATATAGATATTCCGCTCAGTATCATACTTCAGGCCGACGAATTCTCCCGTACCTTTTGTCACAGAAGAGAAGTAGTAATTACATTGCCTGGTGGACCAACCATTGCCTTCGGTAAAGATGATATACGTGCCCCGCTCAGGGACATAATGAAGCGAGAACTTCGTTTTGGAAATGTTTGGTAAATAGATATTTTCCTTTCTTAATAGACCGTTTGTATCGAGATGCATTAACAACATAAAGTTATATCTTGCCACCATATAAACCGTGCCATTGGGCTCTATAGTGATAGCAAAGCTGTCACTTGTGGAATTATGCACCTGGATGGGAGCACGCCACGATCCATCCGTGGCCTGCCGCATATACCACACCGCTTGGGTTGTAGGGTCACTATAAATAGCGTGTATCATGCCCGCGCCATCGATCCCATACTGCGCTGATGCTTCCGCCGGGATGGGTACAGTTACTGATACCCATTCGCTGCCGTTCCAGCGGATCACTTGTGTGTTGGTGGTGAAGTATGGCTGGCCAGAATAGTCAAACTTAATTTCATTGCGTGCATCCTTTACGGGCAAAGCGGGCCACGGTTCGATGATACCATCCTCACCGAGGATGCCATACTGATCGTCATTATGTAAGATATGCAGACGGCCAGAATTGTCGTACCCAACCGCCTGGGGAATCACCCCAGTATCGGGCAGCGGCGTGGGGCTGGTCAGGCGAAACATTTCTCCGTTCGTATTTCCAATCCGAACAGACCGAGTTCCATACGGACTCTCCTCGACCTTACCTACGAATTGGCCGCTGGTTTCCCAGCCTTCAAGAGGAGCCTGCGCCTCGAAATTCCCGTTGACCACCTGTTCGTCCGGCCCGGTGAGCACTGCCAAAAAAGCGCTGTTCTCAATTACCGGCCAATTCTGCGGGGATGAGGAGGCGTAACCGGTTTTGTTGAAGGCGGCCTGATAATTTCCTGAATTGGAAAAGTAAAACAACGCATTTCCGTCCGACCCAGTGATAGGCTGATTCATTACCTGAGGTGTAATCGCCGAGGTTACGGTGCCCAACGGCTGCCCCCGTGCGTCGGTCACCTTTGCCAAAGCGGTCCATTTGTACAAGTGTGTGATGGCGTCGTAGGGACGGGGCTCTTCCTGGTTTCCGGCTTGGTCTGTCGTATAAATGCGGAACTTAACGGTATCACCGGGTATGCCGGTGAAATTCACGGTACCAAAGGAGGGATCAACGTACGGTTCCGCATACGATCCGGGAACCCACTGCCAGCCTGGGTAGGATGATGTGTTACTCTCTATAACTACGATCTGCGACCCGGAAAAATTGTCGGAGGTGGACCAATTCAAAAGCACATTCTCGTAATGCGAGAACTCGGGCAGCGGCTTGATCTTTGAGACGGGCGCAACGGTATCCATGTTAACTACATGGGGTGTAAACATATAAAAATAATGGTAATGACTATAACGAAGGAAGGCACCGTACTTATCCGGGGTGTCAAAGTAACTTATTCGTTCTGAAGAATTGGTTAGTACCCACTTTCTGGTAGTCAGGTCAAAACTGTATTTCAAAACGTTATAAATCAGGCCGCTTTCGTCGGGCAACCAACTGCTCACTTCAAAATCCTGAGACTGATCATGAACAGTAGTTGGCAACGTCAAACGCAAGAAGTTTGTCCCATCCGGTTTGATCCTGGCCCCTTCAATCCAGCCGTCGCCATTAAAATCGGCGTGGAAGAGCAGGAAATTACCGCTAGGGGACCAAATAGGGCGTCCAAGATATAGATACGGTATCCCAATAATGCGCGGGTTCGTTCCGTCGGCATTCATAATGGACAGTAATCCATTTCCATCCGCCATCCTGCGCACCCAAACAATGGATTTGCCATCTGGTGACCAATCTGGCTGCACATCCGGCTCCACAGAATATGTGAGACGCCTCTGCTGGGATCCGTCAATGTTCATGACGTAGATTTCCCCGTTACCATCCCTGGTAGAGACAAAAACAATTTTCTTGCCATCCGGAGAAAACGAAGGCATGCGGTCCATGGCAATAGTATTCGTGATCTGCCGCTGATTTTTCCCGTCATAAGACATCGTATAGATGTTCGTGATAGTTTTTTGGCTGGTGGAGTTGCGGGCAGACACAAAAACGATGGACTGGCCATCCTTACTCATCCGTGGTTCAAAATCTGCGCCAGGGGAGTGAGTGAGCCTTGTCCCGTACTCCAGGTCTGTGCAGAGCCCGGGCATAAGAAAGATCTCCTCGTCCCATTCAGTATTATCGTGTGCCAAGGAGTACACAATGTACAAATATTTTTTAGGGTTCGGTTCCGAGCTGCAATTTAGGTCGTAGCGCATGCCCTGGTTGGGCGCGATGAACGCGCCTTGTTCTTGCTCGGCGGTGATTTGGCTGCGCGCCGACCAATCATCCCAGCCTTCTTCGGCCGGAGTGGTTTCGGGCGGGGCTGGAGTGGGCGTGGGGTTGGCGGCTGGCGCGGCGGCAGATCCAATCAGCAGAGTGACTGCAGACAGGCAAGCAAGGATGCGATAAAGGGTGCTGCGAAGCATATTCGGTTTTGGCATGGCGGACTCGCTGGGAGCGGGGTGTTTTTATGTCTTGCAACGATATTGTTATTATATCGTAACCTTGTCATTTTTCATTGTATGTATTTCTTGGCTCTTTGGGAATTGCCGTGGTTATAGGGGGGAAGTTGCTGCGCAACTTCCCCCCTATAACCACGGCAA
>JAEYTI010000324.1 GCA_023434145.1 Chloroflexota bacterium | reverse complement strand
CACCATCTGCCCCATCGTATATTCTTTGAACACGGGCGGTAGTTTTTTCTTGGCCATGCCCCTATTGAATCACATCCCCTTTAAAATCGGAAGGGGCTGTCTCAATGTACTTTTGAGACAGCCCCTTACCTTGCTAGACTGGTCTCCCCAAGTGCTCATCTTGTACAGCCCGTTTACATAACAATTGAGGGTAGACCGCTATACCACCTTAAAGCTCGCTTCGCGCAGCGGCAGGTTAATCCCGGTCAGCGCCAGGGGAACCAGGCTGTCGAGCGGCGGGTCGCCCTTAAGATGCACGCGCACTTCCAACGCCAGCTCGGGCAGAACGATGATACCTGTCGCGCCGCGCTTGTCCATCAAGATCCCCTCACCACGCCAGTCGGGGTTCTGGAGCAGGTATACGATCGTCCAGTGCCGCTCGGAGAGAATCTCTGTCTGGCGGATCTCACCTACCACTGCCTCAAACGCGGCGATCCGCTCGAGCATGGCGGGTGCATCGAGCAGCGGCTTGCCCGCCAGAAATGCGCGGAGCTGCTGGTGCGCGGCGAGGTCGAGATAGCGGCGCAGCGGGCTGGTGACCTGCGTGTACGCGGGCGCGCCCAGTCCGCCATGCGGCCCTGGCGTGCCAGAAAATCGCCCGCGCTTCATCAGCTTTCGCAGCGCGAACATGCCTGAGAGCGACTCGGGCCGCTCGGCGGTATCCAGCGGTTCCTGCTGGCTGTATGCGATTGGGATGCCGTTCTCGGTGCAGAAGCGGGCCATCTCAATCCCAGCCAGGATCATCGCCTCTTCGACCATCGCGCGGCTGCGCAGCGGCGGCAGCGCGCGGATCTTCACCTCGCCATTCTCTACATCGATGTTCACTTCGGGGAAGTCGAGCAGCACTGCCCCGGCTTTGCGCCGCCGTTCGCGGATGCCGTTCAGCAGGCGCTCCAGCGTGGCGAACGGCTCGTTGTCCATCATGTGCTCTGCCCCTTCATAACTCAGTCGGGTTACCTTCACCTGGCTTGGCGTCACCTCCACGCCGCGCACCTGCCCATCTGCATCCAGGGTAAAGCCAAACGAGAGCGCTGGTGAGACAGGCTGCAAGCCCAGCCCCAACTGCTCAGTGAGCGCGCGCGGAACCAGATGCACCGTGCCCTCAGGGATATGCAGGCTCATCCCCCGCGCTCGCGCATCAAGATCGAGCGGGCTGCCGGGTGTGATGACTGCTGCCACATCGGCCACGTGCACCCAAATGCGCGGACCGTCGGGCGTCTCTTCCAGGCTCAATGCGTCGTCGGGTGTATCCGTGCCCTCATCGTCAATCGCAAAAGCCTGCAGCGCCGTCAGATCGCGGCGCTGTTCTTCGGGCAGCGGTGGAACGGGCAAATCGGGCTGGCGCAGTTCCACGCCCAAGCGCACTGGGTAAGGGTTGACTGCCGCAGTCCAGTAGCCGATTTCCAGCAGAAGGGCATGCGCACTGTCGGGGGTCTCAGGGCGGCCAAGCTCGCGCAGAACGTTGCTGTGCGTGCCGCGGCCTAATGCCAGTGCTTCGGCATCGCGCAGAAAATCCCGGTCGGCTTCGTCCCACTGGCCCCGCTTCACGCGTTCTAAAAAAGCCTTCCAGGCCCGCTGGTGCGCTTCTGCCAGGTCGCGCTCCAGCTTGCGACGCGCTACCTCCTCAGTAGCCCGCGCGCGGATGCGATCGGGCGTACCCTCAAAGTACATCCCATCCGCTACAAGCTGCCATGCAGCCCACGCCGACGAGGGCGTGTACGATCCATAGGCCAGCTCCGCCAGATCGGGCAGCGCGGTTTGCTCGCCTGCCAGGATCTCCCAGGCCGCGAGCACTTCGCCGGGGATTGAGCGCAGGTCTTTCAGGCTGTTCAGCGGGCCGGGGTGTAGCAATTCCACGTCCTTCGGGCGCACGCGCGCTGTTTGGCCGCTTTCCAATTCGATCTCCAGCCGGTCACCGGCTTTTACGATCCTCGCCGGTCGCTGTTTATACAAAACCAGACTATTCGGATTCAGCAATCTCCCCTCCACCCTATCGTGCAGTTCCTTCACCGTTATGGACAATCATAATCAAAATATGCCTGTACGGCAAATGCTGATCAAGGAATCGGTTAACCCCAGTTTGCGAAAAAGAACCAAAACGGGTATGATAGAGCGGCTGTCCCCCTTGTACGCTTTTATAGCCCGAGATGGTTCGGGCAGAATGGTTTGGAGTATAGAATGACGATTCAAGATCGTGCAAAATCGGTCTGGTTTGGCGCGAAACGGTCAGAAGATGCGCGGTTGCTGGCGGACTGGCGCACTTCCCCGATCACTTATCAGCCCGGGCAAGAGAACGGCCCGGAATGGTTCGCTGATCGCTATGAAATCGAACTTGGGCAAGATGATTCTGGCAAGCTTTTCGAACGCGCCAGCCGCCTGGTGTTGAACAACCGTTTCTATCCGCCCGAAGTAATGGTGAACACTTCCGATTTCGGCCTGGAGAAGCGCCCCGTGCGCGAAGGTGACCGGGTACTCCAGCGCATCCGCCTCTTTCAGATGCGCTCGCTGCCCGTGCTGGAAGTGCTGACGATGAACGAGATTACCGAAGTAATCCAGGAACCGCGCCGCGCCGGCTTTACGTACACAACGACCGCAGCACATTCCGAGCTGGGTGAATGGGCGCCGCAAGTGGAGTGGCGCGAGGATGGGCGGGTTATGCTGGTGATTGGCGTTGTATCCCGCACGCGTCCCGGCGCAAACAAGTGGGCGCGCCAGTTTGCCCGCATGATGCAAATCCGCGCGCACAAGCTGAGTATTGAGAATTTTCTCACCCTACTGCGCGGTGATCCGCGCTCGCAAGCGGTGAAGTTCGCCCTCGTCCCTGCCGACCTGATGCCCGTCTGGTTAATTCTGCTTGCGGTGCTGGTCTCGATTGGCGCAGTGGTTGGGTATCGAAGAAGAGGGTAGAGAGTAAGCTCGCTCCGAGAGACCGCCTCACCCCCGCCCCCTCTCCAGTTTTGCTGTTGAGGTTCTATGTTCGATACTTAGAGCACAACCCGCAAAACCAGAGAGGGGTGCCTTGTTCCGCAGTTCGTGCTGATTAGCAAGGCACCCCTCTCTATTTTTCGCAGAAAAATGGAGAGGGGGCGGGGGTGAGGCGATTCTTCCGCCTACCCGAGCGCGCGCACCCAGGTCAGGGCCGCATCAGAGCCCGCGCCTGGCAGCATTGCCTCCAGCCGTGCTTGCTCGCCTGGATCTTTGGGGGTGGGCCAGGTTTCTGGGCCTTGCCCGGCGGCGAACGCTTCCAGATGTCCACCGGGGATGGGCAAAGCATCCCGCGCTTCTTGCGCGGTAGCCTGCAGCGCCGCATCTTTGGTCGCCGCTGCCAGCTCGTGCAGCGCGCGGGCGCGGGCGAATTCGCTAAATTCCTGCCCGCGTGCGTCCGCGAGCCAGCGGGCGGCTCGGCGCACCACCTGACGGTAGCTCCCCGCCCGCGTAGTGTGCCCCGCCCGCACCAATGCGATCAGCGCCGCAGCGGTGCGCTCCACGTCCCCGCTCCACGAGCCGTCCACATTTTGCGTCCGCGCCAGCTCGCGCAGGCCAGCTTCCCCCATCGGCAAGGCAGTCTTCTCCTGCGCGCTTTCAACCATGCCACGGTCAAATCCGGTCTGCCGGTGCACTGGCGCATCGCCGCGCGCGGCAGCAGAGGCCCGTTGAACAAGGCTCTTCATCACCTTGGGCATCGCCGGCAGCGGCGCGGAGGCAGGCATCATCATGTTCGCCATCATGCGCGGCTGCCCGCCACCATACACCTCTGGCACCACGCCATGCGGCAGCGGCTGCGCCACCTGAATCACTTTCGGTTGCCCACCGGCGGTCACAGGCGTACTGTCTACTCCTACGAAGGCCGTATACGTGGTAACGAGGTTATATTCCATCGCCAGCCCGATGATTTCAGCGCGGATCTTGTCGGACCGGCCCGGTTCCATCTCCATCTGGTCCAGCAGATCATCAACCCGTGCCCTGGCCCATGCCCGCGCCACGGTTGGGTCGTCTCCGGCTGATTCTGCCAGTCCAAGGCGCACTTCTACCGGCTTCCCGGCACGCTTTCCGCGCAGGGTCAATTCAGGCATACCTTTCTTGCCCTTCCCAGCCGCGATCCGCCCTACAATTTCCAGCGGCTGACCGTAGTACAGGTCTGGCAAACGGGCTGGGTAGAGATCGTAGGCCTTCACTCCGTGCCAATCCAGCGACAGGTCGGTGATCAGCGGGAACGAGACAGAGTCCTGGAAGCGGATGATTGCGCCCTCGATATCCTCATTGAGCTGCAAGAATTCCGAGCGCCCGCGGCCAATTGCCGCCATGCGATTGAGCAGCGCCCGATTGACCGACGACCCAATCCCAAAGGTGAACAGCCGCGCCCCGCCGATCTGACGCCGGATCTGTTCGACTGCCCGCGCTTCCGCCGATACCGCGCCGTCCGTCAGGAACACAATGAAGCGCATCCGAGCGGGATCGGCAGGCAGGCTCAACGCCGCTTCCAGCGCTCGCACGATCTCCGTGCCGCCCCGGCCTTGCACTCGGTCCAGGTACGCATCGGCGCGGTCCACCTGCTCTTGCGTCATCGTGGAGGGTTCTTGCTGGAACCAATCCAGCTCGTTATCGAACAACAGAATGCGGAAGGTATCTTGCGGGCCAATCGCGCGCAGGCTGGCCCGCAGCGCGTTGCGCGCCTGGGCAATCGGCTCGCCCGACATCGAACCTGAGCGATCGAGTACAAACACGAACTCTCGCGGGAGCGGGACGCTATCGCTGGCGCCCTCGTCTTCCATACGCGGCGGCACCAGGGTCGCCATAAAGTACGACTCGTTTCCCTGCTGTGCTACCCAGCCAGCTCCCTGCGGCTGTACCCCGGTGAGGGCATATCGCAGCACAAAGTCGCGGTCGGGGATGTGCTCACCCGACAACTTTACCTGGAAGCGGCGCTCGTCCAGCCTGCTGGTCTCCAGCGGGTGCGAAGGGCTGGCGGCATCGCCAACAGCGGCTCCGGCATCTACCACCACGTTGATCGCTACCGGGCCGATCTTCTCACCATGCGCGATTGGCGCGTGCGTACCCTCCCCTTCGCCAGGGTGCTGGGGGCTGTCAAACTTGGGGGTGAGACCCATCGGGTAGATGAATTCATACCCGCCGTCCTCGAATTTGAGCTGCTGCTGGTAGCGAACCTCGGCGTGCAGCGTTTCGCCAGGCAGCACATTTGCCAGCCGCACGGCGAACAGGTTGGGACGGCGCTGTTCTAACATCCCCGCCCGCTTGCCTTCGTCACGCGCGGCCTCGTAGGCCTCTTTTGCCGCTTCGCGCTCCTGCAAATCGCCCACAATCCGCCGCTCACCCACCTGAAGCACAAATCCGGTGATGGCGGCATCTTCTGGCAGCGGAAACAGGTACTCCAGTTCGGCAGGCTCTGTGAGGGGGTTGCCAAAGCGCTGGCGCACCAGCACGCTGGCTGCCAGCCCGGTGACCTGCGCGCTAACCGTGGTCTGTTCCAGCGGCAAAGCGCTTTCGATATGATCCGCAATGCGGATCTGCGGCATAAAAATCACAGGGGTATGGGGCAGCTCAGGCATGTTATTCCTCCGAAAAATCTGTGGATGGGTCACTGGGGCCATTCTTTGGCGACTCAGGCTTGTGCAAAACATGACGGGTGGGGGCGAAGATGCCCCGGGCAGCCTGTACCAGCAGATCGAGTCGCTGGCGGTCGGTGGCGCTCAACCCCTCCGGTGCGGTGATCGTGATCCCGCCGGGCAGCCGGTACTGAATGACGCGCTCCTCACCCCACCCCGGCATGGATGCGGGAGCTGGCGGGAACGGTGTAACAGGCGTTCCTGGCGATATAGGGCGGAAGGGAGCCCGGTCTTCAGCGATGCTCCGCGCGGCGCGTTTGGCCGCTTCTTGAAATTCCCCATGTGCCGCCGCTTGCCGCGCCTCTTCCAGTGCTTTGCGCATGGCTTCCGTGTCCCATCCGGCAAAGCGCACGCGGATCTGATCCAGCCGCAGCCCCTGACCGCGCAGCACCGGGATCAGCTGCAAGCGCAGCAGGTGATCTTCCGTGTAATGCGCCGCCAGCCCAGCCCCCTGCGGCGGCGGCAGCACACCCTGCTGCACGTAAAAGTGGATCGTCCGCCGCGGAATCCCGCTGCGGCTCACCAGTTCTTGAATGTCAAATGTGTCAGAATTCATCTTGGCACCTCAATCTACTGTTATTATAACAGGTATATTGACAGTGTCAAGAAGCAGCTTAACAGTGGTTTATTTCAATTTGGGGAAGTTTGCCGCTTGGCTGGTTTGAAAGGGCGCAATCTCGCGAAACAAATCCTCTACATCCCCCTTCAGCCAACCGGCAAGGCGAGGAACCCGCAGCGATTCAGCCGCTTTTACATTCCAGATGATCTGCTGTATTTCATGTTCAATTTGATAGATGGTCAAGCGCTGCGCAAGTTGGGGAACCTGCGTACATTGCGGTGATGCCTCGAAAAAAGCCCGTAGAAAAGGTCGAAAATCAATGGTAGGCTCGGGTGGATACAGGCACCAATGAATCAAATGGCACAGTTCGAAGTCCGCTTCGCCAAACTGCGAGCATTCCCAATCGATCACTCCGGAAAATTTCCCCTGGTCAAGGATCATATTCTTGGGATGGAGATCGTTATGCAGAAGTTTCGGGCCCCTTTGAAATTCTAATGCTGCGATGTTTGCCTGTAGATGCTGGAATGCCCTTTCGAAAACCTCGATACTGTCTGGCTGCAAGTGCAGTTTTTTAAATCCTTGCTTCAAGATTTCCCAATACGCCTGATGACCTTCTCGCCAGGTTCCAGAAAAGTTAGGAAGAATGGGTATATAGAGTCCAATGTCATAATGTATTCCATTGATCTCCTGCAAAGCATCCATAAAACCGGCAATCTCTATCCCCAAATGCTTTTGCTGCGCTTCTGTGAGCCGCGGATAGACATTGACAAAATCATCCCCTGCCAGCATCGTCAAGAGAGTGTAGTAAATTGGCCCACGTTCCCGCTCAAAAACACCCATGTGCAGGATTCTCGGCACAAAATTGAGCATGGCAACGCGCCGAAATTTCTCCTGTTCCTGTGTCATGGGTTCTTCCGACACGCGTAAGAGGATTTCCTGATTGATAAAAAATATACTCTTGGAAAAACTTCCGGCAACGGTTTTAAGATCCTGAACTTCGATCTGATGCATGGCGCATATTTGCTGTACTTCTGAAAAATCGATACCGTTTTTCATAATTCCCCGCTCCCTTTTACTTGTGCCGCTTTTGCTGCCTTTTCTCGTGCCGCCCGTACCACCTCGGGATCGCCCAGGAACGCTCGCCCCACCGGTCGCAGATTCTCGTCCAGGTCGTACACCATCGGGATGCCGGTGGGAACGCTCAGATCGTGCACCTTTTCCGCGGGGATCGAATCAAGGTAGGTTACCAGGGCGCGCAGGCTGTTGCCGTGTGCCACCACCAGCACTCGCTCGCCCTTTTGTAAGCGCGGCAGAATATCGCTTTGCCAGTACGGCAGAACGCGCATAAGCGTGTCTTCCAGTGATTCACCGGCGGGCAACAGGTTCGGGTCAATCCCACTATAGCGCGGATCGTGAATGGGGTGGCGCGGATCGTCACGATCCAGCAGCGGCGGGCGCACGGTATAGCTCCGCCGCCAGCGAAACACCTGCTCTTCCCCATAGCGATCGACCATTTCGGTTTTGCTCAGCCCTTGCAACGCGCCATAATGGCGCTCGTTGAGTTGCCAGCACTTCACCACCGGCAGCCACAGGCAGTCCATTGCTTCCATCGCCAGCCACAGGGTACGGATGGCGCGCTTGAGCATCGAGGTATAAGCGATATCGAAGGTAAGCCCGGCCTCGCGCAAAAACTGCCCTGCCCGGCGTGCCTCTTCCATCCCCTCCTGTGTCAGGTCTACATCTGTCCAGCCGGTGAACAGGTGGTCACGGTTCCAGGGGCTCTGCCCGTGGCGCAGCAGGACCAGCCTGCTCATCAGTCAACCAGTTTGCTGTTCAGCGCCAGCGCCACCGCCTCGGTGCGACTGGAGACTCCGAGCTTGGAGAGAATGCTGCTGACGTGGAACTTCACCGTAGATCGGCTGACGACCAGCCGGTCGGCGATATCATTATTGCTCATGCCTTTCACCAGCAGCGAGAGCACCTCGCGCTCGCGTTCGGTCAGGTCATAGCGCGGCTGGTCACCCTGACGGCTGGCCTGGATGAGCACCTGCGCTGCCTCGGCAGCCAGCGTCGGTCGCCCCGCCGCAGCTGAGCGAATCGCATCTGCCAGCTCGTCCGCGCCGACGTTCTTCAGCAAGTAACCAATTGCACCTGCCTGAAGCGCGTTCTTCACCAGCTCATCCTCGCGGAAGCTGGTGAGCGCCACAATCTGCACGCCTGGGAAGCGCGCGCGAATCGCTTTGGTCGTGGCGGCGCCATCCATATCTGGCATAATCATATCCATGAGCATCACATCGGGCATGATCCGTTCCACCAGGTGGATCGCTTCTTGCCCGCTGCTGGCTTCTCCCACCAATTCCAAATCATCAAAGACCATCAAAAAGGCCTTCAAGCCGCTTCGTACGACGGCGTGGTCATCAACGACAACTACCCGAATGGGTTTCCCCTGGGACATTCTTTGGCCTCTCTCCATCAACGCAGTAGGGTTTACGAGCTGCAACGCGAGAATGTACCTATTATACGTCCTCCCGTCACAATTGCGTGCAAAATACCATTACTTGAATGGATTTCCTTGAATGGTGAAGGATAAATGATATCTCTCACCTATCCAAGGAAATCCACTGATCAACTTGAAATGAGAACACGTGTTGTTGTAGTAGGAAGGTGTTGCACACCTTCCTACTACAACAACAAAACCCTAGACCGAACCACGGTTTTCACAAAGTTGCTTCCCTTTTTTCGGGGTTTGGGGTATGGCTGGCCGCGTTGCGGCCAGCCATACCCCAAAAATCGCTCTTCTCCCCTTCCAGCTTGTGGAGCAAGCGCAGGAAGGGGCCGGGGGATAGCCCTCTGGATGGGACTTTCACAAAGCGCTCGACTTTTGTGAAAGCCCTGTAGACCGAACTTTTGGCCAGTTTTCGGGCAGATTATTAAGAGTATAATTAAAAATTGTGCTGCACGGGCCGGCGAAATCTGGGGGATTTTTTGTTGTTTGGGGCTGAGCCCTTTCTCGCCGGGCAGATTTCAACTCTGGATGTTTCAATGTCGATGATTGGCAAATTGCCAATCATCGAAACAAATTTTAGGAGGTTCGTTTGGCTGCCCAACCGGGTTACTTAACCTATGATTTAAAGAACGCCATCGCGAAAAACCGGTTACAGGGGCTTTGGAAACTGATGACCGGTTTCCGGTGGAAGTATGCTGGGGCAACCCTTAGCCTGGGTGTAGCGGCGCTTGCCAAAATGGCGACCTACATGCTCCTGCGTTACTTTGTGGACAACTACTTTGGCGAAGGCACCCCCGCCTTTGCCCTACCGGCGATCGCTGGTGGTTTCATTCTGCTTGCACTGGTAGAAGGCAGCTTTACCTTCTTCAGCGGGCGCTGGGCCGCGCAGACGGGTGAGGGCATTACCCGCCGCCTGCGCAATTACCTATTCGATCACATACAGCACCTGTCGTTCTCCTATCACAGCCAGACGACCACCGGTGAGCTGATTCAGCGTTCCACCTCCGATGTGGACGCCGTGCGCCGCTTCTTCTCGGACCAGGCCATCGGCTTTGGGCGTGTGGTGCTGCTGTTTATCATTAACTTCGGCGCCCTCTTGCAGCTAAACGTGCAGCTTGCCCTCATCTCCATTGTCGCCATTCCGCTGGTGGTCATCGCCTCGTACTTCTTCTTCAAACGCATCACCAAGGCGTATGAGGCTTACCAGGAACAGGATGCCGTTCTCTCCACCACCTTGCAGGAGAATCTGAGCGGCGTTCGCGTGGTGAAGGCCTTTGCCCGCCAGCGCTACGAGATCGAGAAGTTCGAAAAGGACAACCTGGAAAAATACAAGCGCGGCAAATTCCTGCTGCTGATGCACTCTTACTTCTGGCCTGTTTCCGACGTGATTTGCGGCATGCAGATCGTGGTTGGATACCTTGTCGGCGCGATGATGGCGATCAACGGAACGATCACCATTGGCACCTTCCTTGCCTACATGGGCCTCATCGTGTGGATTATCTTCCCCATGCGCAACCTGGGCCGCTTGATCGTGCAAATCTCGACCGGTATGGTCTCGTATAACCGCGTGATGGAAATCATCCGCGAGGACCGCGAGCCGCTAGACGAAGGTGATGTGCATCCCCAGGGCGAACCGCGCGGAGAGCTCGTTTTCGAGAACGTGGGCTTCGAGTACGAAAAAGGCAAGCCCGTGTTGGAAAACATCTCCTTCACCGTCAAGCCCGGGCAGGTCGTGGCACTGCTCGGTTCCACGGGCTCTGGCAAGACCACGCTTGTCAACTTGCTGCCGCGCTTCCACGAGTACACCAGCGGTCAAGTGCTGCTAGATGGTGTCGACCTCAAGCGTTACACCCGCCGCTATCTACGCCGCCACATCGGCATTGTAGAGCAGGAGCCGTTCCTGTTCTCGCGCTCCATTCGCGAAAATATCACCTACGGCGTGGGCCGTGAGCTGAAGGACGAAGAAGTAGAAGCCGCGGCCAGAGCCGCCGCGATCCACGAATCGATCGTTAAGTTCCCCGAGGGATACCATACCCTCGTTGGCGAGAAGGGCGTCACGCTCTCCGGTGGGCAGAAGCAGCGCATTGCAATCGCCCGTACCTTGCTAAAAAACCCGCGCATCCTCATTCTCGATGACTCCACCTCCTCGGTCGACACCGAGACGGAAGCCGAGATCCGCGCCGCGCTGGAAAACCTGATGCAAGATCGCACCACATTTGTCATCGCGCATCGCATCCAGAGCATTATGACTGCCGATCTGATCCTGGTGATCGATAAGGGTCGCATAGTACAGTGCGGCAAGCACGAAGAACTCGTCGACCAGGAAGGCATCTACCGCCAAATCTTTAACATCCAGACACGAATCGAAGAAGAACTGGAAAAGGAGATCTCCAGTGTCGGATAATTATTTCGAGGAAGAAGAATTTCAAGCCAGCTTCAGCGGCAAAACCTTCATGCGGATTATGGGCCTCGCCAAACCGCACTGGAAGTACCTTGCCGGCTTTCTGATCACCATCATGTTCGTCGCCGCGCTAGATTCACTGTTCACCTTCATCAGCAAGCAGATCATCGACCAGGGCATCGCCATGAAGAACATGGAAGCCCTGCGCACCTACCTGATGACCTATGGGGGGTTAGTGATTGTGCAGGCGATCATGGTATTCGGCTTTATCTACATGGTCGGTATTCTGGGCGAGCGCATCCGCTACGATCTGCGACAGCGCATGTTCAATCACCTCCAGGATCTCTCGCTCTCCTACTACAGCCGAACCCCGGTTGGCTGGATTATGGCGCGCGTCAACTCAGACTCAGACCGAGTCGCCGAGCTGGTCACCTGGGGCGTGCTCGATTCCACCTGGGGTGTGATGAGCATCGTCAGCTCGATGGCCTTCATGCTCTACATCAACTGGCGTATGGCGCTGATCGTTTTCATCGCCGTGCCGGTTCTACTGTACGTCGCCATTCAGTTTCGCAAGCGCATCCTCCACGAGTTCCGCGACGTGCGCAAAAACAACTCAAAGATCACTGGCGCATACAACGAAAATATCTCCGGCGTGCGCGTGGTGAAAGCGCTGGGCCGCCAGGAAGAGAACCTGCGCGAGTTCGGCGTGCTGACCGGCGAAATGTATCGCTCGGCGTACCGCGCCGCATGGCTGAGCGCCTTATTCCTGCCGACTGTTCAGATTATCTCGGCAGTAGTGCTGGGCAGCATCGTCTGGTACGGCGGCCTGCAAGCAGAAATCGGCGGGATGACCATCGGCGGCATTCAGGCCTTCGTCAGCTACGTCACCTTCATGATGTGGCCGGTGCAAGACCTGGCGCGCGTGTTTGCCGAAATTCAGCACGCCATTGCCTCTGCTGAGCGCATCTTCTCGCTGCTCGACTCCAAACCCGCCGTCACCGACAGGCCCAACGCCTTCGACCCCGGTACGATCCACGGCGACATAGAATTCGATCACACCACTTTCTGGTACGACGATGACGAAGGCAAGAAGCCGGTGCTCAATGACTTCAACCTTTACGTCAAGCGCGGCGAAACCATCGCCCTGGTCGGCCCGACCGGCGGCGGCAAATCGACCACCGTGAACCTGTTGTGCCGCTTCTACGAGCCAAAAGAGGGCGCGATTAAGATTGGCGGCCATGATTACCGCGAGTACTCGCTGCACGCTATCCAGTCGCGCATCGGCGTAGTGCTGCAAACCCCACACCTGTTCTCCGGCTCGGTGCGCGACAATATCCGCTACGGGCGGTTGGATGCAACCGACGCGGAGATCGAAGAGGCCGCGAAACTGGCCGGTGCGCATGATTTCATCATGCGGCTGGAAAAGGGCTACGAGCAGCCGGTTGGCGAGGGCGGTAATATGCTCTCCGTGGGCCAGAAGCAGCTCATCAGCCTGACGCGCGCCATCATGGCCAAGCCCGAAATCTTCGTCATGGATGAGGCGACCAGCTCGGTTGATACACTGACCGAAGCCTTAATCCAGCGCGGCATGGAAACGCTGATGAAATCCTGCACCAGCTTTGTCATTGCCCATCGCCTCTCCACCATCAAGCGCGCTGACCGCATCCTGGTGATCGAGGATGGCAAGATCCACGAGATGGGTACGCACGCCGAACTGCTGCGCCTGCGAGGCAAATATTACCAGCTCTACACCAAGCAGTTCCGCCACCAAATGGAAGCCGTGCTCAACCCCTTCCAGGAAGAAGAACAGCAGCAACCGGCGGCGCAGCCCGGAGACTAACAAATTGCGTTGGTTGATACCAATAATCCCTGTGTGGTGCACAGGGATTATTGGTATCAACCAACGCTACGCAAACAACAGCAAGCTCAGGGCCATCACCACCATGCCGGAGATTACGCCGTAGATGGCGATGTGGTGCTCGCCGTACTTTTCGGCGGTGGGCAGCAGTTCATCCAGCGAGATGTACACCATAATCCCGGCGACAGCGGCAAACACCACGCCAAACATCGCTTCGTTGAATAGTGCCGTAAGCAGCCAATAGCCTACCAACGCCCCTACCGGCTCGGATAGGCCTGACAGGAACGAATAGAGGAACGCTTTTTTGCGGCTGCCAGTAGCGAAGTAGATCGGCACCGAGACGGCGATGCCTTCTGGAATGTTGTGGATGGCAATCGCAACCGCGATGCTCAAACCGAGCGCCGGATCCTGCACCGCGCTGGTAAAAGTGGCGATGCCCTCGGGGAAGTTGTGGATGGCAATCGCCAGCGCCGAAAACATCCCCATGCGCAGCAGTTCCGGGTTTTGAACGTTTTTACCATTACCAGGGGAGGCGGCGGTAGCCTGATCTGGCTGCAGTTCCGTAATATCCCGCGCCTCATGGGGATTCTCATGTTTCGGCACAAACCGGTCGATCAGGCCGATGACGGCAATCCCAACGAAGAACGCGATGGTGGTTACCCAATATCCCATCTGCGCCCCATACACCTCTTCCAGTGAAACCCGCGCTTTAGGGAAGATCTCTATCAGCGAGACATAAATCATCACCCCGGCGGAAAAGCCCAGAGCGGCGGATAAAAATTTCTGGTTCGTTCTACGGGTGTAAAACGCCAGCGCACTGCCAATGCCGGTGGAAAGCCCGGCAAACAGCGTGAGACCAAATGCATACAGCAGTCGTTCGGTGCTAATCTCCATGGTTTTGTCTCATCGGTACAGATTTCCCCTCTGACGAATAAGTGTAGCATAAGTGTTATTCGGTCAATCGGCGAGGAGGCGAGATGATTGCATTATCTTGCCTCCTCGCCGATTGACCGAATAACACTTGTTTGGCGTGAGAAACCAACCACCCAGGGGCAGATGTATAATAAAATCATTGGTAACTACGCAACCGGTGGGGACTATTTGTTGATTGGTTGTACGCTTGCGATGTTGCGCACCGCAAGCGTACAACCAATCAACACGCAGCCTTACTTCAAGGATCATCCTGCGGGGAAATTCAATACAGGAGGGACGGACAACCCATGGCGCTGGAGCTTCTCGAAAAACTCGAACTCAATGAAGTCAAGAACTTTCTCATCGATATGGACGGCGTCCTCGTCAGCGGTACCACGCTGATCCCCGGCGCGGACCGGTTCATCGCCCGCCTGCGCGAGCGAGACATCAAATTTTTGCTATTGACCAATAATTCCCGCCACACCCAGCGCGATCTGGCGTTCAACTTACAGAAGCTGGGACTGCACATTAACGCCGACAACATCTTTACCTCGGCCATCGCCACCGCCCGCTTCCTGCAAGCGCAGAAACCGAACGGCGGAACCGCCTTCGTAATCGGCGAATCCGGGCTGACCAACGCCTTACACGAGGTTGGTTTCATCATCACCGAACACGACCCCGAATACGTTGTGCTGGGCGAAACGCTCAACTATAACTTCGAGCAGATCACCCGCGCCGTGCGCTTGATCCTCGGCGGCGCGCGCTTTATCGCCACCAACCCCGACGCGACCGGTCCATCCGAGCACGGCATCCTCCCTGCCTGCGGCGCAACCGCCGCGCTGATCGAGACCGCCACCAACCGCCGTGCCCTCTTCGTCGGCAAGCCCAACCCGCTGATGATGCGCACTGCGCTTAACTTCCTGGGCGTTCACTCAGAAGACACCATTATGATCGGTGACCGCATGGATACCGACATGATCGCCGGGGTGCAGTCCGGCATGGATACCATCCTGGTGCTCTCCGGCGTCACCCCTTTGGATATTGTTGAGCAGTATCCCTACGTGCCAACGCATATTGTGCGCTCCGTAGCGGATGTTTATCCGTATGGTTTCACAGGCGCCTAATTAGGTGTCTGGCTGTCGATAGATGCTGGCGAAGCGAGCGTCTATCGACAGCCAGATACTTTCCTACTCCGCCTGCGGGTGATCCTCTCTCACGATCTCCAGGTCCGCAGCGCGGGCGTTGAATTCCACCTGCTCGGCGCTCTTACAGCCGGGGATCACGCAGGTGACCGCCGGGTGCTGTAAGCACCACGCCAGCGCCCAGGAGGCCATATCCACACCCTGCGGCACTTCCGTCTTCTGGATCTGCTCCACCTCGCGCAGCCGTTCCTGGATTTGCTCGTTGTCTCGGCGCGAGCGAACATCGTTCGGGTCGGTAAATGTATCGCCGGGCTGATATTTGCCGCTTAAGAAGCCGCTCGCCAGCGGAACGCGCGACAGCACGCCCAGATTCTGCTCGATACAGCTAGGGAACACGCGGTTCTCCGGCGTCCGGTCGATGCGGTTGTAGATCACCTGGATGGCTTCCGCGCCGATCTCGGTGGATTTGGCGACCTGATACAGGTTGTCATTGCTGCTGATCGAGATCCCCAGATGCCGCACCTTGCCAGCCTGCACCTGATCGTTCAACATCTTCCACAGTTCCTCATTGTTGAACACCTCATCCGTGCCCGAGTGGAACTGGTACAGGTCGATAGTTTCGGTTTGCAGAGCGCGCAGCGAGTCCTCCAGCGTTTCGCGCACCTGCTCCGCCGACCACATCTCCGTGCGATCGAAGTTGCTGTGGAACTTGTGCCCAAACTTGGTCGCCACCACCCAGTTCTGCCGGTCGCCGCGGATGGCAGCGCCTACCAGCCGCTCGGAATGGTGATCACCATAACACTCGGCGGTGTCGAGCAGGTTGATACCCAAATCGCGTGCTTTGCCGATGATCGAATCGGCCTGCGCCTGGTTGAACGCGCCGCCCCATTCGCCGCCAAACTGCCACGTGCCCACGCCAACCACCGAGACGCGCATCCCGGTCTTACCAAGAACGCGATATTTCATGAATCCCTCCTTTATCGGGATAATTATATATCCGGAGGGAGAAGATAGCTTGCGGGTAATCGAGGTAGCTAGCGCCCTACGCGTCGCCTCATCCCACGCCCCTTCTCCTGGCCTCGCTTGAGTCGAATGGTATAAGCCGTTCTATGAATCGCGTGCCAGGAGAAGGGGAGCCAGAAAGTACTGCCCAA
>JAEYTI010000298.1 GCA_023434145.1 Chloroflexota bacterium | reverse complement strand
GGCGGGTTCAACTGCGAGGATTGGGTGGTGGATTTGACGGATATCTTTTAATTATTCAGCAGGCAGTTGTGCTGCCTGTTGAATAATCTCACCGGCTTTCAGGAGACACAAAAATGCCCGACCATTTCTTCTTCGACGATTTTGCTTATATCACCAGAGACGAAATGCGCGCCAACGGCTGGAAGCTGCGCGACGCGCCCGGCTGGCCCGGCGTGGTTGGCGCGGTCTGGTCCGCGGACCACATTGAGCTGGTAGAGGACCCCGAGCGACCCGGCGGTCGCCTGGTGCAGATGACCTCCGCGACCGAGGGTGTAGAGGAAGGCACACGGCAGTCGCAGCTCTGCCACTGCCGCAAGTACTTCGAGGGTACCTATGCCAGCCGCGTTCACTTTGCCCACCACCCCATCAGCGGCCCTGGCGGCGACCAGATTGTCACCACCTTTTACCAGATCAGCCCCTCGCGTGGCGATATGGACCCCGACTACTCCGAGCTGGATTTCGAGTATCTGCCCTTCGGGGGCTGGGGGCACAAAACCGCTACCATGTTCGTCACCTCCTGGGAGACCTTCCAGCTTGAGCCGTGGAAACAGCTCAACAATTCCACCCAGGTAGAGGATGACTTCTCCGGTTGGCACACACTGGTCTGCCAGGTAATGGATGGCACCGTCCGCTACTACATCGACAGCAAACTGATCGGCGAACATGCTGGCAAGGTGTACCCGCGCATCCCCATGGCGCTGAGCTACAACCTGTGGTTCATCCGCGGCGGGCTGGCAGATACCAAAGAGCCGCGCATCTATCGCCAGTGGGTCGACTGGACCTTCTACGCCGATAAAGCCCTGCTTTCCCCCGAAGAAGTGAACCGCGAGGTGGAGCGGCTGCGCGCGGAAGGCGTCACCTATCACGACAACGTCGACCCCGGCGATCCGCCGCTGGAATCGCCTTGTAACTTCTAACTATGCCGCTTTCGCTTTCGGTTGTGATCCCTGCTTATAATGAAGCGCATGCCATCCGCTCCGGCAAGCTGGGGCAGGTGCTCGATTGGCTCGCTGCCCAGCCGTTTGAGACGGAATTGATCGTGGTAGACGACCAATCAACGGATGAAACCGCCGCGCTCGCCGCCGAAGCGGTAGGCGAGCGCGGCAGAGTCATCACCATCCCGCACGCGGGCAAAGCCGCCGCAGTGATCGCCGGGATTCGGGCGGCGCGCTGTGATTGGGTGCTGTTCTCAGATATGGACCAGGCCACCCCGATCACCGAGGCAGAGAAGCTGCTGGAGGCGCTGGGAAGTGGCTGCGATATTGCCGCTGGAAGCCGCGGCGTTGTGCGAGCCGGGGCGCCATTTGGCCGCTACGTGCTCAGTTGGGGGCAGGTGATTCTGAAGACCGTCCTGCTCGGCCTGCGCATCACCGACACGCAGTGCGGGTTCAAGGCCTTTACCCGCGCCTGCGCGATGGAAATCATCCCCAGGCTGGTGGTGTACAACCCGGCCCTGCTCGGCTCCATCAACGGCCCCAGCGTGACCAGCGGCTTCGATGTGGAGTTTCTGTATGTAGGCCAGCGCATGGGTTACCGCATCTGCGAAATCCCGGTGCAGTGGCAGTACCAGCAGACGCGCCGTGTGAACCTGAAGCGCGACGCCCTGCGCGGCATCCGCGACCTGAACCGGATTGTATTCGCCCGGCTGCGCCGGCAGTATCCTCGCCGCAAATAAAAAGCATGCCCCCATTTTCACTCCGTGAAAATGGGGGCATGAAATTCCCTTACGTGCTGGCCCTTCTTCTGCGGCGGGCGGTGGGGTTGCGCAGGCGCTCGATGGCTTGCAGCTCTAGCTGGCGGGCGCGTTCGCGGGTGATGCCCATGCGGCTGCCCACCTCGGCCAGCGTCATGGCCTCTTCTTCGCCAAGGCCGTAGCGCAGCGTCAGCACTTCGCGTTCGCGGGACGGCAGATCCAGCAGCTTGGCGCGGATCTCTTCGCCCATCATGCTGTCCATCACCATCTCTTCGGGGTTAGGTGTGTTCACGTCTTCGAGCATATCGCCCAGCTCGGCATCATCTTCCTCACCGACCGGTGTCTCTAGCGACATAGGCTGCGACAGCGATCCAATCATTTGCTCGATCTTCGTCGCCGTCATGCCCATCGCCTCGCCGATCTCCTCGTTGGTGGGCAAGCGCCCCAACCGCTGCTGGAGATCGAGCTGCACGCGCCGCATGCGCCCCACCTGATCGCTCATGTACGCAGGCAGGCGGATGGTGCGGCTCTGGTCGGCCAGCGCGCGCGATACCGCCTGGCGAATCCACCAGGTGGCGTAGGTGCTGAACTTGAACCCGCGCTGGTACTCATAGTGGCGGATGGCGCGCATCAGGCCGATGTTGCCCTCCTGAATCAGGTCCGAGAGGGGCAGGCCGCGGCCTACGTAGCGCTTGGCCACGCTCACCACCAGCCGGGCGTTGGCGCGGATCATCCGCTCGCGCGCCTGCTGGCCCTCGGTGATAAACCGCTCCAGCATCTCGCGCCGTTTCGGCTCCACCGTCCCACGTGAAAGCTCTTCAAATGCCAGGCGGCAGCGTTCAATCCGCCGCGCCAATTCCACCTCTTCGGCTGCGGTCAGCAGCGGGGTCTGCGTGGCCTCGCGCAAGTAGATGCGCAGCACATCATCTACGTCGATCCCGGCCAGGTTAATATCTGCCAGGTCTTCTTCTGCCATCTCGCCCAGATCGTCTTCGTCCACCGCATCCGCGTTGAACACTTCCCCGACTTCCGCCGTTTCTGCGATCTCTGCCAGCGAGATGCCCTCTCCAGAGACGGCCCCTACCACCTGCTGGATAATGGGCTCGTCAAACTCAACGTCCGGCAGCAGATCCAGCACATCGCTGCGCGAGAGACTGCCCGTGCGCCGCCCGTGATCGACCAGCATCCGGTAATACTCCGGGTTGATGCCACGTTCTTGCAAAACTTCTCTGATGTCTCGCTCAACCATTCGACACTCCGTTCTAGTGATCTGCCCAGGCGCCTTTCCTGGGGCGGAGATCGCAATCGAGAGAAAAACGGCGGATGCTCAGCGTATGAGCAGCAGCCGCCGGTGATAGAAAAGAAAAAAATCTAGCCTGCAAGCGCCGGCTAAATGCGCCGTGCTACCGTTTGGGATAATACGTATGCTCGCCCAACCGATCGGCATGTTGTTTCTGTGCGGTCGGCAGCTCGATCGGGGTAGGCTGCTCCTGCTCGCGCAGGCTTTCCTGTTCGCGCATCTTTGCGCCGCTCATTACACGGCCATACTGGCCCGTCCAGCACAGCGCCTCGGTGAGCGCGCCGAACAGCTCGCCCAGGCCAATGGCGGCGGTCATGGTTAAAAAGAGCTGGGTGGGGCCAGGGAACAGGTACAGCAAATACACCAGGGCCGCGGAAATCCACGTTCCGGCGCAAATGGGGCAGGTAATCAACTGGCCGACGGCCTGTTGAAAGCCCTTACCCTTAGGCTCCACCGTATCGCCGGCGCCGGTGGCGTCGGGTTTGGTTTCGGCGAAGAACTGTCGAAGCGGCTCCATCACCCGGTCATAGGCGACCATGCGCCCCAGGCGGTAGGCTGAGAGCCCCAGCAAAATCAACTGAAGCCCAGTGAGCTGGAAGGCATCCCAGCCTGGGCCATAGATGGTCATGTAACCGATGAACGCAGCCAGCGCACCGAGAAACACGGAGATCAGAATCAGTTTTGCGATATATTCCCGGCGAACGGTACTACGGTCAGTTTCGGTCATTCTTCCTCCCACAGGGTGTGGATTGCTCGGTAAATCCCCCGAATTGCATTCCGCGCGTGGCGCCAGTACAACCGATAACCGCCTTACACGCATATTATACAAGTAAGATACCATACCGAACTGAGAAGAATAAGCTACGTTTTTCCCGCGCATTACCCCGATCAATCCCCCTATGCAAAAAGGGGGAAATAAAGAAGCATGTAGGGAAAACCCTATAGCGCGAAATACAACTGGCGCAGATCCTCCTCCGTCGCCGTGCCGGAGCGGATCTTGCTCTCCAGTTCCGCGGGAGATGGCTCAACGGGGATGTCAAACGAGAAGAAGCCCTTTGGCTCGGGCAGATCGGCGGGCAGCGGGCTGTCTTTGCCGTGGATGAGGTTGAGCACCGCCGCCTGGACCTTACGGTTCGCGGGGAGCTTGCCGTGCTTCTCCTCGATGTAAAACACCTTTGCCTTAGGCAGCACTGCCGACCACAGCGGCACGGTCCCGTCACCCGATTCCGCGCCTTCTGCCACACGGCTTCCATTCAGCGCCAGTTTCACAGCAGCAGCGGCTGCACTGGGCACGCTCGCCGGGCGCTTGACGGTGATGAGCGTTTCCAGGTTGCACCCGGCAATCTGGATCACCGGCATCTGGGGATCGTCCTTTGCCAGCAGCACGTGCGTCTTTTTTGCTCCATTCAGGTGCGTCTGGCTGATGCCCGGCACGCCCCAGCTCGCCGCGTCGTAAATATCCCAATCGGCGGCGTAGGTTTTGCCACTGGGGAACACATCCTGCGGCGCGGGCAGCAGATTGTAGACGCCGGGCAGGCTCTTTACCACCTCGCGCATGCCGTTCTGCCCATTCAGCTTATCGACGGTATCCATCAAGCTGTTGCCGGTGAACAGCGTCTCGATGGCATTGGTCGCGCCGAAGTTGGGCGTGCCCATCATGATCAACTGTTTGACACGCTTTTCGGCGGCTTGCGGGTGGCGGGCTATATAGGTTCGCGAGACCAGCCCGCCCATGCTGTGCGCCACCAGCGAAAACTTGCGGTCTGAGCCGCCCGCCCAACGCTCCAGGCAGTCGTGCAGCACATCGGCATTGTATTCCAACGACCTGCGCCAATCATAGGGGAACTCGTACAGCTCCGTTTCGCGGTTCAGGCGCATGCCCATCTGCACGTAGGTGAGGATCTCTAACCCGGTCGGCACAATATCCACCTCGCCGCAGCCGTCTTGCGTGCCATCCTCCGACATACGCAGAAAGTGGGCGTTGCCTTGCAGGAAGATCAACGGGTTGATCCACACACTGGTCGTCACCCCGCGGATGCTGGAGAGCATGGAACCCATGATACCCGGCAGCAGCACCACCGGCTCGCGCTCCGCCACGGCGGGCGGCCCAAACGAAACGGCCTGCATTTCGGTTACCGCATCTGCCCCAAGCAGCCGGGCCGCCGAATCCAGGTCCTTGCCCTGGCGGATCTCCTCCTCGATTTGATCGTACGTCATGGTCGCCCAGCGCAGCAGCAAGTCGTTTGTGTTCATCACGCCCTCCTGATAAATGAAACGAGCAAATGACTATATATTTTGTCCTATTTATTCCCAAACACTATAGCACCGCAGCCAGTGCGATTCAAGAGGAAAACAGGTTCAGTTATTGATCGTTCGAGGGTAACTGCTCAGCTGCGGGGCCTTTTTCTTTTAAATAACGCAAGTAAACATGGGCCTCGTCTCACCGGCAAGCACGAAAATCCGCGCTATTTTCAGGACAGTTGCTACCTTTCGTCGCCTGGCGGATAAATCCGCGGCTACTTACCGAAACCCCACCTTCATGGGGTTGAAGAATTGATTTTACGAGATCTCGAACCCCACGAAGGTGGGGTATAAGCAGCTTGCTGCGGCAGTTTTGGTTTTTTGCTGCGGTTTAGGAACATTAAGAAAATAATCACGCAATAAAGATTTGCGCCCTACGCATCGCCTCATCCCCCCGCCCTTCTCCTGGACGCTGCTGGGTTTGCCGATTCCTTTGACTAGCACAACCCGCGTTCCAGGAGAAGGGGGCCAGAATCAAATGGTAATCCTCTGGCTCCCCTTCTCCTGGCACTCGATTCATAGAACCGCCGATACCGTTCGACAAGTAAGAGGCCAGGAGAAGGGGCGGGGGGGATGAGGCGGCCTCGGCAGGCATCCACGTAGTAAAAAGTAAATCTTCATCAACCGCCAAGCACAAGAAGGATGGCAACTCACGTTAAATAGCGGGCTTCGCCCGCCTGTCATTGGTTGTGACGAGGTGTTGCCTGCGTAAAAATTGTGTAAATTCTATGCAATCAATGCAGAGGCGTAACAAAAATTTGTTGACAATTGTGTACCTGCGTGCTAGAGTATTAGCGGACGAGTGGTACAGGGGGCTTTTCTTCGTTCATAATTATCACTGGTAACCACACAAATGGATACGTACTCCTCGGGGTTCTTTGTTATTTTAAAGGTTCTAGCGGAGTCGACCACGCCCCCAGCATCAATTCCCAAAAACATGCCGGGTTTGCAGCACCCCCTCATAACAGCTTGGCAGTTCACGGGTCAACCATAGCGTTCGTTTATGGAGGATACCGCACGCACCGTCTGCCTTGCCAGCAGAACCAACGGAAAGCCCCGGCAACTGTCATTGCCAGGGCTTTAGCCAGAGTGGGCATAATGCCGCACCATTGGTCAATGCGATTATGCCACACCTGGAAATGAAAATCAACTAACAGAATTTTCAGGAGAAAATAACGATGTTGCGCAAAATCGCAGTTTTAGCAGTTCTTGTCGTCGTCATCGCCGCAGCGTTCGCTTCTGCCGCAACCTTGAACGTGAGCGGCGGAACGATCCAGGCCGGTATGGACCAGTCCGTTTACTGCGACCTGGACGGCGTGTTCGTGCTGGGCTGGGGCCTGGAGACAGACGTCAATACCGTTAGCTTCGTGCGGATTGGCGGAATCGACGGTGCCTGCTACGGCAACACCATGTTCGTCAGCGTGCTGGACGGCGGTGGCTCCGTGATTGCCTCTGGCTCGGTGGATCCAATCGCAAGCGGAACGCACGTGATTAACTTCACCGGCACCCTGCCCGCGCCTGAAGCCATTGAGACGATCCGGGTCTGGATTGAAGGCGGCAACTAGCCTTAATGGTCCGATTCACACCGGGGCTGTTGAAGGCTGCTTCTGACCGCCCCGGCCATAGAACGGGCGGCGGCATCATCGCGTCACTATCCAGCGCCGCCGCCCCTCTTTCAATTTCTGCCCGCTGCTGTGATTTATGAAGACGCTTTCCGTGATCGGCATATGCCTGTTCCTGCTGGCGTGGGGGATGCTGTTCCGCCCGGTGGTCCTGGGTGGCCCAGCCTCCTACATCATCGTCAGCGGCGTGAGCATGGAGCCAGCCTACGATCATGGTGACCTGGTGGTAATGCGCAAAGCCGGGCAGTATGCGGTGGGGGATGTGATCGCCTATATGGTGAAAGACAAAGGAAACGTGATTCACCGCATCGTCGGCGGTTCGGCTTCCAGCGGATTTTTGACCCAGGGCGACAATAAAAAAGAGATCGATCCCTGGAGCCCCAAACCAGAGGAAATTCTCGGCAAACTGTGGCTGCACATTCCTTCAGCCGGTAACCTGCTGAACGGTTTGCGCAACCCGGCTGGGTTGACCGGGCTGGCCGGGCTTACAGTGCTGCTGTTTATCGATGATCTTTTCCCCGAAAAGAAGAAGACGCGCAGAGGTAAACGCATGAAAAACAACGGTTCTTCCCATTCCCTGCCATTCCGGTGGTCTTTCCCGGGCAGCCTGTCCGGTCAGAGCAGCGCGCGGCAGATCGCGGCGCTGCTGCTGCCGGTAACGGTGATCGGGTTGGTTCTGGGCGTGCTGTTCCTCGCTGCGGCGCTGTTCAGCGGCCTTCAACCGGCACGGAAGATGGAACCGGTGTCGCGCACGCGCTACGCGCACAACGCTGTTTTCCGTTATACCGTCAGCACGCTTCCATCCGCGCTGTTCGATGGCACCACGATTGGCCCTGTAGGACCGGAAACAGCCCAAACCACCGATGTGCCGCCGGTTATCACCGGGCTAGCTCAGTCGGTTGACATCGACCTTCGCTACGCGCTAACCGATTTCGGCGACGGCGACCTGCGCGGGCAGGTCAAACCCGTTCTGCGCATTGAGATTGGCGAAGAGTGGAAGCAGAGCTTCCCACTCGGTGAGCCGGTGATATTTCAAGGCGCCGCCGTGGATACACGCATCACGATTCCGATGGATCAATTCCGCGAATGGGTGGCGGCCATTGCGGAAGAACTGGGTTACCAGCCCAACGCCTTCCAGGCCAGAGTGATTCCTACCATCACCCTCACCGGGACGGTAGATGGGCAGCCGGTTGATGAAACCTACACGCCAGAGTTCACCATCATCGTCCGCGCAGCGCAGGCGCAGATGGATACCGAGCTGTCGCGCAGGGAAGAAGTATTCCGTGAAACGACCGAAGAGCGCGACCAGTACTTCCAATTCTGGCGGATTAACTGGCGTATCGCGGAGGTGCAGCGCATTACCGGCCTGCTGGCAGCCCTGCTGCTGCTGCCCAGCGCCATCCTCGCGCTGCTGCTGGCCTGGTGGATGCGCGATGACGAATTGTTCTTCATCCACGCCCGCTATGGCGGCATGCTGATCGCCGTAGCGCAGGTGGACCTGCACCAGAGCCGCCAGATTCAGGTCGCTTCGATAAAAGACCTGGCCCGGCTGGCGCAGCAGAACGGCGGCGTGATCTTCTGGAAGGCCTTTAACGACGGCAGCCGCTTGTTCTTCATCCCCGAAGGGCAGCTCACTTACCTGCTGATGGTGCCCGACCAGAAGCGAGAGGATTGAGTATGCGCAGGGCGGCGGCGTTCCTGGTCCTTCTGTTCACCTTGCTTACCACGGTTTTCGCCTCGGCGACAGCCTTACAGGTGGACGGCGGCACGATCCAGGTGTTCACCTACCCGGCGGAGGTTGAGTTGCCGCCTGTAAAGGCAAGGCTGTTCCCCACCGCAACGACCGAACCAACCTCTGCCTGGGACGGCAGCCAATTGGAATTTTCCTCTTTGGGCTTTTTTTGCACCGATGGATACCCGCTCTTCGCGGAAATTGTGAACCGGGGCGCGCCCATGCAGGAACCATCCACGTGGACGCTGCTGCGCGGCGAGGTGGTGATTGCGGAGGGCGAGATCAAGCCGCTGGCGAGCGGAGCGCAGGCGCGGTTGGAGTTCGCCCCTGGCGAGGAAGGGATCTACCGCTTTATGGCGCTCCAGCGCGCAGACTTCCCAGGCGAAGCGGCGCTGCTTTCGCTGGAGATTGCCATCAGCCCGCGGAACTGCCCGGCCCGGGCAGCGGATACGCCTACCCCCACCGCAACCGCCACGGCTACGACAACCCCGCTGCCTTCGCTCGAACCCCGGCTTACCGATACCCCTTCACCTTCTGAGACGCCAGCGCCGACCGGCACCGCAGAGCCCACCGCGACGTTGGAGCCCAGCCCGACGAACACCCCAACGCTGACTCCGACCGATACGCCGACGCCGACGCTGGAACCCACCGTCGAGATAGCCACGGACGAAGCGCCAACCAGCACCCCCACGGAAACGCCCGAGCCGACAGCGGAAGCATCACCCGGCGCCGAGGAGTAACCCGGCTATTTTCTGCGCTGCCGCCACAACTGCGCGGTGAGTTCGATATGACCCAGGTGGTTATAGCCGTGCTCCATCGCGTGCAGCAGCGCCCAGCCACGGGTGGCGCGCTGCTTGCGATCGGGCGGAGTGCAGTCTTCGGCCAGATCCATTTCGCGCAGGCGGGGCAGCACGCCGCGCACATATTCCACCACGGCATCTACCTTTCCCAGCAACTGCTCGGCGGTGCTGCCCTTCGCGGCAAACTCGCGCTCGCGGTCGCGCCCAGAAGGTTCGCCCACCGCCACATCGCCAATCCACCAACGCAGCGAGCCGGCGGTGTGCGCCAGCAGCACGCCGATCGAGTTCATCTCCGGCCCCGGAACCCAATCGAGCGCCTCGGTCGGCAGGTCGTGGATCTGCTGGCGAAATGCGTCACGTAAATTCTCCAGCCGTTCCAGATAGTCAGTAAAGAATTCATTATCCATCGCAATCCTCCATGTTTTCCCCCAGAATTATTATAGCGAAAGCAGAACAAAACGCAAAACACCCCTTGACATTAACGTTACGTCATAGTTTATACTGACCGTATGTTTACAGTAAAGCAGATTTCGCAACTAGCCGGCATCACGCCGCGGACGCTGCATCACTATGATGCAATCGGGCTGCTCAAGCCAACACAGGTGGGCGAGAACGGCTACCGCTATTACAGCGAAGAGACCCTGCTGCATTTGCAGCAGATCCTCCTGTACCGCGAGCTGGATATGCCGCTGGAAGATATCAAACGCATTCTGGCAGATCGTGATTTTGACGTGCTGCGCGCGCTGGAAAATCACCGCGGAGCGCTGCGAAAGCGCATCGCGCACATGGAGCGCCTGATTGACACTGTAGACCAGACCATCGCATACGTGAAAGGAGAAAAACCAATGAGCAAAAAGCAGCTATTCAAGGCGTTCACCGAAGAAGAACAGGCCGAGATGGAAAAACAGGCCGTAGAACTGTATGACCCGGAAACGGTCAAAGCCTCCAGCCGCCGGTGGAAGAGTTACTCTGCCGAGGAGAAGCAGCGCGTTATGGATGAAGGCCACGCCAACTACCAGGCCTTTATCGACGCGATGCCCAAAGGCCCTACCTCGCCCGAAGCGCAGGCGATTGTGGAGCGCTGGCGCAAGCATATGGACTACTTCTGGACGCCGAACCTCGAACAGCTTGTTGGTATTGCCAACGGCTACGTCGACGACCCGGCCTTCCGCGCCAACTTCGACGCCATGCACCCTAACCTGGCCGAGTTCGTCCGCGACGCCGTGACAGAATACGTGAAGAAGCAGAAGAAATAACTGTTGAACGTGCCCGGATATTTCGACCGGGCACGTTCAACAGCGATCAGAAACGCAAAAGCCCCCGGTCGGTTGGACCGGGGGCTTTTTTGGGGTTCCCAGAAGAGGTTTTGGCGTAATAGTGGACGCAGAATTGGGAGAAAAACGCGGCACGTGGGCAAGGATTTGGCCTAATTTTGCGGCAAATCCCCGTAGTTTTGGGGCAATTCCGCCGCATTGGGATTTGGAATTCCCGGTTTTGGGGAATTTTTATCCCGCCTTTGCAGTGGCAATTTCCAGTTAGATCGTTCGATAAAACGACAAATCCAGAAAAGCCTGCCGGAATTTGGGCCTTTTCCAACGTTCGCGTCAGCGCGTTTTGCAGCATGTGGCTTTAGCGGCTGGCCGTGCCTGGGCTGTTGGGCAAATCCGCCGGGAAATTAATCCCGATGCAGAAAACCCGCAGCTGAGAAAT
Organism: Chloroflexota bacterium; assembly: GCA_023434145.1. Taxonomy (GTDB): domain Bacteria; phylum Chloroflexota; class Anaerolineae; order Anaerolineales; family Anaerolineaceae; genus DSYU01. The sequence continues at coordinate 1,361 of JAEYTI010000298.1, read as the reverse complement.
TTGGGCCTGGGAAATTTTAGATTTTCCCAAACATGCGTTTCTCAGGTTATGCCCTGGGGAATTTACAATCCGGGGAAACCGATATCAGGATGATGCACCGGCATCACGATGATACAGAAATCCCGCAGATTTTTATCCCCACGAACGGCACCGGGGAAAAGCCCGATACAATCCGGCATCGCCAGCAGCCTCGCTGCGTCCGATGGTACGATATTCTTTTGTTAAGGTGGTCCGTTTGCCAATCCTCCTGATAGGGGCGCTCGGGCCTGCGGCCGCAGGCTTTTGCATCCAAACCAGGCGGTGAAAATTCCTGGGCGGGCGGGAACCAGTTGCCCGCCCAGGCGCTTCCACACATCGAAACCCTTATACAGCTTGCACGAGAGCGCCGGTCTGAACGGCCATTTTGAGCATTCGCAGGCCGCGGCACTTGTGCTGCCGCACCAGATCTTCGCTGATCTTCAGCCGCTGTGCGATCTCGCCGGTGGTCTCGCCGCCCAGGTAATGTTCGATTACCTTGCGGCGCGTCTCTGGCAGACCGTCTAACCCGCGGCGAAGCATGGCGCGCTCTTCGCGCCGCTCGAGTGACCGCTCTGGCTGCCGGGGCATCTCACCTTCCACCGGGGGCGCGATCTCCGCGTCCTCGTCCAGGTCCGTCTGGCGGCGGTTGCGCCGCTGTGCCTCGCGGATCTTGTTGCGCGCGATGCCGATCACGTATGCCGCGAACGGTACGCCCGCCCGGGGCCGGTAGCGCCCGCCTTCCACACCCAGGTAAGCCGTCAACAGCGCGTCTTGCAAAATGTCTTCGTCGGTCTCGCGCGTGCTGTTGTGAGCGCGGATGAAACGGGTCAGCACTGCCTCACCGATCTCCGCCTGCCACTCTGCCCAGGCCCTGGCACGGTCTTGCCGGTCGGGGTTGATCTCCGGGAGCATTCGCCGGATCAGGGTCTCGTCGGAAACAGGTCGTGAAACCATGGCTACCTCCAGTTGTCAAACGGACGGCGGCCTTCCACGCCAATAACCTCTTGAGAGCATCAAGTTGTGTTTTTGTTTTTACGGCGCCGCCGCAAAAACAAAAATGAACCTGATCTACTTGCTATTCTCTTGTTAAGGTAGTGGCCGCCGCTGATGCAGGAGAACCTGCCGAACCGGGAACTGCCGTTCCCTAGCGACAACCTTGCGCAAGGACTTCTAGTATACGACCGGAGAGATGCGTTTACAAGAGGGTGTTATGACAGGCAGGGCTTTTCAACGCTATCATTTTTGGAGAAGGGAAAGGCCAAGATCCGGCTGGGCGGATATGTCCGCCCAAGCATCCGTCATAAAAGGGTAGGCTGCCTTACGGATGATGGAGATGGCCAGGT
>JAEYTI010000203.1 GCA_023434145.1 Chloroflexota bacterium | reverse complement strand
AATAAGAACCTATGCAAATATTTTTATGTTGTGGTGTGAGACTACGTCTCACACCACAACATAAAAATATTGGCATAGAAACGAAGGAGACAGTCGCTATAGGATCGCTGCTAAATGAATGAAGGAGCATCGATGCAGTTCATCATCACACCGATGGCGGTTGAAACCGCCCGCGAGATTGTCGGTTGGAAGTACGACGGGCAGTACGCCTTTTACGATTACGATAAAGATGCCGACCACATTCTGGATGCGGCGAAATGGGGCCGCTCGCTCTTTGCCGTATGCGACGAAGAGGGGCAGTTGTGCGGAGAGCTGACGCTATGGTTTCAGAATGCCGCGGACGAGCGCGTTCCGCAGGCGGACGTGGACGCCGGGCGGCTGGCAGGCTGCGTGCTGTGGATTGGTTTTGGCATGCGCCCCGATCTGACCGGGCAAGGGCTGGGGCTGGCGTTTGTAAACGCATGCGCGGCATTCGCAGAGCAGTTTGCCCGGTCACAATACAGCTACACCGGCGGCGAGATTGCCCTGGGCGTGTATCAGTTCAACCAGCGCGCCATGAAAGTGTATGAACGGGCCGGGTTTGTTTCGTATTACGAGGGCACGCGGATAAAGAACGGCGTGGAATACAAAACCCAGCGCATGAAAAAACCAATCGAACAAGGAGGCCAACCGTGAACATGCAAACGGGGCCAGCCCCCAAACAATCGATGGACAACTGGCTGCTGATCACCGGCATTGTGGAGATTGCCAACATCGCCGTCTTTGGCTTCTTGTGCTGGACACTCAGCAATTTGTTCGGCACTACTGAAAAGACCTTCACGATCATCGGGTTCCTGACGCTGGCGGTGATGCTGCTGGAAGGCGGCATGTACTGGCTGCTGGTACGCGGGCGATTTTTCCGCAAATCGCCCGCGAAGCTGCGGCTGCGCTTGCTGCAAGGGGTGTACGGGATCAACATCCTGCTGATGCTGGTCTTTCCCGTGCTTTTGCTGATCCGTGCCGCGAGTGGCTACCCCATCCAGTTGGCGGATGTGTTGCTCGGCGGCGGTTTCTACCTGTTTGGCGTGGGCGAATTTTTGCACTACTTTGTGTTCAAGATCAACATGCGCCCGTATGAGTGGCGAAACGCCATGCAGACCGGCAAGTTCGTGCCTGCCCGCGTGCGGCGCGAGCTGCACCGGGCGCGGCGAGAACTGCAAGGCTGAGCCCCCCCTTCCGTGCGCGGAAGGCTGCGCATCGGGCAGCCACAAGAAGGCGACTCTTTGTGATAAATACTACTATATAGATAAGTATTGACTTAATTAAGCAAATCCTTTATTATCTTGGCATGGATACATTTTCCGCCATCGCCGAGCCGACTCGCCGCGCCATCATGGAGATGCTGGCGCGCCGGGGACCGCTCTCGGCCACCCAAATCTACGAGAGCTTCGACGCCACCCACCCGGCCATCTCGCAGCACCTGAAAGTGCTGCGCGAGGCCAACCTGGTGATGGTGGAGAAGCGCGGCCAGCAGCGCATTTACCGCATCAATCCGCAGGCCGTGAATGAAGTGGAAGATTGGGCCCGCAAGATCGCGGACCGGTGGAACCGGCGCTTCGACGCGCTGGAACAGGTGATTGCGGCGGAAAAAAAGAAGCTGGAAGCGGAAGACCAAAAGGAGCAAGAAAATGGCACTCCCGAACCGTGATGTAACCATCACTCGCACGTTTGACGCGCCCCGCGCGCTGGTATGGAAGGCCTGGACGGACCCCACGCTGGTGGCCCAGTGGTTTGGCCCAGAAATGTTCGATATCCCCTTTGCCGAGCTGGATCTGCGCCCCGGTGGCAAGTACAACATCCACATGCGCGGCCCTGATGGCACCATCTACCCCGACCAGGGCACGTATTTAGAGATCAGCCCGCCCGAGCGGATTGTGTTCACCTCGTGCGCTTTTGAGGATGGGCAGGGCGGCTACCTGCTGGAAACGCTCAACACCCTCACCCTGGCTGAGCAGGCCGGGCGCACGCTGATGACGATGAAGATCGTGGTCACCAAACGCGCGCCAGAAGTGGAAGATGCGCTCTCGGGCATGGAGGAAGGCTGGAGCCAGAGCTTCGACAAGATGGCCAATCGCCTGGCGCAGACTCTCGTGCTGGTAGACGAGGACAAACTGGAGATCACCGTCTCGCGCCTGTTCAACGCCCCGCGCGAGCTGGTCTACAAGATCAGCACCGAGGCAGAGCTGCTGGCGCAGTGGTGGGGGCCGCGCGAGTACGACACGCTCATTGAAGAACTGGACCTGCGCGTGGGCGGCAAGTGGCGCTTCATCAACCGCGGCGCGGATGGGGTCGACCACACCTTCTACGGCGAGTACCAGGAGATCCGTGCCCCCAGCCGGCTGGTATACACCTTTGAGTACGGCGGCACCCCCGGCCACCCGCTGGTCGAGACGATTACGCTGGAAGAATACGAAGGCAAGACCCGCGTAACGGCGGTGGACAAGTTCCAATCGCTGGAAGATCTGCGCGGCATGGCCGAGGCAGGTATGGAGCAAGGCGCCCGCGAATCATACGAGCGGGCAGACGAATTGCTGGCAAGAATGCAGCAAGAAGTGAAGTAAGGGGGGAAGCGGGAAGGATGAACCAGGGCTGTCCGAATTGATCGGGCAGCCCTGGTTTATTGAACAAATGTCCCAAACTAATATCCTATATTCTAAGATAAATGACAGATGAAAAAATCTACTTAACAAATACAATGAGATAAATCCAAGATTTTTTAGGCTTCATCATAATTTATGCTAAATAGGGGGAAGTATTAAATGCATCTTGCGAGCTTTCATATTAAAAATTATCGGTGTTTCGGGGAAAAGGGACTTACGTTTTCTTTCCAGCCTGGAGTAAATATTATTATTGGTTTGATTACCGGACACTTTAAGAAATGACGATTGTCCAATCTGGTACACTCGAGTTCAACCTACCAGGGAAGAACGGAGTGAAGCGATGGACAATCGTCGAGTGTATCGTACCATTAGAATGGCTTT
>JAEYTI010000180.1 GCA_023434145.1 Chloroflexota bacterium | reverse complement strand
TATCGTTGTTGCGTTGTCGACGCAGTCGACAACGCAACAACGATACGAAGTACGAGGAACTTTTGGACTTTTGCCGGTAGGACAAGCGCCGTTTTATGCCACGGCGCCGATCCCTCTCAGACCATTTTTCGGACGGGAAGGTCACCCCAATGCAACGTTTTCGAACATCACCCATCTTCATAGGCATTCTCAAACCATTTTTTCAAATCCTGGCTTTTATCGTCGGCACAGGCGCTGTTCTGTCTGTGCTGATGGTTCTTCTCGCACTCCTGGCCAAAGGTTCTGCTATCGACCGGATGGTGATAGACAGAAACAATATGGATATATTGACCTACACCCTGGTAAACCTGCCGCAGGTGCTGATCGACGGTGTCGTAATCGGTTTTGTCTACGCGGCAATTGCGCTAGGTTACACAATGGTGTATGGAGTGCTCGAGTTCATCAACTTTGCGCACAGTGAGATTTTTGCCATTGGCGCGTTCGTAGGCGTTGAGGTACTGATTGCGCTGAACAGCAGCGGCGTTCTGGCCGGTGCATCCATCCTGGCGGCGTATGGCTGGCTGATTTTTGCCATCCTGGCCGGTATGGCGGTTGCAGGCGGCACCGCAGTGCTGGTGGAGCGAGTTGCATATCGCCCGCTGCGCAATGCGCCGCGCCTGGTGCCGTTGATCTCGGCCATCGGCGTCTCATTCTTCCTGCAAGATTTGATCCGCCTGGTAGAAAGCCTGACCACCGGCCAGTTCCAGCGCATCATGCCGTCCTTTGGCAACTTCGACGAGCGCATTGCGCTGTTCACCATGCCGGTGGGCAGCACCGCCGTCAACGTCAACATGGAGATCAAGTCGGTGTGGGTGATGGTGGCGGCCCTGTTGATGGTTATTGGGCTAAATTACCTGGTCAACGTCACCAAGATCGGCAAAGCGATCCGCGCCGTAGCGCAGAGCCAGTCCTCGGCCAACCTGATGGGCATCAACGTCAACCGCATCATCTCGATGACCTTCTTGATCGGCGGCGCCCTGGGCGGCGCAGCCGGGGTGCTCTACGCGCTCAAATTCACCCGTATTGACCCCTTCGTTGGGTTCTTCCCTGGCCTGAAAGCCTTTACCGCAGCAGTGCTGGGCGGCATTGGCAACCTGACCGGAGCGCTCCTGGGCGGAATGGTGCTTGGGATGCTGGAAACCTTCGCAGGTTCGTACCTGTCAGCCTTTACCATGGGCGCGGCTGGGGCTGAGTATAAAGATATCCTGGCCTTTGCCATCCTGATCATCGTGCTGATCTTCCGGCCGTCCGGCCTGCTGGGCGAGCAGGTTGCTCAAAAGGCATAGTGCTAGGTGAGGTGAGATATGCTTCTCAGTCTACGTAATCGTGTCAATACCATGTTCCAGCCGATAACACAACACGTGCAAACCGGCCCCCTGGCGTATATCATCACGGTCGCTTCCATACTGATCACCACCATTTGGGTGTACTTCAGCCCGCGTTCAACGCTCGCGTTTCTACTCTTCCTCGCCTCCGTCACATTGATTTACTTGATGCCAATGAAACGGACCTGGAAGATCGTTTTCGCGCTGGCGGTAGCGCTCGTGATTGTGCCCATCATCGGCCTGCGGAATATTTTCTACCTAGAGGTGATCTTCCAAATCTGCGTGTTTGCCGCGCTCGCACTAGGGTTGAATATTGTTGTAGGTTTTACCGGCCTGCTGAACCTGGGGTATGTGGCTTTCTATGCAGTTGGCGCATATCTGTGGGCCTTCTTTGGATCGCAGCAGCCGTTCCTGCTCCAAAGCATTCCCGGCACGGTGCCACCCGGTACACCCTACTTTTTACCGCAAGATGCCTTCTTCCTCTTCCTGGTGCTAGGAGCCATCGTCACCGCGGTTGTAGGCATACTGTTGGGTCTGCCGGTGCTGCGCGTGCGCGGCGACTACCTGGCCATTGTTACTCTCGGCTTCGGTGAAGTGATCCGCGTGCTGTTCAACAATTTGGATAAGCCGCTCAACCTCACCAACGGTCCGCAGGGCATCTCACCTGTGCAGCGCCCTTCTATTCCGCAGTTCATGCTCGACGCATGGAATGGGCTGTTCGCGGGGCTGGTTGGGCGTCCGGTCAGTTCCGGTGAGTTTTACAACGTGGTGTTTTACCTGCTGACACTGGTGGTATGCATCATCGTTATCATCACCGTAATCCGGTTGGACGACTCGAAGACCGGACGTGCATGGATGGCGATCCGCGAAGATGAGCTCGCCGCTGCCTCGATGGGTATCCCGGTAGTACGCTACAAGCTTTTGGCCTTCTCCGTCGCCGCATCCTTTGCGGGCGTGATGGGGGTACTTTTTGCAGCCAGCCGCACCTTTGTCAGCCCGGAATCCTTCAACTTTATGCAGTCGATCGGCGTGCTGTCGATGGTGATTCTGGGCGGCCTGGGCAGCATCCCCGGCGTGATATTGGGCGCGGCTGTTGTTACCATCCTGAACCTGCAAATCCTTCAGGGCCTGTCGCTGTGGTTGAGCAGCGTTCGCCAGAGCGACGCCGTCATCCCGATCATCAACTTTGCCATGCGCGATCTCTCCAGCCAGTTGGACCCGGCCAAGTATCAGCGCATGCTGTTCGGCCTGATCCTGGTTGTGATGATGATTTACCGCCAGGAAGGAATCATTCCGGCCCAACGTCGCAAGCGAGTCAAGCAGTTGGAGAAGGCGTTGGAAGACAAAACACCCCCACCCGCTGAGCCGGTGATCAACAAGGAGGCAGGCCATGACGCAGACTGATAATGGCTCGATCCTGCTCGAAGTACAGAACGTTACCAAACGCTTCGGCGGTTTGACCGCTGTCGATCACATGAACTTTGTGATCCGCAAGGGCCAGATGGTCAGCATCATCGGCCCGAATGGCGCCGGGAAGACGACCTTTTTCAACACCCTCACCGGCATTTATAAACCAGAAGAAGGCACGATCGTTTTCAATGGTAACGGTCTGGTGGGCAAGCGACCCGATCAGATCGCTTCGCTGGGCGTTACCCGTACCTTCCAGAACATTCGCCTGTTCGGCAGCATGACGGTGATCGAGAACATCATGGTAGGCATGCACTACCGCCTGAAACAAACAGAGCCAGGCGCGCTGCTGCGCACCAAGTTTTTCCAGAATGAGGAAGAAAAAGCGCACGATCAGGCTACCAGGCTGATGGAGTTCGTAGGCCTGCGTAATGTGGGCGATGAGCTGGCTGCCAGCCTGCCCTACGGCGGGCAGCGTCGCATTGAAATTGCCCGCGCGCTGGCCACACAACCGCTGCTCCTGCTGCTGGATGAACCCACTGCCGGCATGAACCCGCACGAGACGCGCGATGCCATCGCCCTGTTCCGCCGCATCCGCGATGAGTTGGGCATCAGCATTCTGCTGATCGAACACGATATGAACGTGGTGATGGAGATCTCGGAACACATCACCGTGATGGACTATGGGCGCAAGATCGCCGAAGGCCTGCCCGCGGATATCCGCGCGGACAGCCGGGTCATTGAAGCCTACCTGGGCCGCGGCGCAGCCGGGCAGCTCACTTTCTAGGAGACCGCATGGCACTGCTCCAATTGGAAAACATTCACAGCTATTACGGGCACATTCACGCGCTGAAAGGCGTGTCGCTGCACGTTGAAGAAGGCGAAATTGTGACGCTGATCGGCGCGAACGGCGCGGGCAAGAGCACCACCCTGCGAACCATCTCCGGGCTAATCCACGCCCGCGAAGGCCAGGTGCTGCTCAGCGGCAGGAACATCACCCGTGAAGAAGCCCACGAGATCGTGTGCGCCGGGGTGGGCCACGTGCCTGAGGGCCGCGGCATTTTTCCGCGGTTGACGGTGCGCGAGAACCTGGAAATGGGTGCGTTCACCATCAACAGCGCCACCGAAGTGCGCAATCGCATGGAACACGTCTTTCATCTTTTCCCCCGCTTGAAAGAGCGCATGGACCAGAAAGGCGGCACGCTCTCGGGTGGCGAGCAGCAAATGCTGGCGACCGGGCGCGGGCTGATGCTCAAGCCGAGAATCCTGCTGATGGATGAGCCCTCGATGGGGCTGGCCCCTGTGCTGGTAGATGCCATCTTCGACGTGATCGTGCAACTCAACAAGGATGGCACAACCATCCTGTTGGTGGAACAGAATGCGCTCATGGCGCTGCGTACTGCCACCCGAGCATACGTGCTGGAAACTGGCAAAATTGTCCTTTCTGGCCCGGCGCTGGAAGTGGCACAGAACCCTGAGGTAAAGCGCGCGTATCTGGGTGGATAAGCGCGGCGTGCTGCTCATCCTGGCGGCTGCCATGCTGTGGGGCACCACGGGCACCGCACAGGCGCTCGCCCCGGCGGGCGCGCAGTCTCTGGCAATTGGAACCCTTCGATTAGTGGTCAGTGCTGCTGCTCTTGGAGCGGCGGCGCTGACCACTTCGTTTTCTTCGCCCCGGCTTGGAACGGCTGCGCCCGCGAAGATGCACGCCGGGTTACTGCTGCTCAGCGCCGGATGCATGGCTGCTTATCAGGTGCTCTTTTTCGCCGGTGTCGCGCGCACGGGCGTAGCGGTGGGCACCATTGTTGGCATTGGCAGCTCGCCGGTGCTGGCAGGACTGCTGGCGTATGCTTTCCGTGGCGAGCGCCTGTCCCCGCGGTGGGCTGCCGCAACCCTGCTGGCAGTGATCGGGTGCACCCTGCTGGCGCTTACGGGCGGCGATGTTGACATCGACCCGCTGGGAATGCTGCTGGCAGTGGGCGCGGGCGCGGCTTACGCCACCTTCTCGCTAGCCAGCAAAAGCCTGCTGCAAAACCGCTCCGCCGAACAAGTGATGGCGGCGGTATTCGGCCTGGGCGCGCTGATCCTCGCGCCGCTGCTGCTTACGCAGGATCTCGCGTGGCTGGCCCAGCCGCGCGGGATAGGTGTGGTGCTGTGGCTGGGGATCTTCGCTACCGCCCTTGCCTATACGCTGTTCGGCAAAGGCCTGGCGCGCACCCCCGTAGCCACCGCGGTGACCCTCTCGCTCGCCGAGCCGCTTACCGCCGGGCTGCTGGGCGTGCTGCTGCTCGGTGAACGCCTGACCCCGCTGGCAGGGGTAGGCATTGCCCTGATCTTCAGCGGGCTGGCGCTGCTTTCAATCCCGGTGAAGCGGGAAGACTAACCTTTCCCGCTGCCAGAAGTGTTGCCGGGGTTGCGCCGCAGCCAAAGCGAAACGTCCGCGGGCTGCACGGCGTCATTGATCACCGTCTTTAGCTCTGCCGCCAGCAGTTCTACGTCCACCGCGTCGCGCACGTGGCTGGTGAAATCGCCCATCACCCGCACTGCATCATAGCGGCTGCGGAAGAACTGCCGGTCGATGATGCGCTGCAAAAAACGCCGCAGCGGAGTGAACATCGCCGCTACCGCCAGGGTCGAAAGCACGATCTCCAGATTAGAAACCGCCCCCGTCCACGACTGGATCGAGGTCTGCAGCAGCGACACGGATGCGAGATACACCAGAGTCAGCAGCGCCGTTAGCAAGCCGTATACCAGCGTGCGGTTGATGATCGTATCGATGTCATACAGGCGGTAGCGCATGATGGCAAACGCCACCGCCACCGGAAGGCTTGTCACGACCACCGGAAAGATGACCTGATCCATTGCCCACGGCGCATCCACATCGAAAAAGTTCCGAATGCCGCTGTACATGAACATAAACATCAGGAGGAAGGCAGAAAATACAAACCACTTATAGCGCTGCCGTTCCTCGCCCTGCGCCCGGAAAAAGCTGCGAATGAGCATCCCGACGTTGGCAACCACCAGCAAAAAGAAGAACGTCCACAGGGGCTCTACCCAGGCTCCGTAGAATTGTACAATCTGGGGAATGGCGGTCGGATTCTTTAGCTCAGGGAACACCTGCGGGTACGCGTAGGCCATGCCAAAAGCATCGCCCAACAGCATTATGGTGATCACAAAGCCGTTCACCCATGCGAGGATGCGCTTTCCGCGCGTTTCCAGCTTGCCATCGGGGAACAGCAGCAGCAGAAAAGAAGGCATCAGGCTCCAGCCGATATCAGACATCACCAGACCGGTAGTCCAGGCAACAATATCGGGGATTGGCTGACCGAGTTCGAAGTGGAGATATCCGGCATAGCTCACGGCCGCGCTCCACAGCAGATTGGTGAACCCAACGATCATAAACAGCCAGCCGATCGGGTTTTTCGGGCGGCGCACCGCGATAAACGCGCCTACCGATAGAAACGCCCAGAACATCACCGAATACGATGTAACATTGATCGGGTTAAAGGAACTATCGGGTGCCCCATAGTAGATGGCAAGCGCCCCCAAAACCACCCCCACGCCCCAGAGGGTGATTACCAAACCATCAATCCACCACGCGTTCCTGTTCATCAAATCAGATTCTATCAGAAATGAATGCATTGTAAATGAGGCTCTTTGGGTTTTACCGTGGTTGCAGGGGAACGGAGCGAAGCTCCGTTCCCCTGCAACCACGGTAAAACCCAGAGACCCGTAAATGATCGTATTCCTTCATATTTTGTGCCTGCTTACGAGTTTTGTGTGAATGTTGAAAACGCGAAGTGTTTTCAACATTCACACGCTTCTTTTTCGGCTCCCGAAGAGTAAGATTGAAAATAAGCAACAAAATAGGACCGGCGCGCCGGTCCTATTTTGTTGCTTATTTTCAATCTTACTTAAGCTTCTCTTGGCCTTTGAACTCGCGGTACGGCGAGAGGATCGACAGCACCTCGCTATCCTCAGGAGTCACATCGTTAGAGACCATGCGGGCCAGCAGTTCGCCCATGCCTGGGCCGAGCATAAAGCCCTGCCCGCACATGCCCACCGCGTTCAACAGCCCCTCTACTTCTTTACACCAGCCGAGAATTGGCGCGCCGTCAGGCGTCATGGGGTACAGGCCGCGCCAGGTGCGCCGCACGCGGATGTTCTGCAGCTTGGGCATCACCTCAATCATGCGCTTTGCCACCTGCGGCAGGAAAACCGAGGTCTCATCTACATCGAACCCCCAGATGGGCGGGTTGGGGGTGATGCAGAAGATGATCTGCCCGGTCTTGTGCTGATAAAAGTAGAAGTTGGCGCTGCCAGGAGCCGGGCGGATATCTACCACCATTGGTCCAAGGAACTGCGCCACCGACTCGGTGATGCCCGCTTCGTGGCAGTCGGGGTTGACAGGCAGATCGATACCGGCCATCAGGCCGATGGGGCGCGCCCATGCACCGGACGCATTAATCACCACGTCTGCTGCGTACTCGCCCTGTGGCGTTTTCACGCCCTTGATCTTGCCGCTCTGGATCACCAGCCCGGTCACAGGCTCGCTGTAGCGGAAGTCGGCGCCGGCCTGGCAGGCATGCTTATAATAGGCATGCAGGGCCAGCAGCGGCGAACAATTGCCATCTTCCGGAGAGTATGTTCCGCCGATCAGATCCACCGGGTTTAAGTCGGGGATGATCTTGAGCAGGTCGTCCTTGTCGTACCATTCGATGTTCAAGCCCAGCGACTTCTGCTTTGCCAGCAGGGTCTTCAGCGTGGCTTCTTCCTGCTCGCGGTACGCCACAAAGTTGTATCCGCCGGTGATCCATTCAATGTCGTCGCCGTAGACCTCTTCCCAGGTACGGAAGATTTCAATGGAGCGCAAGCACAGGCGAATTTTCGCCGGGTCGGAGTGGGTGGCGCGTACGCCGCCGATGGCGCGCTTGTTGGAGCCCTGCCCTACCGAAGCCGAGCTGTCGAGCACGAGCGTCTTATAGCCTGCCTGTGCCAGGTAGAGCGCGGCAGGAGCGCCGATCGAGCCGGAGCCGATGACAATCACATCGTAATGCGGGATCAATTTCTCACTCATGGCTGCCCTCTCCTTCGCCGTCCATCCCGGCAAAAACTTTCAGCGGAACTTCGATAAACAGCGGGCGGCGGGTGGTGTCGGTAACCTCAGAAAGGATGATGCCTTCATCGCGGAACAGGCGGACGATCAGCGCGTGGCAGGTCTTAGCGGCGCACGAGCCCATCGCCGCGCGGGTGATGGCCTTGATCTCGTTGAGGTCGCGGTAGCCCTGGCGGATCAGCGAGCGGATTTCGCCTGCCGTCACGCGCTCGCAGCGGCAGATGATCGTGTCGTCTGAAATATGATCGACATAGTTGTTCATCGGCTGCGTCACCTGCTCTTCCTGCACGCGGATGCCCGCGATGCGCGGCGCGATCTCCGCCGGAGCCTTCACCTTCACAATGATGGTGTGGTCGCGGCTGGCAACCTGCACCACCTTCGTCACCTGGTAATCGCCCAGCACCCGGCCCTCGGTATCCAGCAGGGTGACGGATTCTTTCTCCTTCACCATCTCGTAGTTGAACTCGAACGGAATGGAGACGGTCGGAAGTTCCGCGTCTTTGCGGTAATCCAACATGGTAATCGCCAGCCCAGGGCAGATGGAGATACACTTCTCGCAGCCAATGCACAGGGTTGAGTCGCCCTTGAAGGTGGGCACGCCGCGGATATCCTTCGGGTCGATGAAGATCAGGCCCTTAGGGCAGATTGAGGAGCACGGGTCGCAGGGGATCTCCTGCACGCAGTGGAAGACGGGCAGTACGCCAGAGGGGATCTCCGCGAGCGCGTTACGCTCCGACTCTTCAACGGTCACCGGAGCAGGCTTCGATTTAAGGATCTGACCGGTGCGGTACCACTCCGCCGGAACTTCGCCCACGTTCAAACCCAACGCCTGGGCGATTTCCATGCCCTTGATCTTGCCGGAGAACATGGCTGCCGAGGCTTCCGCGATCTCTTCCGCGTCGCCCGCGGCAAAAGCCTGCATGCCAAAATCATTTGCCTTGCGGAAGAACTCGTCCACCGGCTCCAGGCCGACCGCGATCAGCACGCTGTCGCAGGCAAAGGACTTTTCGGTGCCCTGGATGGGGCGGAACTTCTCATCTACCTGAGCGATGGTAACCGATTCGACCTTATCCTCGCCGTTGGCGGAAAGCACCGTATGCGAGGTATAGATCGGCACACCCATGCGCGCCAGCTTGTCCTTGTGAACCTTATAGCCGCCGCACTCGGGCAGCGCTTCTACTAGCCCAACCACCTCAATACCGGCTTGCAGGGCATGATACCCGGCAATCAAACCGACGTTGCCACCGCCGACAATAAACAGCTTCTCGGCTGGGCGGATCAAATCGCGGTTGACGAGCGTCTGGAAGGCGCCCGCGCCGTACACGCCAGGGAGCGTGTTTCCGCGGAAGGCCAAAAAGCGCTCGCGGGCACCTGTGGCGCACAGAATCACCTGCGGCACAACCAGCACATACTCGTCCCCGTCCTTTAGCACGCCAACCTTTTTGTCTTGGAAGACTGCCAGCGCCGTACTGTGCAGCCAAATCTCCACACTCTCGTACTTGCGCACCTCTTCTTCCAGCCGCGTAGCGATATTGATACCACGCGTGCCGGCATATACGGCATCCGACGAGCCAAAGAAGCGGTGGGTCTGCAAAACCAGCTTGCCGCCCAAGCGATGCTTATCATCGATCAGCAGGACCTTCACGCCCAGCTTTCCCAGCTCAACCGCTGCAGACATACCCGCCGGGCCGCCGCCCAGGATCATCACAGGAACTTCAACTTCGCGTACCGGTTTCTGCCCCGGTACGCGTGTGGTATCGGGCAGTGCTGGCAGGCCGTCGGCGGGTTCTACCACCATGCCGCTTGTCACCAGTTCGGCGCACGATTTTTGCGGCAGTCCGTCGGCGATCACCATGCACTGCGCGCACTGACCATTCGCGCAGAAGATGCCCTGCGGTGCGCCGTCTTTGTGATGGTGACCAAAGACACGCACCCCGTTGGCAAACAGGGCCGACGCAATCGTCTCACCTTCACAGGCCGTCATCTCTTGGCCCTGCCAGGTGAATTTGATTGTTTCGCGCTCAGGTTGGGGAAGAATGGGATGTTTTTCGATCCGATATTCGGGCATAGTTCCTTCCTCGTCGAAGCCCTAGATAGAGAAAACCGATTCTGTTGGGAATTCGGAAGTGATACTACAAAGATTATCGTGGTTGGCATATTCATCACAAGTGACGTTTTAACTGGATTCGGATGAAGATGGTTATGATTTTTTTTGTACAAATTTAGCCAGTGGAAGTTTTGTGGGGGGGGTGTTGGGTGTTTGCTCGCCCCCGGCCCAC
>JAEYTI010000106.1 GCA_023434145.1 Chloroflexota bacterium | reverse complement strand
GAGTTGCTGCGCAACTCCGGCACACAACACGCAAAATCCATCCGATACGGTTATTCTGCTGAAAATGCCCTGACCTTTTGACCCGATATTGACTTGACAGAATCCTCTTCTTATTTATAATTATTATAAGTTTAGAATAATTATAAATAAACGGCATTTCCGGCCATCTTTCTCTAATTCAACCGGGAGCCGCTAAAAGAGAGTGACAATGGAAGAAATGACGTATCAGAACATGTTGAACGCGCTCAAAACCTCGGGGCACCGGCTGACCCCTCAGCGTCGGGCGATCTGCCGCGTGCTGGCCGACAGCCGCGAACACCCCAGCGCGCAGATGATTTTCGAGGTCCTGCATCGCCAGGATGATACGCTGTCGCTCGGCACAGTCTACAACACCCTGGATACCCTGACCCGCCTGGGTGTGGTGACCACGCTGGGAGAAGTGGGCGACAGCGACTCGACTCGCTACGACGCAGATACCGGCCCGCACGTCAACCTGGCTTGCGTCCGCTGCCGCCGAATCATCGATATCGAGAGTACCTATGTGCACCAGCTTGCCGCGGAGATCGAGCAGACATCGGGCTACGCCCTGCTGGGCGCGCGGGTGTTATATTACGGCATCTGCCCAGAATGCCAGACAAAAAAGACGCAGAACAAAAACGAAAATAATTGAGGTACATGGGTATGAGCGAGAGCAATTCATTGAACCATCACAACAACACCCCTGATCATGGAGCACGCTGCACGGATGTACTCAGCGACACGCTGATGGGCTACGCGGGCATCGAGCGCGCCGACCTGGACCTGGAAAAAGGCCGCCTGCACGTTGCGTATGATCCGCGTGTAATCAGCCACGAGCAGGCACACCGGCTGATCCAACGCTCAGGCCAGCACGCTACGACGCGCGTCATGCAGTGTCGCGCAAAAGGCCCTTCCGCCTGCGCCGCTTGCGCCGGAGAAATGGGCGCTGAGTTAACCCAGCATTACGAGCGCCTGGCAGCGATGCCCGTCAGCAATTTTCTCACCGGCTCGCAGACCGGCACCATCGAAGTTACCCTGGGACAGAACAACCTGATCGCTTCCGCCAGGGAGGAGGCCGAACAGGTCTATGAACAGCCGCAGACTGCCGAGCCCGCGCGCGGCATCCCGCGCGAGAAGGCTGAGGTGATCCTCACCGGGCTTAACGTACTGTTCGGCCTGGCTGCATTCTTCACCACCCAGGCGATGGGCGCATCCCTGCTCACCTGGGTTCTGTGGGGGCTGTCTTTCGCGGCGGGCGGCTATTACGGCCTGCTTGACGGCCTGGAGACCCTGCGCGAAAAGCGGCTGGACGTAAATCTGCTGATGATCCTGGCAGCGCTGGGCGCGGCGGTCATCGGCCAGCCCGCCGAGGGCGCGATCCTGCTGTTTCTGTTCTCGCTTTCCAACACGCTGCAAAGCTTTGCTATGGATCGCAGCCGCAAGGCGATCGAGAAGCTGCTGGACCTGCGCCCGCCCACGGCCAACGTCCGGCGCGGCTCGCGCACGGTAAACGTGCCGGTCGAAAAGCTGATCATCGGTGATATCGTGCTGGTGCGCCCCGGTGAGCGCTTCCCTATTGATGGCGAAGTGACGCAGGGCAACTCCGACGTGAACCAGGCGCCCATTACTGGCGAGTCGATGCCGGTGCACAAAGAGCTGGGCGAACCGGTCTTCGCCGGGACGGTGAACGGCAACGGCTCGCTGGAAGTGCGCGTCACCCGCCTGCTCAAAGACACAACCCTGGCCCGCATCGTGCAGATGGTTGAAGAGGCGCAGAACCAGAAGGCGCAAACGCAGCGCATGCTGGACGATTTCGAACAGAAATACGCCCTGGTGGTGCTTGGTGGCGCGGTGCTGCTGATCCTTGTGCCGATCTTCCTGCTGAGCGAGGCCTTCTTCCCCGCCTTCTACCGCGCCATGACGTGGCTGGTGGTCGCCTCCCCCTGCGCGCTGGTGATCTCCACCCCCGCCAGCATCCTCTCGGCCATCGCTAACGGCGCGCGTAACGGCATCCTGTTCAAAGGCGGCATCCACCTGGAAAAGACCGCGACCCTCAAAGTGGTGGCGTTTGACAAGACCGGAACGCTAACGCGCGGCAAGCCACAGGTGAGCGCGATTCAACCAGCCCAGAGCCAGGATGAGAAATCTTTCCTGCGGGTTGTCGCGGCGCTGGAGGCGCGTTCGGAGCACCCGTTAGCGGCGGCGATTGTCAATGCGGCGAATGAGCGCGGGATACAGCTTCCCACCGCCACCGATTTTCGCGCTTTCCCCGGTATGGGCGTCGAGGGGCGCGTAGACGGGCGCATGGTATGGGTCGGTGGGAGGCGGCTGTTCTTCGACCGCGGTATCAGCGTGCCGCAGGAGTGGATCGATCAGGTGGAAGCACTGGAAAACGACGGTCAGACGGTGATGCTGGGCTACTCAGAGGGCGAATGGCTGGGCCTGGTCGCCGCAGCCGATCAACTCCGCGAAGACGCCGCGCTGATGGTCAAGAAACTGAAGGAGTACGGCATCGAGCACGTGGTGATGCTTACCGGCGATAACGAAAAGGTCGCCGCGCGTATTGCCACCCTGACCGGGGTGGAAGAGTTCCACGCCAACCTGCTGCCGCAGGACAAAGCCGGGCTGCTCAAGCGCCTGAAGGACAAATACGGCCCGGTGGCAATGGTCGGCGATGGCGTGAACGACGCCCCCGCACTGGCGACCGCGGATGTGGGCATTGCCATGGGCGCGGCGGGCACCGATGTTGCGATGGAAACCGCCGACGTGGTGCTGATGTCCGATGACCTCAAGAAACTGCCCCACGCCATTGGGCTGGCCCGCAGCGCGCGCAAGATCGTCTGGCAGAACCTGTCCTTTGCTATGGCGGTCATCGTGCTGCTGATCGTCACCACCTTTGGCGCGGACCTTCCGCTGCCCATGGGCGTGGTGGGTCACGAAGGGTCGACCGTGCTGGTGGTGCTCAACGGGCTGAGGCTGTTGGGATATAAGCTGTAGCATAAGCGCCCTTGCGCTTCTCGGGTTTTTGGGGGCTCCGGGGTCGCTAAGCACCCCCGGAGCCCCCAAAAAAGTTTTTCTCCATCCTGTTTTGCTTGACATTCCCATTCAATTCTCCTACAATCTATCTGGGAGCGCTCCCACAACGCAGCAATTTTCTCAATATTATTTCAACAAATCAATAACCTCGAGGTCGCGCATGAAATTCGGAACCTTTGATGATGCTTGCCGGGAGTACGTGATCACCCGGCCCGATACGCCCCTGCCCTGGATTAATTATCTTGGCTGCGAAGAGTACTTTGGTATTATCTCCAATACCGGCGGGGGGTATTCATTCTTCCGCGACGCGCGCCTGCGCCGCCTGACGCGCTACCGCTACAACAACGCCCCGATGGATATGGGCGGGCGCTACATCTACCTGCGCGACAACGAGACCGGCGCGTTCTGGTCATCCACCTGGATGCCCACCCGCACCCCGCTGGAGGATTACACCTGCCGTCACGGCATGGGTTACACGAACATTCAATCGACCAAAGACGGCATCCGCGCGGCGATCCGCTACTTTGTGCCGTTGGGTGAGAACCTGGAGATCTGGCAGCTTACCCTGACCAACACGCGTGAAACACCCGCGAAGCTCTCCGCCTTTTCCTCGATCGAGTTCTGCCTGTGGGATGCCTGGGACGATGCGACCAACTTCCAGCGCAACTTCTCCATCGGCCAGGTAGAAGTGGTGGACGAGGTAATCTATCACAAAACTGAGTACCGCGAGCGGCGCGATCACTTTGCCTACTTCGCCTGTTCCGCGCCGCTGGCCGGGTTCGATACCCAGCGCGAGGATTTCCTGGGCGCGTACCGCGGCTACGATAACCCCGCTGTTGTCGAGTGCGGTGAGTCGGCGAACTCCATTGCTCACGGCTGGCAGCCGGTCGGCGTGCATCACGTGAAAGCCGAGCTGGCCCCCGGCGAGAGCCGCACGGTCATCTTCATCCTCGGCTACCAGGAAAATCCGGTTGACGAGAAGTTCGACCCGCCCGGTTCCCAGACGATCAACAAGCAGCGCGCTTTGCCCAAGATCGAGCACTACCGCAAGGTAGAGAATGTGGAAGCCGCGTTTGAGGCCCTGCGCGAATACTGGTCCGAGCTGTTGGGCCGCTACCAGGTGACCACGCCCGACGAGCACACCAACCGCATGGTCAATATATGGAACGCCTACCAGTGCATGATCACCTTCAATATGTCGCGCTCGGCTTCGTTCTACGAATCGGGCATCGGGCGTGGGATGGGTTTCCGCGATTCCAACCAGGACCTGCTCGGCTTCCTGCATATGGTGCCCGAGCGCGCCAAGCAGCGCATCCTCGATATCGCCGCCACGCAGCTTCCCAACGGCGGCGCGTACCACCAGTACCAGCCGCTGACCAAACGCGGCAACAACGACGTTGGCTCCAACTTCAACGACGACCCGGCCTGGCTGGTGCTGGCCGTGGCCGCATACGTCAAAGAGACCGGCGACTGGTCGATCCTCGACGCGCCCGCCCAGTACGACAACCAACCCGGCTCTGAGCAGCCGATCTACGAACATTTGCAGCGCTCACTGCGCTACACCTTGGATCGGCTTGGCCCACACAACCTGCCGTTGATTGGCCGCGCGGACTGGAACGACTGCCTCAACCTCAACTGCTTCTCCGATACGCCCGGGCAGAGCTTCCAGACCACGACCAACAAAGAAGGCAAAGTAGCCGAGTCGGTCTTCATCGCCGGGCTGTATATCCTGGCGGCCAAAGAGATGATCGACCTTGCCGAACACCTGGGCAACCATGCCGAAGCCGAAAGTTACCGCCAATCGATCCAGGCGATGGAAGCTGCCGTATGGGAAGCGGGCTGGGACGGCGAATGGTTCCGCCGCGCCTACGACGATTTCTCACGCCCGGTTGGCTCGAAGGAAAACGAGGAAGGCCAGATCTTTATTGAGCCGCAGGGTATCTGCGTGATGGCCGGTTTAGGTCTGGAAAATGGCAAGGCCGCCCAGGCACTCGAATCAGTCAACCAGCGGCTGGCGACACCGCACGGCATCATCCTCCAGCAGCCAGCCTTCTCGCAGTACTACCTGCATCTGGGTGAAATCTCTTCGTACCCGCCGGGCTACAAAGAGAATGCGGGCATTTTCTGCCATACCAACCCGTGGATTATGATCGCCGAAACCATGCTGGGGCATGGCGATTTGGCGCACGATTATTATTCACGCATCAATCCATCCAGCCGCGAAGAAATCAGCGACCTGCACCGCTGCGAGCCGTACGTCTACGCGCAGATGATCGCCGGGCGCGACGCCCCCACCCACGGTGAGGCCAAGAACTCCTGGCTCTCGGGCACCGCAGCGTGGAACTACGTCGCCATCACGCAGTGGATCATCGGTATTCGTCCAGGACTGGATGGGTTGGTCGTCCAGCCGGTGATCCCGCAGGGTTGGCAGGACTTTCAGGCCACGCGCATCTTCCGCGGCGTAGTCTACCATATCGACGTGAAGCGCACCGGAACGGGCAACGCGGTTTCGCTGACCGTGGACGGGCAAAAAGTGGACGGCGTGGTTGTCCCGCTGCCCGCTGATGGTAGAAAGGAAGTAAATGTTCTGGTGGAGATTGGCTGATGCAGTACGGTTTCTTTGACCACGACGCACGCGAATACGTCATTACCGATCCGCACACGCCGGTGAAGTGGATCAATTACATCGGCACGCTGGGTTTCGGCGGGTTTGTCGATCATACCGGCGGCGCGCTGATCTGCCGCAACGACCCGGCCCTCAACCGCATCACCAAATACATCTCTCAGATGCCCGCCTCGGACTTCAAAGGCGAGACGCTGTACGTGCGCGTCAAGGAAGGTGACGGATATAAGGTTTTTTCACCCTTCTACGTTCCCTGCCTGGTCCCCTTCCAGAAGTACGCCTGCCACGTTGGGTTGGGCTATTCTCGCTTCGTCTCGCAGGTGGGTGATCTGTTGTGCGAGGTAATGGTCTTTGTGCCGCGCGATACGAGCGTCGAAGTGCGCCGCATCCGCATCACCAACACCGGCTCCAACGCGCTGGAGGTGGACGCCATCCCCGTTGTTGAATACACGCACCCCAACGCCCTGCTCCAACTTACCAACGCCGACTGGGTTCCGCAAACCATGCAGTCCGAGCCGGTTGAAGGGGTAGATGGGCGGCTGGTGCTGCTGCAATACCCCTTTATGAACAAGGGCCGCCAGATCAACTACTTCACCTCTAACGCCCCGGTCGGCTCGTTTGACACAGACCGGCGTGTGTTTCTGGGTGGCAATGAGTACGGCACCTGGGCGCGCCCGCTCAGCCTGAACAACGAGCGCCTATCCTGCTCGGTAGCGGTGCGCGGAGACAACATCGCCGCGCTGCTGCACAAGCTTGGGGCAATCCAGCCCGGCGAAACGCGCGAGATCATCACCCAGCTCGGGCAGGCGCAGAACCTGGAGCAAGCCCAGCCGGTGATCGACCGATTCCGCAGCGCCGCCGAAGTGGAAAAAGCGCTGGCGGAACAGGCTGCCTTCTGGGAGCAGTACCTCTCGCGCCAGCAAGTAAACACGCCCGACGCCGCGCTGAACGCAATGCTAAACGTCCATAACCCGCACCAGTGCTACATGACCCGCAACTGGTCGCGCTACCTCTCTTTGTACCAGCTTGGCTACGGCGCGCGCGGAATCGGCTTCCGCGACAGCTCGCAAGACGCCATGGGCGTGATTGCCCTCGACCCAACAGACACGCTCGATCTTATCCGTAAGCTGTTGAGCGTGCAGAAGCGTAACGGCTCGGCCATGCACCAGTTCAACCCACTTAGCATGGTTGGCAGCGAAGGCGACTCGCTGGAGCGCGAAGACCGCCCGCACTATTACAGCGACGATCACCTGTGGATTGTGCTGGCAGTGGCGATGTACCTCAAAGAGACCGGCGACCTGGCCTTCCTCGATGAAGTGATCCCCTTCTACGACAAAGACAAGCACGGCACAACCCTGGAATCGGGCACGGTCTTCGAGCATCTGATGCGCTCGGTGGCCTTCACTCGCACCGATACCGGCGCGCACGGGCTGCCGCTGCTGGGCTTTGCCGACTGGAACGACACGCTCAACCTGCCCACCGGCGCGGAATCGGCGCTCTCGGCCTGTCTCTATGGCGCGGCCCTGCGCGAGCTAGCTGAGGTGTGTGACCTGCTGGGCAAAACCGACCTGGCCGAAGGGCTCCGCGCAGATTACGAGACGATGAAGGCGCGCTTCAACGAGCACGCCTGGGATGGCGAATGGTTCGCCAGCTACTTCGACGCGGACGGCACACCACTTGGATCGAAGCAGAACGAATTCGGGCAGATCTACGCCTACGGGCAGGCCTGGCCGGTGATGGCCGGTTTTGCCGAGGGCGAGCGCGCCAAATCCGCGCTGAGCGCCGTGGAGCGCCGCCTCAATACACGCAGCGGCGTGAAGCTCTCCACGCCCGGTTTCAACGGCTTCGATCCCACCAAAGGCGGCGTGACCACCTACCCACCCGGCGCGAAAGAGAACGGCGGAATCTTCCTGCACGTCAACCCGTGGGTCATCATCGCCGAGACGCTGGCGGGCAGCCCCGAGCGCGCCTACCGCTACTATCACCAGATCAACCCCGCTGCCCGGAACGACCAGATTGACGAATACGAGTGCGAGCCATACGTCTATCCGCAGAACATCCTCGGCGACGAGCACCCGTTGTTCGGGCTGGCGCGCAATTCCTGGCTCTCTGGCACGGCTTCGTGGATGTACCAGGCTGGAACGCGTTACATCCTCGGCGTACGCCCCACTTACCAGGGCTTGCAGATCGATCCCTGCATTCCGGAGGAATGGGATGGCTATGAGATGACTCGCCAATTCCGCGGTGCGATCTACCAGATCACCGTCCACAACCCGGGGCACGTCTCCGCCGGGGTCAAGCAGCTTGTGGTGGACGGAAAGACAGTGGAAGGGAATATCATCCCGATCTTTGAGGCGGGCACGCACGCGGTAGAAGTGACACTGGGATAACGGGCAATCCCGTTATTAGAAAACCCCCGGCGTGTGTGAGCGTCGGGGGTTTTGTTCATAAACCGTTGACTCTACGACTCTCGATGCCGGGCAGCGAAAGCAGCGGTAAGGTCAACGAAGCGCCATCTTCCGCATCATCGTATACTTCCCTGGCTCGGGTTGATACCCCAGTTTCCGGTTGATTGCCAGCATGGGCGCATTAAGCGAATCGTTATCCGTGCTGATCTCGCGCGCGCCCTGCTCCCTGGCACAGCGCGCCGCCAGCACCTTCAACGCCAGGGCAATCTTTCGGCCCCGGTATTCGCGGATCACG
The DNA here is from genome assembly GCA_023434145.1 of Chloroflexota bacterium. GTDB lineage: Bacteria > Chloroflexota > Anaerolineae > Anaerolineales > Anaerolineaceae > DSYU01. The sequence continues at coordinate 6,242 of JAEYTI010000106.1, read as the reverse complement.
CCGGTGGTGGCGTTGTAGGCGCTGTGCTTCTCCGGATTCATGCTTAATCCGGCAAAGCCCACCCATGCATCACCGTCCACTGCAAGCAGTTGATTCTGCGGAAAGAACCAGGGCGCGTTCCAGATGTGGTCGTCAAAGAACGCGGGGTAAGCGTTGAAATCCCAATATTCGCCGGGAATATCACGCACAACAGCCTCGTTCAGATCACAGAACTTATCGTGCGCTTCCTGATTCTGCGGAAAGTCAGCCAGCGTGCAGAAGTGGATGCCCTGTGCTTCGAGCGCGGCGATGGCAGGCAGGTACGGCGTTTCATCAAAGGTTGTCAAATGGAGCGTGGAGTGAAATTTGTGGCGGTCGATGGCAAATCCGCGGCGCTCGGCAAAGGCCAGCCCCACCGGATCATTATCGACCACCTCACTGGTCAGCAGTGATGCATTCTGGGCCGTCAGCAGTGCCAGCGAGGCGTTCCACAGCGCTGAACCGATTCCCTGGCAGCGAAACGCGGGGTCAACGCCCACCCAGGCGAAGAAGAGACCGGCGGGCGCCTCCGCAGCATGGATGACACAGGCGAACCCAACGGCTGCCCCGTTCCGCTCCGCAACAAGCCGAAACGCAGTTCGGCCCGGCTCGGCGGGCCGAAACCACCCGCGCACCTGCCCCTCCGAGACCGGAAAGGCTGGCTCGCACAGGTTGCAAATCCGCAGAATGTCCAAGACGTCCGTTTCACCGTTCGCGGCGCGAATATTCACTTGTCCCCTCCAAAGGCAACTAAGAATCTATCCGAAAATTGTTTTGTGTTTGTTGATTGGGTGGCTACGCCACCCAATCAACAAACACGAGCAATATTTTTTGGATAGGTTCTAAGCCGGTTTTGTCCCAAACACGATATCCCACAGCGGCGAGCTGACGCCGTAACGCTGGTCGGGCGTCTTGTAGTGATGCTGCATGTGGTAGCGTTTGAGGTATTTCAGCACCCCGCTGCGCATGGGGAAGTGATGCGTGGCGTAGTGAGTCAGGTCGTAGGTCAGGTAGCCAATGGTGAACCCGCTGACCAGCGGCCCGACCCAATGCGGAGCGCCCAGCAGGTTGCCAACGATCAACACAAACAACCCGTAGAACATCGCTGAAAGCGGCACACTGACCACCGGGGGCATTACCAGGCGAGTTTTGCACTGCGGCTGGTGGTGATGGATACCGTGGAACAGGTAAATGATCTTGTCCTGCGCAGGGTTGCGCGGGCGGAAGTGGAACACAAACCGGTGCATGGTGTATTCGGTGAACGTCCACACAAACAGGCCGATCAGAAAAGCCGCGGGAATGAAAAGCATGCTGCCCCCCATCGCCATGCCCGCCGCGATTCCGCGCCACAGCATCCACAGCGCGAACGGCAGCCAGATGAGCACCACGGTCACCGGGCTAATATGGGTAAAGAATTCGAGAAAATTGCTTTTAAACAGGCGAATCGGCTCGGGATCATTGTTGATCGGGTAATGCATGCGCTCTCCTCAGCAGGAAAATCGAATTGGATGCACCGTATTATAGTACAATCAAGGCAGCTCCAGTTAGGGAAATATTACTTTCTTCATAGGCATTGACGGCATCATGAAACGCCGCCATGCAGAATGCGAGTCGGTGAATGGAAGGATTTTTCGGTAAAGACTTTGGCGGTGGTCCGTTTGTTCTGTTTGCGCAGAGCCACATGATCGCGCTGATCACCCTCCTGATCGCCAACCTGCTAATCTTGTGGGTAGCCCGCCGCCCGGATGCGCAATTCCGCGCGTTATGGAGCAAGCGTATCCGCTGGACGCTGGCGGGCATCCTGGTGGTCAACGAGACACTGTGGCACGTATGGAACGCCACTACCGGGCAGTGGAACATCCAGACCATGCTGCCGCTGCACCTGTGCAGCGCCCTCGTCTGGCTGTGCGCGTTCATGCTCGTTACCAAAAACTACCGCATCTACGAGTTTGCCTATTTCCTGGGTATCGCCGGTGCGCTACAGGCCTACCTCACCCCTGACCTGGGCATCTATGACTTCCCCCACTTCCGATACTTCCAGGTCTTCCTCTCCCATGGGGCCATTATCACCGCGGCCATCGCCATGACGCTGCTGGAAGGCTTCCGGCCAACCTGGGGCTCCTTGTGGCGTGTGATCCTGTGGGGAAATGTCTACCAGGTCGCCGTTTACCTGATTAACCTGGCAATTGGCAGCAACTACATGTATCTGATCCATAAACCCGAAACGGCCAGCGCCCTCGATATGATGGGACCCTGGCCGTGGTATCTGCTCTCTATTCAGGCGTTGGGGCTGGTGCTATTCTTCCTGCTCTACCTGCCCTTCATGATTCGGGATTCGGCTGCCCGTCGCTCCCTGGCCCGGGACCCAATTTAACCCCGAAACCTTTGTTTTTCCCGCTTCTTCCAATTCAATCTCCCTGGGTGTCTTTTCGCGCTCGCGCAGGCCGAATGCTTCGAGCCGGTCGTACATGGCGCGGAATCCGAGGATAGGCACCAGGGCAGGCACACCCAGGAAGACGGGGATCACAAAACCAAAGCTCAGCAAGGATAGCACCGCCACAAACACCATCAAAATGAGGGTGTAGAACGGCGCGGCAAGGCTGGTGAGCGCGCCATTCTTCAGCGCCCTACGGAGGCTCGGCTGCTCCATGATCATAAAGTAGGGCAGACCATAAAAATTGGCTGACAGCCACAGTGCAAATATCAACAGCACGAGCACCTGCACGCCAAAAGCCCATGCCGCCTCGATTGAGCCGTAGAAGATGTAGTTGACGTACATCAGCACCAGGGAGAGCACAAACATCACTCCCCAGAGAATCGCTTTCCAGAAGTATTTGCGAGCACCATCAAACATTCCCCGCAGGCCCAGTGAAGTGCCATTCTGCATCTCATGGATAACGTGGTAAACGCCGAATGTGGCAGGAGCGGCAAGAACCACCGTTACCACGCACAGGACCCAAATCAACATCATCATCACCAGGTCCACCCAGCTATCCCACCAATCCACAAAAGACCGGCCAATAACACGCAACGATGCGGGAAATCGTGATTTCATGGGCATATGATATCACAACCAGAAAAATGCCGTTGTATAATTTTGAAAACGCCTCACCCCGGCCCTCTCCATTTCTCACGAAAAGGAGAGGGAGAGCAGACCTGGAGGTTTTCTCTTCCACCCTCTCTATTTCGCTTGCGAAATGGAGAGGGCCGGGGTGAGGCGTTTTATCTACCCCTGCGAGGTTCTTCATGGACGAGAAAAACCACAAGCGCATCATCAATGCCTGGGCCATGTACGATTGGGCCAATTCCGCATTTGCCACCACCATCATGGCGGCGGTCCTACCGGTATACTATGCATCGGTCGCCGGGGCAAACCTGCCGGGCAATACAGCGACAGTCTACTGGGCCTATACCAGCTCGATCTCGCTGCTGGCAGCGGCGATACTCAGCCCCATCCTTGGCGCAATCGCCGACTACCGCGGGGTGAAAAAGCGCTTCCTCGCCATCTTTATGGCGCTCGGCGTGGTCGCCACGGCGCTACTGTACTTCGTCAAAACCGGCGACTGGCTGATGGCTTCGCTGCTGTTTGTGGTCGGCGAAATTGGTTTTGCCGGGTCGCTGGTGTTTTACGACTCGCTGCTGCCGCACATCGCCCGCCCGGATGAAATCGATCAGGTCTCCTCGCGCGGCTATGCCCTGGGCTACCTGGGCGGCGGCATCCTGCTGGCCATCAACCTGGCCATGATCATGCTGGCCCCCGACGAACTGACCGGCCTGATGACTCGCCTCAGCTTCCTGACCGTGGCGTTGTGGTGGTTTGTGTTCAGCATCCCCGTGCTGCGGCTGGTCTCCGAGCCGCCCAGCCGCGTGTTGCCCGGCGAGAAGGGGAAGAACCCGGTGACGGTCAGCTTCCAGCGCCTGTTCCACACCTTCCGCGACATTCGCCGCTACCGCGACCTGTTCATCTTCCTGGTGGCCTTTTGGTTCTACAACGATGGCATCGGCACGATCATCAAAATGGCGACCATCTACGGCGCAGAGATCGGCATCGGCCAAACGGCCCTGATCGGCACACTGTTGATGGTGCAGTTCGTCGGTATCCCATTCACGTTCGCTTTTGGCTGGCTGGCAAAACGCATTGGCACCAAGCCCTCGATCTATTTGAGTCTGGTGGTTTACACGATCATCTGCATCTTCGGCTACTTCCTCAGCCAGGAATGGCAGTTTTGGGTACTGGGTATCGCTGTCGCTACCGTGCAGGGCGGATCGCAGGCCCTCAGCCGCGGGTTATTCGGGCGGCTGGTGCCCAAGAGTAAATCCGCTGAGTTTTTTGGCTTCTTCTCCGTCAGCGAAAAGTTCGCCGGGATCATGGGCCCATTCATCTTCGGCCTGGTTGGGCAGATCATGGGCAACAGCCGGTTAGCCATCATCTCGCTGATCATCTTCTTCATCATCGGCGCGGCCCTGCTGAGCCGGGTGAACGTGGAAGAAGGTGTCCGCACGGCAAACCAGGAGGAGAAGAACATCCAGGAAGCGGCGGTGGCATAACCGCCACCGGTCTCAACGGACAATAACCCAGTCAATCGGCGCGACAGCAACCTCCCCGTTTGTCAGCTCTGTGACCCAGGGCCAGCCGGCGGTGGTAATGTACCAGCCTTTGCCGGGCACATCCACCCATTCTGGCGCATGGGCAGTAATCTGACCCACCAGATTTGGAGTATTTGCTTTGCCATTGTACTCGCCAAAGTCATAAGGGTTCTTCGAGGTGAGCACCAACGTGTCGTTATAGGTCTGCCGGTTGGGCCACCAAATCTTCATCGGCATAAATAAGCCGTGGATCGCACCGGAATCGTTATTGTACGTAAATGAGAGGTAGTAGCGATCCTGCCAGGCGATCAGGAACGGCGATTCCATCGAGGCAAAGGGTGAGTTGCGCTCGCTGCGCCATCCGCCGCTCACCGCCGAGCGGATGAACTGCCACTCTTTCAGATCAAAGCTCTGGTACACATCGATGCTGGAATGGTACCTGCCACGGGCGGTAGTGTAGAGCAGCCATTGATCCGCTGCCACCTGGTAGACCATGCCATCGCGAAAAAACTTGCGGTATGGCGCGGGAAGGGTGACAGTATGGTTCCGCCACGTGACGCCGTCATCCGACTCCATTTGGTGCAACGCGTGCGGCGACCAGAACATGTGCCATTTACCGTTTGTCTCCAGTACACTGGGCGCCCAGGCCAGCTCGCCAAAGTCGGCCACGCGCTCCACCTCACGCATCGGCTCGGCGGGCGGAAATTCCTCACTGACGCCCTGCGCGAACCACTTTTCCTGGTTATAGTCGCCATCAGAAGCCGAAGTGATCCCTACCAGCCGCCAGTTGCCGCTGCCGTCACGGAAGATGGTGTGATCGTTGACGTACGTACCGGCCCTGGCGGGTTTGAACAAAACCTGCCAGTCACCTACCAGCTTTGGGAGCAGCACAGGCACATCTTTTTGCACCACCTGCACCACAGCTTCACCAACCGCGTGCTTCGTGCCATCCTTCACCAGGGCGATCACGCGGTACTTGCCAGTTCCGCCCGGCCCAATCAAGAACGAGCCATACTCGGCTCTGCCTACCTCAGTCCATCTACCGCTGCCGTCCATCCACTCGATTCGGTAGGTTTCCCACTCTGGGTCGGCAATCCAACCCAGGTGCGCCCAGTTCGGCCCGCTGGCCACCTTTATACCCCAATACGCCTGCCGGTCCAGCACATCTTCCTCGTTTATGCTGGAATAAAAGTCCGTTCGCAGCGGCGATTCAACATACCAACGCAGTGCCAGTTCCAGCAATACCGGTAGAACGAGCAGCACAATCGAAACCATGATGAAAATCTTTACGAGCATTTTCACAGCCTCTCCCCCTAAAGCAAGTATTTAATTTTCAACCAGGCGCAATAACCCAAGCAGATCGACCAGCCGAATGTAGAAGGCAGGACAATTGGCAGGCAGCCAGCACGGTTCTCTTGTGGACTGCGATTCTTATGTTATGCGCTTTAAGAAAGTGGAATTATTTTGCAACGCTGTAAATGATTATAGGTCGCCCCGTTTTGAAAGTCAATCGGGATATTGATTACCGGACACAATTTTTCTCCAACAGGTTGAAGGAGACTGGGAGTGGCAAGAGTTCGTTGAGGAAGTGATCCAGGAGGGCCAAACCCAGGCGAAACAAACTCCAATCGCAGCGG
>JAEYTI010000073.1 GCA_023434145.1 Chloroflexota bacterium | reverse complement strand
GGGTGATCCCACCCCCTGTGACACCAAAACTCCTTGAAACCCATAAAGAGCGAAGAATTTATATTGAAACATTGTACGTCAAACGGTTTTGTAGAGGGGGCAAAGGAGGGTGGATATGGAGCAAAAGTTGAAGATCTTGATCCCCGGCGGTACGGGGCTGATTGGTCATGCGCTCTCGAAAGCGCTGGCGGAGGATGGGCACGCGGTATGGGTGCTGACTCGCAGCCCGGGCAAAGCCCAACTGCCGGTGGGTGTGAAATCTGCCGCCTGGGACGGCAAGTCCGCGCAGGGGTGGGGCGATCTGGCCGGTGAAGCGGATGCAATCATCAATCTGACGGGAGCCACTCTCGCACGCTGGCCCTGGACAGAAGCCTACAAGAAAACGATTCGCAGCAGCCGGGTAAATCCTGGGCGTGCAATTGTTGAGGCAGTGCGGGCTGCACCTCGCAAGCCCTCGGTGGTGATCCAGATTGCGGGGACAGGCTACTACGGCAACCAGGGTGACCGCGTACTGGATGAAAGCGCCGCGAAGGGGAACGATTTTCTTGCCAGAGTCGGCGATGATTGGGAATCCGCCGTACGACCGGTACAGGAAATGGGCGTGCGCTATGTGGTTCTGCGCACCGCACCGGTGATTGCCCAGGAGGGTGGACTGCTCCCGCCGTTTAAGTTCCAGCACAGCCTTTTCGCCGGTGGCCCGCTGGGCTCCGGCGGGCAGTATATCCCCTGGATTCACCTGAGCGATCTGGTGCAGGTTTTTCGTTTCCTGCTGGCCCGTTCAGACGCGGAGGGCGTATATAATGTTGCGGCGCCAGAGGCATTGACCAACGCGGACTTTCAACGCACGGTTGCCAGGGTGATGCGCCGCCCTTACTGGCTGCCCGCGCCCGCCTTCGCCCTGAGGCTGGTGCTTGGCGAAATGAGCGTGGTTGTATTGGAAGGCCAGCGCGTGCTGCCCAAACGCTTACAGGAGATGGGCTTCCAGTTCAAATATGACCGGCTTTTACCTGCGCTTGAAGATGCTCTGGGGAAAAAAACTGCTTGACAGCCGAACACACGAGGACTATACTCTCTGGTATGGAACATTTGGTTCGCTTCTACGCTGCGTATGCTTATTATGGCTACCGATCACCGGCTGCCATTGGCTGCGCTTAAGTAGAAGTTCACCCGAACGAATGCAAACGCGAGGCCCGGCGGCCTCGCGTTGATTTTTTAATCGCTAATCGTTCTTGTTTCCTTGATGCATGTCCAACAAAGTTGGTCATGCATCAAGGAAACAAGAACCAAATCGAAGGAGAGTTGGCATGAACATCGATGCACAGGTAAGCCTGCTGATGCAGGGCACCGAATACGGTGATGAGGCGCTGCGGCGCGCGATGGAAACCGAGCTGCGTGAACGCCTGCTGGAGGCGGAAAAAGAAGGCCGCCCGCTGCGCGTCTACTGCGGCTACGATCCGCGCCGTGCCGACCTGCACCTGGGGCACACTGTCACCATGCGCAAGCTGCGTCAGTTCCAGGAGCTGGGGCACGAGGTTTCGTTCGTCATCGGCACCTACACCTCGCTGATCGGCGACCCCTCAGACCAGGATAAGCTGCGTCCGCAGCTCACCCAGGCTGAGGTGGAGGAAAACGCCCGCACCTACGCGGAGCAGGCCTTCCGCATCCTCGATCCCCAAAAGACGATCGTGCGCTACAACGCCGAGTGGCTCTCTGGGCTGACCTTTGCCAACCTTATCAAGCTGGCATCGAATTTCACCATCCAGCAGTTCCTCACGCGCGAAGCGTTCAGAGTGCGCTGGGAACACAACGATGGCCTGTACCTGCATGAGATGTTTTACGCGATCATGCAGGGGTACGATGCTTTCGCGCTGAAGGCCGACGTGCAGGTGGGGGGCACCGATCAACTCTTTAATATCGTCACTGCGGCACGCAAGATCATGGCCTATCTGGGAGCCAAACCCAATGTGGCCATCATTCTGGGCATTCTGCCGGGCACCGATGGGGTGGTGAAGATGAGCAAGTCGCTGGGCAACCACATTCCGCTCAGCACCACGCCCGAAGACATGTACGGCAAAGTGATGAGCGTGCCGGATGCCGCTATGCCGCAATTCGTGAAGCTGGTCACGCGCTGGGATCCGGAACAGATCCGCGCGCTAGAGCATGGGCTGGCAGATGGCAGCCTGCACCCGCGTGATGCGAAGATGCTCCTGTCTCGCGAAATTGTGGGCTGCTTTTGGGGGGACGATTCTGCGGAAAGGGCGCAGGTGGCGTTCGTGCGCACCTTCCAGCAGCACGAAGCTCCCGAGGCGATGCCCGAGTACGCGCTGCAAAGCGGACAGACCGTGCTGGACGTACTGGTGGCAGGTAAGCTGGTCGGCAGCCGCAGCGAAGGGCGCCGGCTGATCGAGCAGAAAGGCGTGCGCCTGGATGGAGAGGTGTTATCGGAGCCGCAGGCAGCCTTCCCGCACCCTGGTGTTTTGCAAGTCGGGCGGCGGCACTTCTTGAAGGTGTCCTAGTAGAACTCAACCAGAAAGTATTCGGTGTGTTTGTGGTGCGTGACACAGTCACGCACCACAAACACACCGAATACTTTCTGGATAGAAACTTACTGCTGCGCTTCTTGAAGCAGTGCCAGGCCGATGGTACGCGCCAGGGTGGAGTTGTTCTCTTCCAGCACGATGGCGACTGCCAGAGGCGTGCCCTGGCTGCCCGGCAGCGTGCCACCCAGATACCAGGTGAGCTCGCTCTCTTCTGAGCGGGCCAGGGATACGGTTTGCCAGTAGGGTTGATCGCTCAACGACATCGCGGCTAGAGCTTCTTGCGTGTCATTTGCGAGCAGGGTGGAGCGGCTTTCGCCGGAGGGCAACGCTTTCCACACGGCATTGGGAGTAAGCACCGCGGCTGCAATTTGTACGGGCGGCAGCGTTCCGCCGCTGCTCAGTGCCGCTGCTGCGCGCGCCATCTGCAAAGGTGTGACGATCAGCCCATCCTGGCCCTGGATGACGAGCGTGGGATCGGGAGTGGTAGGCGATGCCGGAGCCACTATGGCAAAGGGCAGCCCCGGCGCTTCAAAGAAGCCCAGACTGTTGAGCAGGGCTTCAAGCCGTTCTTCTCCTACCGCCTGGCTGAGCGCCACAATCGGGGCCGGGCAGCCAGAGGCAACCATGCTGCCTGGATCGCCGCGCCCGGTCGGTACGACCGCACAGCTCTGCGAGCTTACGCGGGCCGCAGCGATCAACTGCTCGGAGAGGCCCGGCAGATCGCCTTGTGCATCGCTGTAAGCAAGCAAGAACGGACCAAGCGCTGCGCCAGGCGGGTACTGGCCCTGAGTGGCGCGGTTGAGGAGCGGCGCCGAGGGATCGCCAACCAGGGTATTCCATTCTGTTTCCAGGCGGTTCGGGTCAAAGTAGGGGTGTGAAGCCATCGCCAAGATCTCACCGGTAGAGGCGTTCAGCAGTACTGCCGCACCGCGGTGACCTTCTAACAACAGGTCGGCCTGTTTTTGGAGATCCAGCTCGATAGTCGTGCGCACGTCGAGCCCCGGCGGCGGCTGCCCGTAGAGCAGGTTGGTGGACCAGATGAGCATCTCGTCGTTTTCGGCCAGCCCGCGCAGATAGTCATCTAACCCGGCCTCCAGACCGGCCAGCCCATAGAGCGGGTTGTTGTATCCGGTCGTGGCGCTGAGTGGGGGGTATTCGTACACGCGGACGTGGTTACCGGGAGCACCGCCTGTGTACGAGATGGGCGTGCCGGAGCGGTCGAGCAGCGTGCCGCGCGGCACGAAGCGGTCGGCAATGGCGCGGCGCGGATTATCAGGACGTGCTTGCAGGTCTGCGCTGCGCACCACCGACCACCAGCCAGTGCCGAGGGTTAGCGCGAGTAATCCTGCTAGCAGTCCGCCGCTAATCAGCAGATAAGGAGCAGCATTCGGCAGCGGAGCGGTTTCTTCCTCGCCGCGATCGCTTACCAGCACGAGCAGCAGAACGGAGATGAATGCCGTCAGCAGGGAGGAACCGCCGTAGGATACAAAAGGCAGCGTTACGCCGGTGAGCGGCAGCAGGCGCAGGTTACCGCCAATGATAAAAATGGCCTGCATCGCCAGGTATGCGGTGATCCCGGCGGAAAGGTAGCGGCGATAGTTGTTGGTAGCGAACAACGCGGCGCGGAATCCGCGGTTGACCAGCAGGGCGAACAGCAGCAGCAGGCCCGCAGCGCCCAGCAGGCCCATCTCTTCGGCAATAGAGGCGAAGATGAAATCTGAATGCGCAACCGGCACGGCCCCAGGGCTGCCCATGCCCGGCCCGGTGCCTAGCAGCCCGCCCGATGCAACCGCCAGGATGGACTGCACGATTTGATAGGAGCCACCGGCGGGGTCTAACCAGGGGTTCAGCCAGGCGTTCACGCGGATACGCACCACATCGAACAGCGCATAGCCGGCGATGCCCGCCCCCAGCAGGGTGAAAAAACTGACCAGCAGAATGCGCCAGCGCTGCGAAGCAAGATAAATGACTACTGTGTAGATGAGAATGAACAGTGATGCCGTGCCCAGGTCTCGCTGGCGGACAAGCAGGGCCAGGGCCGTGCCGCCGAGGATCAGTGTGGGCGGCAGCATCTGCATCAACCGGAAGCTGACGGGCAGTTTATCGGCGAGGTAGGCCGAGAGGTAAATGATCAGCAGGAGCTTGAGCGGCTCGGAGGGCTGAAAATATACACCGCAGCAGCCCAGCCACAAGCGTGGGCCATACCCGCCGGGGTATGTGCCAAACAGGAAGGTGAGCGCGGTGAGCCCCAGCCCGCCGATCAGCCACAGGTATTTGTAACGACGCAGGAAAACCAGCAGGTGCGAATTGCGCAGCCCAAAGGTGAATACACCCAGGCTTACTGCCAGCCATGCCGTCTGGCGCGCGCCCATCACCCAATCGAGCCGCCAGATGGAGAGCAGTCCCCACCCGGCAAGCAGCGCCGCGATGGGGAACAGGAATGGGTCGCGTTCCGGCGCGAAACGAATGATCTGGCGGTGGACGACAGCCGTGGCAATCAGCCAGGTGAGAAAGCCGATCCAATGATTCCACCGGTACGTCGCCTCCCACGAGTGGATACGGGCTGCGGGCGCCAGGGTGAGCACGATGGAATACACGAGCAAAAAGAGGGCCGCGAACTGCATCAGGCGGCCCTGTTTTTCATCGATCGGCGAGGAATTCTCGGGTAGCAGCAGGCTCACGGTTGGAGATATTTCCCTATCAGCAGGTCCAGCTTCTGCCGGGTGCCGGAGGGAATGCGGTCTTGCTGGGTAATGATTGCGTTCTGTAGGGCGTGGCGGCAGTCGCAGTCATCATCGGTGCGAAGGTTCTGCACCAGGCTGACAACCGCTCGCTGGGCTACTACGGTGTTTTGCATCAGTGTGCGGATGACGGCCTCGACCGACACCGGCTCTTCGGTGACGTGCCACACGTCATAGTCGGTAACGTGCGCCATGATGGCGTAGCACATCTCGGCCTCGCGGGCGAGGAAGACCTCGGGGCTTGCGGTCATGCCGATGATTGATATGCCCCAGGCGCGGAAGGCGTTGGATTCGGCCTTGGTAGAGAAGCGCGGGCCTTCAATGGTGATCAGGCTGCCGCCAGTGTGGACGGTTCCGCCCGCGCTGGTTACGGCCTCGCGTACCTGGGCTGCCAGATCCCCGCAGATTGGGTCGGCGACGCCCACGTGTACCACCAGCCCATCGCTAAAGAAGGTGCGCTCGCGATCTTTGGTGAAGTCAAACACCTGGTCGGGGAGTACGATGTGGCCGGGTGCGTAATCCTCGCGCAATGACCCGCACGCGCTGATGCTGAGCACGGTCTGTACGCCAAGCGATTTGAGCGCGTAAATATTCGCGCGGTAGTTAACTTCGGTGGGGGAGATGTGATGCCCGATACCGTGCCGTGCCAGGAATGCAACCGGCTTGCCGGCAATCTTTCCGATGGTTATGGGCGCGCTGGGCTTGCCAAAAGGCGTGCTCACGTCAACCGTCTGGGTGTCTTCCAGCCCAGCCATGTGATACAGGCCCGAACCGCCGATGACTCCGAGGACTGGTGCTTCTGCCATGTTCTGTACTCCTGAAATACGATTTTTCGCCACGCGTATTACGCGCGCATTTTCTCTTCGATGGCTACCAGATAGCGTACCTGTCCCACCCGCAGCTCATCACCAGAGGCGATGACGGTAGGAACGCTTACGCGCTCGTCATTGAGGAAGGTGCCGTTCGTCGACTGGACATCCTCCACCCACCATTGGTTTTGGTGATAGCTCAATCTTGCATGGCGCGATGAAACAGTCTCGTCGCGCAGGCACAGATCGCAGCCGGTACTGCGTCCGATCATCACCTCGTGCACGGTGAACATGAGCGCCTCGCCGACACCCTCCAGCGGGGTAAAGGTGAGCCGGGGGACGCTTGGCGAACTGAGCAGCGTGCCCTGAGCCCGCAGATCCCGCCACATGTTCCACAACGCCCAACCGATGAACGCAAACAGCATCGCGGTGAGTAAAATGCGGAAGATCAAGACGACAACGCCGGTCATAGGCTACTCGATGACCTCCGGTGGCTCGCTGTTGGGCGCATCCATACTGCGGGTGAATCCGAATTCTTGCGTGTCATCATCGGGGCTTTCTTCACCGTAGATCAACGGCACACCAGAGAGCGAAATGACGTCGCCGGGTTTGAGCGAGCACTGGGTAATTCGCCGCCCGTTTACCATTGTCCCGCCTGTGGAGCTGAGATCAAACAGCACGTACTGCCCGCGGCTAGCGCGGATCTGCGCATGATTGCGCGAAACCCGTGGATCGGAGATGATCAGATGGTTATCGGGCCGGCGTCCTATATTGACAACGTTTCGGTCGAGCGAGAAAATGCGGTTGCCCTCTACGATCAGAAAGGCGTTGCGCGGAATGTTCGGCTGCTGCACATTGGGTACAGGAACGAACGCAGCCGTGCTGCCCGATGGCTCGTAGTACTCCGCCGCCATCACCCTAATGCCCTCCAAAGGCAGGTTGGGGTCGGGGGCAAGGTGCAAGATCGGCTCACTGAGAAACTGCACGCCGTATTCCCAGGCAGCCTGCTGGAGGCTCTGTCCGATTGCATCGAGCTGGTAGCGGTGGTTCTGCCAATAGGTCAGGCTCTCGGGGTGCAGGTAGATGGTGAACTGGTTTGGCGCAAAGGAGCGACCCTCGGCCCCAGGGTGAATGCTCCCCTGGGCAGCTTCGATGAGTTGATGGGCCAGGCGATGCTGTGCATCACCGCGGGCGAAGAGTGCCACGCTGGATTCGATCAGCGACTGCAGTCGGAATTCGATTTGATCCAGTTTTGATTTCATACACCACAATTATAAATGGAATAGCCGTGTCTGACGAACGAGAACCGGTTTGATCCACATCTATTCCTATATTGATGTTTTGATGGTTCGTTGTGGGGCTGTCTGAAAAGTAAATTCAGACAGCCCCCTTGATTCAAAAAAGTTGGTTTTGAAAAAGGAAAAAAAATGGCGATCAGGCGCTCGCCATTTTTGCGAAATTATGGGCGATGCAGAGCAGACC
>JAEYTI010000070.1 GCA_023434145.1 Chloroflexota bacterium | reverse complement strand
GGTCTGCTCTGCATCGCCCATAATTTCGCAAAAATGGCGAGCGCCTGATCGCCATTTTTTTTCCTTTTTCAAAACCAACTTTTTTGAATCAAGGGGGCTGTCTGAATTTACTTTTCAGACAGCCCCGGTGACTTGTTCCGCATAAGTTTCGGTTTATATGGCATATTGCCTCTTCATCGCCTGGACCTCTCTGATTCGCTCACGGCGAAATGGAGAGGGTGACTTGTTCCGCTTAGGTTTTGGTTAACAAGTGCTTGGATTTCTCTGATACGCAACCTGGCGAAATGGAAGGGGGTAACTTCTAAAGGTTTTGTTGGATTTTTAACAGCACTTTTTCGGGTGTTTGGAGAACCTGGTCGTTGGTAAAACGCAAAATGCGATAACCGAGGTCCATCAGAGCTTGTTCTCGCTCCTGATCGGCTTCTACTTGCTGGTTATGAATTTCACCATCCACTTCGATGATTAGATGGGATCTTGGGCAGCAGAAATCGACGATAAAGCGATCGATGGGATGCTGTCGGCGGAACTTGGCGCCGGCTACCTGCCGCCCGCGAAGCAATTGCCACAACAAAGCTTCTGCCGGAGTCGGCTCATGCCGGTTCTTCATCGCTATGTTGTTGATCGTCCCGGACAAATATGGGCTTTGATGTGGGTTCTCTTTGACCATTGCATCACTATAGCATAGGCTGCAAAAAGAGACGCCTCACCCCCGCAGCTTCGCTGCATCCCCCTCTCCATTTCTGGCGAAATGGAGAGGGCCGAGGGTGAGGCGTTCCCCTCGGCGAAAGTCCTACCGTAATACGCGCGCCCGCTTCGCCACTCCTCTTACAATCAGCGCGGCGAGGGCGATGAGCGCCAGCCAGGGGCCGAGCACCACGGCACCCCAGATCAGCACGTCGGTAACCGTCTGACCCTGCTTCGCAAGCACGTCCGTTGCGTCGTCAAAGGTCTGGGCGGGGCTCCAGGCGGTGGCGGTGGGTGTGAGCGTGGGGGTGGCAGTCGGTGTGGCCGTCATGGTGGGGGTCGGAGTCGGGTACTCGGGGTTGAGCGTGACGGTGACGGTGGAGTAGGCGGCGCGGCCTTCGTAGTAGCGCATCTGGCCTTTGATCTGCTCGATCTGCTGGTCCAGCTCCGAGAGCTGCTGGTTGATGCGCAGCGACTCTTCGATGGTCTTGGCATCGGCGAGGAATTCGCGCACGCGGGCGGCGGTGGCCTCCAGGTTGGTCAGGCGCGACTGGAGATCAGTGTACTGGTCGCTCACATCCTGGCCGACAGCGGCCTCGCGCAGCACTTGCAGCCCCACCCGGCGCAGGCGGTTGAGCACGTCTTCAAACCCGGCGGAGGGCACACCCAGGCGCATCGAAGCGTACATATAGCCGTCCTGATACCAAGTCTGCGAGTTGATGATGTAGCCGCCCGAGTCGGTCAGGATGGCGGTCACCGCGCCGACGGCCTGGGAAGTATCGCGCACCAGCAGGGTCAGCTCGGCGTCTTTGATGACCATGCCGCTGCCAGGGGCAGAGAAAGCCAGCGGCGAGGTGGGCGGGGGCGCGCCGTCTTCACCAGCGGGCGCCTCTTGCGCGGCAAATGTCGCCATCGGCGCGGCGGGCAGCTCCGCGGCAGCGCCGGGTTCGGCATACCCGGCGGTCATAGCCGGCGCGGACCGGTGGTCGCCGTTTTGTTGGGGCGACGGTGTGGCAGCGGACGTGCAGGCTGCCAGAAGAACAAGGGCGAACAAGAACAGGGCAAGCATTGGGCGTTTCATAGGGTTTCTCCTTCTCAGTTGTTGAGAAGAGGATACGGCGGTGGGAAGAGGTCCGCTTGACAGGGGGATGAGAAGGAGATGACAAAGGGTTGACAAAAGATCCTCACCCCCCGCCCCCTCTCCAGATGTGCTGTTATGGTTCTACATTCCGTTTGATTAGCACAACCCGCAAATCTGGAGAGGGGGTGACTTGTTCCCAAAACCGAGTTGGCCAGCAAGGCACCCCCTCTTCGGTTTTGCGATTTGCGCCCATCAACTCGAACCTAGAGCCAAAAGAGCACAACCGGAGAGGGGGCGGGGGGTGAGGATCTTCTCGATGAGTCGTCCACGGCGTTCGCTACAACCTTTTCCTCCCTCTCATCGTACAGAACACAAGCCCCCAACCCGCCTTTAGGCCCACTCCAAACGCGCCCGCAGACCCATGCGCCCGGAAGGCGGTATGCTACAATAATCTTGTTCGCAGCTTCACAACCGCAGTATTTCAACCCACCGCCCCAATAGCTGGCTGGTGGTGGTTTACCATGTAAAGGTAGCAGATATGATCCGCACCGAAAATTTAACTAAGACGTTCCAGATCAACAAGAAGCAGCCCCCTATCACCGCCGTGGAACGGCTGACGGTAACGGTGAATGAGGGCGAGGTATTTGGCTTCCTCGGGCCGAACGGCGCCGGAAAGACCACAACCGTGCGCATGCTTTGCAGCCTGATCGGCCCTTCCAGCGGCGTGGCGCAGATCGGCAAATACACAGTCGGCACAGATGACCAGGAGATCCGCCGTATGGTGGGCATCCTCACCGAGACGCCCGGCATGTACGAGCGCCTTTCGGCGGAGAAGAACCTGACCATCTTCGCGAAGCTGTACGAAGTGCCAGACGTGCCCGGGCAGGTGGAAAAATACCTGCGCATGCTGGGTCTGTGGGAGCGCCGCTTTGATCCCGCCGGGAGCTTCTCGAAGGGCATGCGCCAGAAACTGGCCATTGCCCGCGCGCTGCTGCACGAGCCACGCGTGCTGTTCCTCGACGAGCCGACCTCGGGCCTCGACCCCGAGGCCTCGCGGCTGGTGCGCGACTTCATCGAGGAGCTGAAGGCCTCGGGCGTGACGATTTTCCTCTGCACGCACAACCTGGCCGAAGCCGACCGCCTATGCGACCGTATCGGAATCTTCAAAACTCGCCTGGTGGCGGTGGATACGCCCGAGAACCTGCGCAAGACGCTGTTTGGGCGCAAGGTGGTGTTCCATTTGGCGCATATGGACCCGCGCTGGAAGGACATGCTTTGCGAGTTGCCCTTCGTCACCGAGGCTCAGCCGGTAGATAACCGCCTGGTGATCTCGCTGGATAACCCCGAGGAGCAGAACCCCATCATCGTGCAGCGGCTGGTAGAAGCCGGGGCGAAAGTGCAGTTTGTCGGCGAGCTGCGTCACTCGCTGGAAGATATTTACCTGCAAATGATTCAGGAAGCGCGGTAACCCCATGAACATGAACCGTGTCCGCACCATTATTGATAAAGAGTGGTCCGAGGTCTTCAAGAACCGCATGGTCCTCTTCACCGTTGCCTTTATGCCGGTGATCCTCACCGCCCTACCGCTGATCATCCTGTACGCGATGGGGGCGTCTGGGACGGAGATCTCCGGCGCTACGGCAGATGTGCCGCCCGAGTTCCTCGAATTGTGCGGCGATGCCAGCGGGATGGAGTGCATGCAGCGCTTTATGATGAACCAGTTTATGATCATGTTCATGATGATGCCGCTGATGATCCCCACGGCCATTGCCGCCTACAGCATCGTGGGTGAGAAGACCACCCGCAGCCTCGAACCGCTGCTGGCGACACCCGTCACCACGGTGGAACTGCTGTGGGGCAAAGCCGCCGCGGCTGCTCTCCCGGCCATCATCCTTTCGTGGCTGTGCTTTGGTATCTTTGTGCTGCTGCTGCCGCTGGCCGGCGGCACGCCCGGGCTGATCCGGTACATCGTTGGGCCGATCTGGCTGATCGCAATCCTGGTGATTGGCCCGCTGCTGGCGGTCGCCGCGGTCAACCTGGCCGTCATCGTCTCGTCGCGGGTCAACGATCCGCGCGTGGCCGAGCAGGTAGCCGGCGTGCTGATCGTGCCGATCATGGGCCTGCTGTTCGGGCAGATCGCCGGGCTGATCGTGCTCAACGTGACGCTGATCCTCGTCTCCGCCGCGGTAATGCTCGCGCTCGACATTGGGCTGGTGCTGATGGGCTCGCGCCTGTTCCAGCGCGAGACGATCTTGACCCGGTGGAAGTAAAATAATTTTGTTTCCCCAACGACAAAGTCGTTGGGGAAACAAAAAGCTGATCGAACATCGTTGGGATCGTAGTGTGTGGCCAACGTTGTTGGCCACACACTACGATCCCAACGATGGATCAATATAGGATTTCAAATAATGTTCCGTATACTCGCAATTCTCACGCTCTTTTTCTTCCAGCAGGCTGAGTTCCGGCTGGATGTGCGCCGCGATTTTGGCTATGGCAACGGCGCGGACGTGCGCGGCAACTTCTCGATGACCGTCCACGGCGATCAGAACGCCATTCGGGCCGTCACTTACTACATCGATGAGCAGGAGATGGGCCGATTCACCGAACCGCCCTTCAAAATTCAGTTCAAGACCTCCGATTACAGCAGCGGCGTACACGAGCTGACCGCGATGGTGGAGACGGTAGACGGCCGCCAGGTGAACACGCCCACCGTGCAGCTCAACTTTCTCAGCCAGGAGCAGCAGTCTGAGTCGTTTCAAAAAATCTTCATCCCGCTTGGGGGCATCTTGATCGCGATTTTGGCGATCACCGCAGGCGTTCAGTACTTTGCTATGCGCGGCAACGAGCATTTGCCCGCCGGCGCGCCGCGCAGTTACGGCATGATGGGTGGGACAATCTGCCCGCGCTGTGACCGGCCCTTCGCGCGCCATGTTTGGGGCATCAATTTGGTCGCCGGTAAGCTGGACCGCTGCCCCTACTGCGGCAAGTGGTTCCTCGCCACCCGCCGCAGCCCCGCCGAGCTGGCCGCGGCAGAGCAAGCAGAACTAGCTACGATGCAATCCGCGGAGTCGGGGCCGCTGGGCAGCGGCCAGGGCGAGACGGCGGAAGAACGCCTGCGCAAGCAGCTGGATGAGTCGAGGTATACGAAGTAGGGGAAAGCGGCGAAGCCGCTGGAAGAACGCCTCACCCCCGCCCCTCTCCATTTTCGCCAAAGCCCGAAAATGGAGAGGGGTGCCTTATTTCACCTAGACATGGGTTTGCAAGACACCCCTCTCCAAAACTTGCCGGTCTTGCAAGTTTTGGAGAGGGGAACGCAGCGAAGCTGCGGGGGGTGAGGCATTCTTCTGCAAACTGTTTGTAAGGTTTGTAAGAATTATGAAATCCGGCAAAGCTTGTGACATTTCCTACTTATCTGTATAATCAAATCATGCTCCAGCGGCGTATTTTCATGCTCCTGCTGTCCGTCCTTGTCGTATTGACCGGGACTTCTGCCAGCGCTTTCCAGCAGGACGCGGACCGCCGGTTGTTCGAAGAGACCAACCAGGTCGTATCGGGTGCATTTCTGCGGTTCTGGGATGCCGCACCCGACCCGGTGCTGCTGTTTGGCTACCCGATCTCGCAGGAGCTGCCCCACCCCATCCGCCAGGGCGTGCAGATCCAGTTCTTCCAGCGTGCCCGCATGGAGTACGACCCAACCCAGCCGCAAGGGCAACAGGTGACGCTCGCGCCGCTCGGCTCGTGGAACTACCAGAACCCTGGCATCCCGGCCGACTTCCCGCTCAACAACTGCATCGTCTTCGAGCAGACGGTCAACAGCGTTTGCTACGCCTTCCGCCAGTTTTACGAGCGCAACGAGGGCGATACGTACTTCGGGCTGCCCATCTCGCAGGCGCAGTGGGAAGATAACCGCCTGGTGCAATACTTCGAGCGCGCCCGCATGGAATGGCGGCCCGATATGCCTGCCGGACAGCGCGTAACACTCACCGAGCTGGGCCGGCTCGACTTTAACCGCACGATTGGCGTACCTTCCCCCGGCAATAACGTGCTCAATATGTTCTCAGATATGCGCGTGTACGCCTTTGTCGAACAGCCGCTGATGCGCTCCGACGACTTGCAGCACGTATTCGTGCTGGTGCGCGAGAAAGACCAGACCCCTATCGCCGGGGCAGCGGTACGGCTGACCGTCGTTTACCGCGACCGCGGAAAACCAGAAATTGAACGGCGCTCCTCTTCCATGGCGCTGCCGCCGACCAACGAAGACGGCGTAACCGAGCTGACCTTCCCGGTGGAGAAGGTGCAGCCGAACGACCAGGTCCGCGTGGAGGTGGAAGTGATCAACAGCCCCCTCGGTCCGCTAGAGAACCCCGAGGACGGCAAAACCTCCACCTGGTTCCGCATCTGGTGGTAAAAAAAGAGACACCACCCCCAACCCCCGCCTCAAGGCGGGGGCTTTTTTGTGGCTCTCCAAAGAGAGCATTTTTCGCTTGACTTTCTTCTGTCGATAACGATAATTTCTACATACCGCCGACCGGAGGACTCTTTATCCATGCCCAATCAGGCACAGATCAACCAATTCTTCGATTTTGCCGCCACGCAGCTCCGGCGGCTGACGGAAATGCACCCCGACCAGTTCCCCATGTACACCACCCGCGGCAAGTGGGATTTTTCGGGCGAGTCGTGGACCAATTGGTGCGAGGGCTTTTTGGGCGGGCAGCTCTGGCTGCTGCACATGCATACGGGCAGCCAAAACTGGCGCGATAAGGCCGAGCGGTATTCGCGGCTTATCACGCCGCGCAAAGAGGACCGCACCGTGCACGATTTGGGCTTCCTCTTCTGGCCGACCTGGAAGCGCTGGTACGATCTCACCGGCGACCCGGCGCTCAACGCCGTGGTGGTAGAGGCCGGGCAGACGCTGGCCCTGCGATTTAAGGAGAATGGGCAGTATTTGCGCTCGTTTTTGGCGGAAGACAGCCTGTTCATCGACATTATGATGAACGTGGGCATCATCTTCTACGCGGCCCAGCAGATCAGCTCGGCCAATTTGCTGCGGGTGGCCACACAGCACTGCCTGACCACGCGCAAGTATCTGGTGCGAGGCGATGGCTCCACCGCGCACGAGGGCATCTTCGATCTGGAGACGGGTGAATTCCTGCACCAGTCCACGCAGCAGGGCTGGCGGAACGACTCTTCATGGGCTCGCGGGCTGGCCTGGGCGCTCTACGGCTTTAGCAACGTATACAGCATGACCGGTGACAAACGGTTTTTGGCCACCGCCGAGGCCTGCGCGCGCTTCTACATTGAAAACACGCCGGAGCACGGTGTTCCGCCCAACGATTGGGACGAACCAAACCCCACCGTACCGTATGAAAGCTCGGCGGCCGCCATTGCGGCGGGCGGGTTCCTGAACCTGGCCGGGCTGTTGAAAGCAAAGGAGCAGAGCACGGCACGCAGCGCGGCGCGCGCTGATGCCTACCGTGCCTATGCCCACCGCATCCTCGACACGCTGCTGACGCCGGAGTTCTCGGCGCACGAGACGCCCGGCTGGGAGGGTCTGCTAAAACACGGCGCTTACCACCAGCGCAAGGGGCTGGGCGTAGATGAATCGGTGATGTGGGGCGACTACTTCTTCATGGAAGCCCTGTACCGGGTGGCGCATGAGTAGCCCGGCGGAAGAAAAGGTAGCCATCGTCACCGGCGGCAGCCGGGGCATTGGAAGGGGGATCACGCTGGGGCTGGCGCAGGCGGGCTGGAAGGTGGTGTTCAGCTTCAATACCAACACCGCCGCGGCGGATGAAGTGCTCGTTGAACTGGGCGAGTCAGGGCTGGCGGTGCAGGCTGACGTAGGGAAATCAGCCGACCGCGAGCGGCTGGTCAACGCGGCGCTGGATACCTTCGGCGGCGTGGATCTGCTGGTGAACAACGCGGGGATGGCCCCCCGCCAGCGCACGGATCTGCTGGAGATGAGCGAGGCCAGCTACGACGAGGTGATGGATACCAATCTGAAGGGACCGTTCTTCCTCGCCCAGCGCGTGGCGCGGGTGATGGTGGAACAGGTGGTTTCTGGGGCTACGTTCATTCCGCGCATCATCAACGTTGGTTCGATCAGCGCGTACACCAGCAGCCCCAACCGCGGCGAATACTGCATGAGCAAAGCGGGCATGGGCATGATGACGGCGCTGCTGGCCGACCGGCTGGCGGAGGATGGCATTCTGGTGTACGAGGTGCGCCCGGGCATCATCGAAACGGATATGACCTCGGCGGTGAAGGAGAAGTACGACCGCATGATCGAAGGCGGGCTGCTGCCGCTGCGCCGCTGGGGCACGCCGGATGACGTGTCCCGTGCTGTGGTGGCGCTGGCCGAAGGCGCTCTGCCCTACTCGACCGGCGAAGTGATTAATGTGGATGGGGGTTTCCATTTGCGGAGGCTGTAAGAGGATCAACCACAGAGATAACAGAGAACACAGAGAGAAGAAAGAGAGAGAACCACGAAGTAAAAAAGGACACGGAGATTTCTATATCGATGCTTTGTTGGATCCTTGTGTGTGGCCAACTTCGTTGGCCACACACAAGGATCCAACAAAGTTCGAACAGCTTTTATATAAGAAGAATTCACCGTGGAGGACTCGCAAGCTCGCTATACAGAGGAATGCATAGGGATGAAGGAAGAAAAGCAAATTCAGAAGATATTAGACGAGTTCAGTAAAGCATCAAGAATTCACTACGAGGCAAAACTGGCTGGTGATTCCAGAACAGCAAACAGACAAGCCAAAAAGACCCATGAAGCATTTCTCAAAATTGTGAGTCTAGGTACAGATGCTCGAACAGCGCTACTCGATCTGGGAGATTCTGATTTTTTACCTGTGGCTGCAATGGCGGCGGTATATTCGTTGAAGAACAGCCCAGAAAGAGCTTTGGCTGTTCTCCTAAATGTTTCGAAACAGCCTGGTTTGATCGGGTTTGAAGCTGAACAGGCAATTCAGCGGTGGAATGAAGGCTCCTGGCAATTGGAATAATCTTTATAAATCTCTTTCTTCTCTCTGTGTTCTCTGTTTTCTCTGTGGTTTAGCTCTTTTCTTCCCTTAGCGTACTTTGCGCCCTTTGCGGTTCATTTCTTAAGAGGTGATTATGGCAACCTACAAAAAAATCGCGCAGTTGAAGACGCCCCAGGCGTTTTTGGATCATTTGGCAGGGCTGGGAATTTCGATGCCCTTTGAGGCGGAGCTGGAGCCCGCGCCCACCTCACCGCTGGCGCAGCCGATCCACGCGGGCGGGCTGGAAATCGGCAATCGCTTCTGCACCCTGCCGATGGAAGGCTGGGATGGCACGCCGGACGGCCTGCCCACCGAGCTGACCGTGCGCCGCTGGCAGCGCTTTGGCCTGAGCGGCTGCAAGCTGATCTGGGGTGGTGAGGCGGTGGCGGTGCGCCACGATGGGCGTGCCAACCCCAACCAGCTCATGATCAACCGCCAGACGCTGCCAGAGATCATCCGCCTGCGCGAGACACTGGTGGAGCATCATATTCAAGCGGTGGGCAGCGGCGAAGGGCTGGTGATCGGCTTGCAGCTCACCCACTCCGGGCGCTACGCGCGGCCCAACGAGAAGAAGAAGCCCGAGCCGCGCATTGCCTACAACCACCCGATCCTCAACGGGCGGGTGGGGCTTCCGGCGGATGCAGCCGGAGCGATCTTCACCGATGACGAACTGGACGCGCTGGTGGAGGACTTTATCACCGCCGCGGGGCTGGCGCAGGAGGCCGGTTTCCACTTTGTGGACGTGAAGCTGTGCCACGGCTACCTGGGGCATGAGCTGCTCTCAGCCTTCGAGCGCCCGGGGAAGTACGGCGGCAGCTTTGAAAACCGCACCCGCTTCCCGCGCACCATTATCCAGGGCATCCAGCAGCGCGTGCCGGGCATGCAAATCGGCGTGCGCCTGAGCGCGTTTGACTTTATGCCCTTTAAGCCCGGCGAGGGTTTTGTAGGCACGCCTGATTGGGGCTCGCTGGAACCGGGTCGCTACCCCTACGCCTTTGGCGGCGACGGCACGGGTCTGGGCTACGATCTGCGCGAAGCGATCGAATTGATCCAAATGCTCAACAGCAAGGGCGTGGCGCTGATCTGCGTCACCGCGGGCAGCCCCTACTACGTGCCGCACATCCAGCGCCCAGCTTACTTCCCACCCTCCGACGGCTACCTGCCGCCCGAAGACCCCATGGTCGGCGTGGCTCGGCAGCTCAAAGCCGTGCATAAGATCAAATCCGCCTGCCCCGATGCGGTGATCGTTGGCTCGGCGTACTCCGCGCTGCAAGATTACCTGCCCAATGTGGCACAGGCGGTGGTTCGCTGGGGCGCCGCGGACCTTGTCGGCCTGGGACGCATGGTGCTGGCTTACCCCGATCTTCCAGTAGATGTGATGGCTTCTCGCCCCATGCAGCGCAAGCGTATCTGCCGCACCTTCTCCGACTGCACCACCGCCCCGCGCAGCGGCATGGTCTCCGGCTGCTACCCGCTGGACGAGTTCTACAAGGAGCGGCCCGAGGCAAAGGTGGTCGAAGAGGTGAAGAAGAAGTAGAAGTTAACAGGTGCGCATAACTTAAGTTATGCGCACCTGTTCTTTATTCGCTACACGAAATTCGTCAATTTCTCGCAAATCTGGCGTAGGGTTGGATATGTTCCGCCGGTTTGCAGGGGCAGGTCGAGCGCCAGTGCGGCGGCGTTGAGATCCTCGGCGGTGAATGGGCTGCGGTGCGAGTCGCGCCAGCGCTCCAGCAAGGCGCTCATATGGGCGTTCGCAGGGGCGGCAGGGACCTGCCGAAGCAGCCATGCCGCTTCGGCCAGCGAGACTGGCTCATCGGGCAGCACCTGCAGACGTTCGAAGCGGGGCGTGCCGTTGGGCGGAGGCGCCGCGATCAGGCACGACTGAATGGCTGCGAAGCTGCGATCCGATAGGCCCAGGTCGTTTGTCCAGACCAGCGGTATGCCACGTTCGAGCAGCGACCGCTGCAGCGCGCGCAGGTGCGGGGTCTGCTCCCAGGCGGCCTGGAGTGAGACGTGGTTCCGCAAGCAGTAGACGGCCAGCGATCCGGCAGCCTCGCCCACGTTCCACTCAATGGGGTGCGCCCGGTACGCGGCGGCGGTGATGTGCGTGGTAGCGATGTTCTTCGAGGCTGCGATGAGGTTCTCCATCGACGGGCTAATCAGCGCACCGAGGGGGATCTGGAACGGCAGCGTCTCGTCGAAATCGACGCGCTGGGCGCATCCACTGGAAGGATCCCCCGCCCTGCGGTGCATGTCGAGCGGGTACCAACCCACGCCGGCGGTATCTGCATAATGCGCGGCGCGGACGAACTGCGCGGCGCGGCTGGAGCGATCATCCTGCGTGATTAAGTCTTGCTCGACAATGCGGCGCATGCCCAAAATGCGCCGCGACTCGCGAATCAGCGGGGCCTTTGCCAGCCCGTCCTGCGTGCCGAGTGCTTCTGGCAGCAGGCGCAGGCCGGGGTAGCCGCGCCCGCGGCCTTCATCGCGCGGCGCTTCGGTTTGCAGCCAGTAGAGGAAACTGAGCGACAGGCGCTTGGCCTCGCGAACAATCCGCGCCCGCTGGGCCGGGGTGCGGTCGATCAGGCTCTCTTTGTAGTAGTCGATCGCGTCCCAATTGACCAGGACGATGTCATTGCGCTCGTTGTCGGGACGACCGCCTGCCAACTGGGCGGCATCGAACAACCGGCGGAAGCGCCAGAAGGAGAGATCGTCTGAGAACATGTAGGTGCGGCGCTCTTTGCCACCCTTTCGCCGCATGGATAGCGTGAAGGGCTGCGAATCACGCCACGCCTCGTAGCCGTATGGCTTCTGGATGGTGTGGTCCTCGTTCGGGCGGTACTCCATCAGGAAGCAGCAGGTGAAGGATTGCACGCAGCCGGGCAGCGGACCCTGGCGCGAAGCGTGCGGCTCGCCGGTCTGCTCCACCGGCTCGGCCCCGGTGACGTAGGGCGCATGCACCAGCGGCAGCAGATCGCCCATGTCGGTTGCATCCAAATAGTACAAAGCGCGAAGATCGACGGTGCGGTTGCCGGGGCCGTTGAGGCTCACCTGGGTGATACGCGATCCGCGCACCTCGGCGGATATGGGCGTGTAATCGAGCAGGATGGTAAGCTGCCCACCATCCACATACGGTGACAGCATATCGTTGAGCACGCGCAGCCCGGCGCGCGGCTCAAAGCTCAAGCGTCCAGCCCAATTGTTGCCCGGGTTGAGCGGCATCCCATCGGGCATGCGCTCGGGCGCGTCATAACGCACGCGGTAATAGCTGCGCACGCCCTCACGGAACTGGTTGTAGCTGCGCGTGCCGCCAAAGGTTTCAATGTAGCGGTGTTCGTCCAGCACCGAAGCGGCCTGGGCCGTCGCCTGACCGCCGATCCAACTGGTTGGCTCGGTCATCACCACGCTGAGTCCGGCGTCGGCGGCAGCCAGTGCAGCCGCTATCCCCCCCAATCCCCCGCCGATGATGGCGATGTCGCATTCGATGGTTTGCTGCATTGGTCCCCCGATCGTGTCTTTCGAACAGTACCGGTTTCAAACCTATTGTACAGCACAATGGAGGAGAAGCGGGAAAAGATCCTCACCCCCCGCCCCCTCTCCGGATGTGCTGTTGCGGTTCTTTAAAGCTTGCCGAAAGCACAACCCGCAAATCCGAAGAGGGGGTGCCTTATGCATCTCTTGGTCCTTTAGGGGCGCAGCATCGTGGTTCTACGAACAGTCGGGTAGGCCCGTATCGCTGCGCCCGGCGTGCGGGACCGCCAGTTGTTTTCTAAGACCCACTGTGCTTGGCGGCTGAAGCCACGGCCAGGTCAGCAAAGCCCCACCTTCGTGGGGCTCGTTGTGACTGGATAGGGTGACCTATTTACCTATTGGCAAAAACCGGATACCCCTCCTTTTATGTTCCAAATCCCATTTTCTACATGGAATGAGCCCCACGAAGGTGGGGCATAAGCAGCTTGCTGCGGCGGCTTCGCTGTCCTGGCCGTGGCTGTAGCTCGCGCAGATCAAGTAGGCGAATGAAAACCAAGGCTGGGCGCGAGCGTCTGCCGCCCGGCACTCGTGTGTGTAGAACCGCTGCTCCCCTACAGGATCATGAGATACCTATGGCACTCTTACCGCACCTGGTAGATCACCGTCTGGCCTTCCTCATAGACCTTATCCCACAAGACTCCCTCAAACTCTGCGAATTTGCCCAGGCCGGGGCCGTCGTAGTAGATGCGTTCTAATTGGCCGAGGATGATGTACTCCACGTTGTACTGGCGCAGGAAGGCTTCGGCTTCTTCCTGACTGGTGGTGGTGTAGAAGCTCCGCACTTCCCCGATGCGGCCCCAGACCCAGGTATCGGGGGTGAGGGCGCGCTGCTGGCGCTGGTGCCAGTTCCAGCCGATGACGCCGGGAAGGCCGGTGTAGATGGTGTAGCGCGTGCCCCAATGGCGGTACTCGGGGGTGTTGGCTTCTACGATCACCGGTGAGCCAATCACGTTGGCCTGCATCCACTTGATTGCGCGGTAGTCCTGGCTCAGATCCATCTCGCGGTAGTTTTCGGGCGTGGGGCCGTCGTAGTAGCGGGCGGCTTCCATGTAGCGCATGCCGTCCAGCGTGTTGGGGGCATTCGCCACCATGCGATCGGTGAGCTTGGCGCGCGCGGCGGTGAACGGGAACAGGATGGGGCCGATCAGCAGCAGCCCAAGCCCTACCTGCCAGGCGATGCGCAGGCCCGAACGCCAGGCCGTGATTTTCTGCGCCAGCCAGACCAGCGCCGCCGCCGCGGAAAGCGCAAGCAGCGTCCATGCCTGGTAGTAGAACTTGAAGACGGTGTTCATGCGGCCAATGTCGCCGCGTACGGAGACCAACTCTACCACCAGGGTAATCAACAGGGCCGTGCCGGTGAAGAACAGCGCGGCGCGTTTGGTCTCGGGCAGGTTGGGGCGGAAGAGCAGCGCCGCCGCCACCAGGCCCAGCGGTACAATGATCAGCGAGACGATCACGCCCTGCCAGAGCAGCAGTGCCAGGGCGGCGAGAACGATCAGCCCGGCAAACGGCAGCAGCCACAGGTACGAAACCAGAGGCCGCAGCGCCGAAAGGGGCGTAGAGGCCATCCATTCAATCAGCTCATCGAACATCCACGCGGCGATGAGGAACAGGAACAAGCTCCAGTGCACCAGGTAGGAGGGAATATTGGTTTTCGCGCCCCGCCACAGATCCACGGCGTTGTAGGCCTGAGCGAACCAGGCATCGAAGGGGCGGTAGAGCACCACAGAGAGCGCCGCAAGCGCCACCGCCAGCAGCGCCGCGCGCGCCAGTGCGTTGAGCGGGCCACGGCCCCACTCCGCGCGGGCGGCAGCGTAAAACAGGGCTGCGGCGGCAAGGATCAGGTAGGTGTACTGGTCCCAGGTGTTGGTCGGGCGCAGCGATCCCACCGCCAGCGCGCCGATCAGCAGCGCCAGCGCCAAACTCCACCGGGTGCGCCAGCGGGCACGCCCCAGCACTACGCCCAGCGCCCAGGCGATCACCAGCAGGGTGACGGGTAAGGCCATGAGATGGGCATGCAGGTCGGCATAGAGGAAGGTGAAGAACGGGAACTCGGTGATCTCGCCGCCCGCCTCCGGCTGGATGGCGCGGGAGGGCTTCCAGTACCAGTCGCCGGGGTAGTACGGCAGGTCCCGAGGATCGCCGCGCAGGTTGCGGATAAGGCCCTGCCCTGCCCAGCGGATGTGGTCGATCATGCTGCCCTGGGCCATTTGCTGGTCTGAGACGACAATTTTCTGCCAGCCCTGCCAGAACATACGCACCGTGCCCTGGTTGCCGATCAGCAGCAGGAAGGCGGCAGCGACTAGCGGAGCCAGCCACCAGACCGTGCGGCGAGGAGCCGCTTCTGATGGACGATGCGCAGGGCGGGACATGAGAGCGCGCCCGATCATCCACGCGCCTAGCGCGCACATGCTGAACAGCCCCGGCAGCACCAGATTGTAGGCCACGGCCGGGTCGATGCCCAGCAGCTTGATCGGCATACCGACGATCACATAGCCATAGTAGTAATAATTCATCGATCCGCCGGCAAACCAGGGGTCGTAGGCGGGGAAGACGGTGCTCTTGAGCACGGCGTTGAAGTACGATACGTTCATCGGCTTCTCACCGCCATAGACCGGGTGCCACAGGTCGGGGTTGCCCAGGCGGATAAGGAGCATGAGCACGAAG
>JAEYTI010000062.1 GCA_023434145.1 Chloroflexota bacterium | reverse complement strand
ATCAAACAAGATTGGGGTTTCCGCAGATTTCTCTTGCGCGGGTTGGAGAAAGTAAAAGCCGAGTGGGGTCTGCTCTGCATCGCCCATAATTTCGCAAAAATGGCGAGCGCCTGATCGCCATTTTTTTTCCTTTTTCAAAACCAACTTTTTTGAATCAAGGGGGCTGTCTGAATTTACTTTTCAGACAGCCCCTACTACCACAAAACTTCCCGCCTCTATTGCATTATCCTTTCTAATCGATCAGTCACAAATACTTTATACTAATGGCATGATCATCGAACTTTCACCGCAGTCATTTCCTGTTGTCGCGCCCCTTTTCGCTGGAATCTGCCACAACGCTGCCCTGGTGCACGCTGTCATCGAAGGCAGCAGCCGCGGGCGCATATTCGCCGATGATTCTGCTAATCCTTCCTGTGCGCTGGTTGCTATGGAAGGCGCTTTTATGTACCTGGGCGGTATCCCCGCCAGCGAAGCTGATGCCCAATCGCTGGTCGAGCGCGTCTTCGCCGACCTGCTGCCTGATGCCGCAGAAAAAGAGCTAGTATTGTTTGCCTTCCATGATGAAGGCCGCGCCCGGCTCGAACCGCTGCTGGTAAAGCGTGGAGCGATCACCATTCAGCGCAAAATTTTCGCTTTCAATCCGCGCGAGTTCGCCGCGCTGGCGGACTGGCAGGCACAGATCCCCGCGGGAGTGGAGCTGCGGTCTATCGATGCGGAGATTGCCGCGCAGCATCCCGAGTTTCTGCCGCTGGTCGATCCAAACACACGGCGTTTTGGCGTCTGCCTGATGGAAGGCGGTCGTGTCCTCAGTTTTTGCACAGCGGTTGCCGTTGGCGGCGGCGAAGCCGAAGTGGATATCTTCACCGATGAAGCAAGCCGCGGGCGCGGGCTGGCGGCCCTCACCGCCTGCGCCTTCATTGAAGAATGCCTTAAGCGCGGGCTGCACCCGGCCTGGGCATGCTGGCCCTACCGCGAGGGCTCATATAAGCTGGCAAAGAAGCTCGGCTTCGAGGAGCGCCCCGACGCGCCTGCCTTCTACTGGGAACAGGCATGGGGTAATGGATAAATCCTCGAACAGCCTCGCGCGTTTTCTCCGTTTTTTGCTGCTGGCCTTTGGCATTACATGGCTCTTTTGGATCTCTGCCGCGCTGCTCAAGCAAAATGTGCTGACCTTTCCGACCATCTTGCTCCACACGCTCGGTGGGTTTGGCCCTTCGATCGCCGGTGTATGGATGATCTACCGATCGGAAGAAAAAGCCGGGCGGCGCGATTTCTGGCAGCGGGTTTTCAGCTTCCGGCTGGTTGGCGCAGGATGGACGATTTTTATTCTTGCTCTTTTTCCGCTGGTCGCATTTGCCAGCATCCAACTGTCCTTCCTGGCAGGCGGACCTTCGCACCCATACACGGGCATTCTCCAACTTGCTGCGCAGCCTGTCCTGCTGATAACCATGCTGCTCTACGGGATCATTGCCGGGCCGGTTTCCGAAGAACTGGGCTGGCGCGGTTTTGCGCTGGATGCGCTGCTAGCGCGCTGGAATCCGCTGCTGGCCAGCGCTGTTTTGGGTATAGCCTGGGGAGTGTGGCACCTGCCGTTGTTTTTCATCGCGGGTACACCCCAACAAGCACTGGGTATCGGAACGCTCGCCTTCTGGCAATTTCTGATTACGCCCCTGCCCCTCTCCGCGCTAATGACGTGGGTATACTTGCGCACAGGACGAAGCATCCTTTCAGCGATCCTGATGCACCTGGGATTTAATGTGACGGCGAATCTTTTTTATCCGCTCTCAGCGCAAGCGACTATCATCCATCTTGTGTTGATGGTTGTGCTCGCAGCGGCGGCGTTACTGCATATTCGCAAGGGCAAAAAAATCCTCGCTGCCTGATCTTTTATTGCAGCAGGAGACGGATCTCCTTGCGCCACTGCCAATTGAGCCAGAATGCCACCGCGATCACCAGCATAGGCCCGCTGAACAACAGCAGCATCCCCAGCGCGCCCTCCGGGTTGCCAAGGAGAACACGCATAAAGAACAGCGCTGCCAGAAGGAATGCCGCCGCGCCTACCCATTCCCACCGCCAGGCGATTACCACCACTACGCCCATAAGAATGGCCGGCAGCGCGTGTATCAAAAAAGCGCCGATCTGCTGCCACACAGTGCCGCCCATCCCGAACACATCCAGCGCAAACATAGCGACGAATATCGCGATTACTATTCCGGCGATGCGCGGCGTCCAATAGATCCATTTTGCCAGCCGCCCGCTGACATGCCCTTGGTCGCGGTGCTGGCGTATCGCCACTACCAGTACGCCGATGGAACCAAACAGCAGCGCCAGCGGCACCGCTATCAGCAGCCCGCTGGATATCAAGTTCCAGCCGCTCATCCCCACCCGCGCGTTCGTAGTCAGGAACCAGCCGAGCGACAGCGCAAACAGCACTGCTAGCACAGCCACTAGCCCAATTAAATTCGACCGTTCCGCTTGTTTCATGGGGTTGTCCCTCCCATGCATGTTGGTCGATGCATGATGGAATTACCACGCTTTCACCAACACACATCGATAATCCTATTATCGCACGCGAACCGGCGAGATTCAATCGGTTATCTGCCTTGATAGAACTGCGGCAGATAGGCGCGGTTGGCTTCCAGCATTTCATCCAGCAAACAGGCGGCGGTCTCCAGGTCACCAACCAGCGGGTGCGCAAGCAGGGCTTGCAGCGCCAGCGAGCGGTCGCCGGTGACGGCTGCCTCTACCGCAAGCTGCTCGTAGTTCTTCACCGCTGCTACCAGCCCCCACACCGCCTTGGGCATCTGCGGCTGCGCGATCGGGTGAATGCCCGCCGCGTTGACCACCGCGGGCAGCTCCAGCACGGCGTCATCTGGCAGGCCCGGCACCGAGCCACGGTTCGCCGTGTTGACGATCAGAACCTGGTGACGGTTGTTATAAATCGCGTCGATGACGCCCAGTGCAATCTCGGAATATCCGCCCCCGCCGCGCTTGTTGAGCGCCTCGGGCTTGTCGTGCTGGTTTGGGTCGGCATAAGCGGCAAACACCTCGCCTTCCAGAATCTGCACGATCTCGCCGCGCGTGTGTTCTTTCTCTTTGGCCTGCTGCACGGCCTTGCGCCGGTGGAAGAAATACTGCAAATACGGGCTGGGCAGCATCCGCAGCGCCTTGATCAGCCCAGGGGCAACGGCCTTCCCGCCGTAAATGCGCTCCGCCACCTGGTCAAACTCCGCGTCCGTCAGCAGCCGCCCGCCCACCGAGAGGTTGTAAGCAAAGTTGAGATGGTTGAGTCCATAGTAATTGTAGAATACGCTCTCTTTGGGCACGCCCAACGTATTTGCAACCGCGTCGCGCGGGAAGTAGCCGCCAGAGCACAACCCCACAAAGTTCGCCTTCGTGTACTTTTGCACTGCTTCTGCGTTCAGCCCGGTAGGGTTGGCGTAATTGATGATCCACGCGCCGGGGTTTACCGCCTCCACATCTCGGGCAATATCCAGCATAACCGGGATGGTGCGGAAGGCCTTGAACATGCCGCCCGGTCCGGTTGTCTCCTGCCCGATCACGTCATATTTCAGCGGAATTTTCTCATCCAGTACACGCTGGGCATTGCCGCCCACGCGGATCTGCGTGATGATGAAGCGCGCACCGTCGATCGCTTTGCGGCGGTCGGTGGTCGTCTCAATGGTGATCTCGTGGCCCAAGTGCTTGAGAAAGCGGCTGCAGAACCCGGCAATCATCTCCAGCCGTTCCTGGTTGATATCCATCAACGCCAGCGTATCCACCGGCAAACTGTCTTTCATCGCCGCCAGCCGCTCGATCACCTCGGGGGTGTAGCTGCTGCCCGCACCGATAATAGCAATTTTGAATTTACCCATTGTTTCCCTCACAAGACATTCTGTGTGGTGCATGCGCGACTGGATCGCGCACGAACCACACAGAATTATTCATATTTTCGTCACCACCTTGCTGATATACCGGAAGCCGGGCGTCTCCAGCCGCTTGCGCGCCGCGGACTCCGCGAAAAGCTGCACCGGAACCATATCCAGCACCGGGCTGAGATATAAATCAATCGAGTTCGTCACGGCAGGCGCATCCATTCCCAGCACTTCGCCGTTCTCAATGCGCAGCACTGTTGCACCGTAGCCGCGCAGCTCTTCGCCCAACGCCAGCGTAGATTTCCTGCCCGGGCCAGACGCGGAGAAAAGGACCACCGCGGTATCTCTCCCTGCCGATTCGATAAAACCATGCCGGTACGCTCCGATGCCAAACGACAGGCAGGCGATCTTCGGCCATTCGCTGAGAGTCATCGCAGCCTGGCGGGCGCTGGCAGCATGCGGACCGCTCCCCAAAAACACAACGCGGCTGGCCGATTTAAACACCGGTTCCAAACGCTCCACCACCTGCGCGCGCCGTGCCTGGATCGCCTCAATCTTATCCGCCAGCCGCCGGAGCTGGTCGAGTGCGCCTGCCAGGTCTGCGCCTGCCCACTTCTGGGCCATCAACCAGAGCAGCGCCAGCGTGTTGGCATACGTTTTCCCGGCGATCAGCGTCTCTGCTCCGGCTGCCATCGGCAGCACGTGGTCCGCTTGCGCGCCCAGCGGGCTTGCCAAATCGTTGGTGATGCCAATCACTTGTCCCTGCTTTCCGTACAGGTCAATGAATGGCTGCACCTCTCCGCTGCTGCCCGACTGCGAGATGTAGATCAGCGGAGAAGCACGGGCCGGGAGCGCGCGCTGATACTGGATTACCTCGCTTGCCTCTTCGTGGACGCTCAAGATGCCTGCATGTCGCAGCATCAGCGAGCCAATCCATGCCGCGTGATACGATGCGCCCATGCCCACCAGGAGAGGCCGCTCGAGCGCGGGAAGGTTTAGCCTTGCTTTCCCTGAGCCCCTTTCATACAGGTCAATCAGATCCCGCATTGCCGTAGGGATCTGCAAAAGCTCCGTAATGAGTTCTGTCATGGGAGATTAGTTTCCCTTTAGCACCGATCCGGAAATCATGTTGTATGCTGGCTATTTGTGCGGCGTAGCCGTGCAAATAGCCAGCATACAACAATTATCGAATAGCTTGTCAAAATCTATCCGAATATTGCTTGTGTTTGTTGTTTGGGTGGCTATGCCACCCAAACAACAAACACAAGCAATATTCGGATAGATTCTTAATCATTCTCTTCCAGCAGTTGGAGAAAAGCAGTCGCCGCGCAAGGATCAAAATGCTTGCCGGCCTGCTCGCGGATATACGCAACTGCTTCGGACACGCTCCAGGCCTGGCGGTAAGGGCGGTCTGAGGTGAGCGCGTCAAACACGTCCACAAGTGCAAAAATTCGCGCGGAAAGCGGAATCTCCTCCCCTTTGAGCCTGCGCGGGTATCCGCTGCCATCCCATTTCTCATGATGGCAGTAGGGAATATCGAGTGCAGGCAGCAAATAATCAATGTGCACCAGGAACTGGTAAGCATATTCGGGATGCTTGCGCATGATCACCCACTCAGCATCATTCAACGGGCCGTCTTTCTTCAAGATCGTGTCGGGGATGCTCATTTTGCCAATATCATGCAGCAGCGAACCCCGCCGGATGTGCGCCAGATCTTCATCGGAAACACCCATGCGGCGCGCCAATTTCTCAGCCAGGCGCGTCACCCGTTTTGTATGTCCCTGTGTCTCCTGGTCGCGCATCTCCAGCGCCAGCGACCAGCCCAGCAGCGTGGCTTCGTATGCTCGGGCCATCTTAACGTTGGTTTCCTGCACCGACTTGAACAGCCGCGCATTCGCTACTGCCAGGGTCACCTGGTAGGCCAGAATCCGGCATAGATCGATTTCCTCGTCGGTAAAATCGCGCACCTGGCTGGTAGAGCCGAGGATCATCGCACCGATGCCTTTCTCCTCCAGCAGTAGCGGGATAAACAAGATCGAACGCAGGTCGCGCGCATCACGGATAGCGATTTCCGCGGGAGAAAGCTCCGACCGTTTCGCGTCCACAATATAAACAGGATACATCAACCTGAGCGATTCCTGGAGATGCGGGTGATCGTTGAGCAATTGCGGTTGCAAGCGCAGCCATTCGAGCTCCGGTGACAGCGGTGGCGTGGTAGCGCCCAGAAAGAGCAGGTTGCCATCCAGTTGGTAAATAGCCCCAGTGTCCAGATCGAGTACATCAACCGCGCTTTGAACGGATGTTTGCAGCACCACCGACAGATCTAGTGAGGCAGCAAGCGTACTGCTGACCCGCAGAAGAGTCGACAGCTCTTTTGCGGGAATCCTCTGCGTAAGCTCTGCATGTAGAAGTGCTTTTCTAGGTTTCATGGCAAGGTTATAAACACTGAACATGGAATTAGGGGATTGCCATGAATTCATTTTACAGCAGAAATCAAAAACGGTTCTATTCAGACTCTTTGGGAACCGCCGTGGTTATAGAGAGAGGTTGCGACGCAACCTCTCTCTATAACCACGCAAAGCCCAGAGGCCGAAGGATATAGGCTCTTCGAGAATTGGCCTGGTTATAGGGGAAGTTGCTGCGCAACTTCCCCTATAACCAGGCCAATTCTAGAGACCCAGGATATAGAGGCGGGTTTTCCCATTTAATAATAAGATAATTCCCAATTGTTTATCTTAATTTATGATTTATACTATACGCTGACGGGGAAAATATATTTTTTACTACGCGCAAGTTTCTCCCCGGTTCCAAGGAGAGATGATGTTTAAAAAAATTCTTATCCCGCTAGATGGATCGAAATTAGCCGAAAGGGCAATTCCACACGCTGTTCACATGGCCAGGGTATTTGGCGCGCAAATCCAGCTCCTCCATGTGCTCGATTCCACACCCTATCAGGATAGTCCCACCGTTACCGAGCCGCTCAACTGGCAGATCCTGAAAGCCCAGGCAGAACTGTATCTTAGTGGAATTGCGGCGCAACTGCGCGATCAAGAATTGACCATTGAATCCCAGTTGCGCGAAGGGAAAACCGCCGAAAGTATCATAAATTTCGCGCAGCAGGAAGGTATCGATCTGCTGGTTATATCGACCCACGGGGCCAGCGGGTTGAGCCGGTGGAATATGAGCAGCGTCGCCGCAAAAGTTATCAGCAAAGCCTGCCTCCCGATTCTGATCGTCCGCACGTATCTGCAGCCTGCGGAAGCGAGTGAGGGAACCGTTGCAGTGGAATTAGACGCATACCAAGAAAATCAGGAAGAATTGGCAGAAGCGGCAGCCCCCGCCGGCTCCTCAGAGGCCGGACAGCCGGCTTTCTATCGAAAAATTCTGCTGCCCATTGACACATCACGGAGAGCGGAATGCGTGATGCCTGCGGCAGTGATGCTGGCACAGCAGGGCGCAAAAACAATCCTCGCGGCGGTGATGCAGCCTCCTTCTATTCCTGTTCCGCAGCCGTACCCCGATGAATTCCAACAGATCTCCAACCGGTTTGTCGAGGTCAGTCAAACTGCAATCCGAATGTATCTTGATGAACAATCAAGGCGGATACCAGATGTGGAAACGCGCGTCGTAAAGAATTTCAACGTCGCCGAGGCGATCCACGAGATGGCGGAACAAGAAGATGTCGACCTCGTGGTACTCTGTGCTCATGGGCAGACAGGCTGCACACGCTGGCCCTATGGTAGTATTACGCAAAACTATATTGATCACGGCGTGAAAAATGTGCTGGTGGTACAAGATGTTCCCTGCTCCCAATTCCGCGCGACTGCGGCAGAAATTGCGGCGGAAAAGTATGGGAGACGGTAAACATGGTGGATGCTTCCCGGATGACAACATCACAGCCCGTTTCAACAATCAATGAGCAGGCAAAAAAGCTAGTCGAAACTTTACTGGAAGAGCACAGCGCTGCGAGCGTGGGGCAGGGCGCGGTCAAAGCTGTCCTGTTAGATGACCTGAAACAATACGAGACGTACCTGGTTGAAGCGCACCGCATTTTCCGAGACGCAACCAATGAAGAGTTGTCGCTTTCATACGCTGCGGAATGGCTGCTCGATAACTACTACATCGTCCGCGAAGCCACCCGCGAAATAACCGAAGACCTGCCAACCGGGTTTTACCGGCGCTTACCCCTGCTAGAAAAGGGGCCGCTGCAGGGGCTTCCACGCATCTATGCCATCACGCGCACCCTACTGACCTACCACAAGCTGCGCATCGATCTCGCAAGCATGCTGGCGCTTCTGGTCGAGTTTCAACAGCAGGTGCCCCTCACCATGGGAGAATTGTGGGCCTTCCCCACCTTTCTGCGCTTTGGGCTGGTGGAAATCCTGGCGCATTCGCTGCATAAAATGCTGGCGGCAGCGCAGGGCCAGAACCGCTTGCCCATGCACGAAATATCCGATGCCCGGCTCGCCGAAATCACTCGCACGAACGGTGAAACGGCAGACGCGGTTGCCAGCACCATCCTCGGCCTGCGCGCTATTGGCGAGCAGGAGTGGAAAGACTTTTTTGAGAATGCCAGCCAGGTCGAACAGACCTTGCGCCAGGACCCAACCGGCGTTTACCCATTGATGGATTTTCAAACCCGCGACCGCTACCGAAAAGTGGTCGAGGAAATTGCATTTCATGGAAAGATTGAAGAAACAGAAGTAGCCCAGGCCGCCTTGCGGATGGCCGGTCAGGCTGCGAAAAGCCGCGCCGATGGGCAACTGCCGCAGGAGGCAGAAGCATTCTCCGTTGCCCCGCCAGAACGGTTTGAGCTCAGCGAGCGGATTGCACACATTGGTTACTATCTCATCGCGGAAGGGCGCGCGCAGCTCGAGAGCCAGGTTGGCTACCACCCAGGCCGAAAAACCACATTCGGCCGCTTTTTGCGTCGTAACGCAAGCCAGGTATACATTGGCAGTATCCTGGTGCTGGCAGCGCTCCTGTTGCTGATCAGTTGGGTCAGCTTTCCATCGGGCATAGGGATGTCGCAGCAGATCCTCTTCCATGTGCTGCTCGTGATCCCCGCGCTGGCCATCACGACCAGTCTGGTCAATTGGCTGGTGACGATGTTGACTCCCCCCAACCGGCTGCCAAAAATCGAGTTCAAAGAGGGCATTCCCGATCCGTTCCGGGCCGTGGTAGTTGTGCCTACACTAGCCACCAGCAAAGAGGAAATTGACTCGCTGACTCAGCAGCTAGAAATGCACTACCTGAGAAACCCGGGGCCGGGCCTGTATTTTGCGCTGCTGGCAGATTTGAGCGACGCGGACCAGGAAACCCTCCCGGAAGACGAAGCATTAATCAACCACGGCGCCGCAGCGGTAGAGGTGCTAAACCGCAAATACGCAGAGCACGCCGGCTACGCGCCATTCTACTTCATGATGCGCAACCGGCAGTGGAACCCTGCCGAAGGCAAGTGGATCGCGTGGGAACGCAAACGTGGTAAGCTGCTGCAATTCAATCAGTTTCTGCTTGGGATAAAGCAAGGCAAACCCTTTAAGTATGTCACCGGCGACCTCGATGCCCTGGCCGGAGCACCGTACGTCATCACCCTGGATGCAGACAGCATCCTGCCGTCCGGCGCGGCCCGCCGGTTGGTAGGCACCCTGGTGCACCCGCTAAATCGCGCCGTCTTCCAGGTCGACCCTGCCCGGCCATCGATACAACGCGTAATCGCCGGATACACCTTGCTGCAGCCGCGCATGGAAATCAGCCCCAGATCGGCGAACCGCACCTGGTTTACCCGCATCTTCGCCGGCGATGTTGGGCTAGACTTATATTCCTTGTCCGTCTCCGACGCCTACCAGGACCTGTTTGGAGCCGGAATTTACGTTGGCAAGGGTATTTACGAGGTAGCTGCGTTTGAACGGAGCGTGAAGGGCCATATCCCCGAGAACACGCTCCTCTCCCACGATCTGCTGGAAGGGTTAATGGGGCGTGCGGCTCTCGTCAGTGATATCACCATGATCGAGGATTACCCGCCCAACTTTTTCACCCACGCCTTCCGCCTGCATCGCTGGATTCGTGGAGATTGGCAGCTTTTGCCGTGGATTTTCCATCCTGGCCGGTTTCGCATTCGCTTATCCGGCATCGACGTGTGGAAGATCCTCGACAACCTGCGCAGATCGCTGCTCGCCCCAAGCCTGCTGATCCTGTTTGTGCTTGGCATTTTGTTCCAACCTAACCTGGCTTTGCTTTGGACGGCAATCGTCCTGTTGACATTGTCCTTTCCAATGCTGCAATCTTTTACGCGAAGCGGGCTGCGGTTGGTGGGCGGCGAATCGCCGCTGGTCGCCTTCCGGCCTGTCAGTTTGGATCTGATGCGCTGGTTACTAGCTGTGGCCTACCTGCCCCACGATGCCGTCATTTCCCTGGATGCGATCATGCGAACACTGTACCGCTTGTCCATTCGAAAGAACCTGCTAGAGTGGACAACGGCGGCACACTCCGCGCGCCAGTTTAACCAGGAAAGTCTGGCAACCGCCACATGGCGCCGCCTGATGCCGTCGCTGCTGCTTGGGATCGGGCTGGCTGTATGGCTCGTATGGGTGAACCCTGCGCTGCTGGCAAGCGCAGCGCCCGTTCTGCTGCTGTGGATGTTTTCTCCGCAAATCACCCTGTGGCTTAACCAGTCATCAGGGCGAAAGCAAGAACCGCTTACTGAGGATGAAAAATCCCACCTGCGGCGCATCACCCGTCGCACCTGGTCATTCTTTGAGCGATTCGCCGGGCCAGAAGATCACTGGCTGCCGCCCGATCACTTTCAGGAGCACCCGGTAGGCATGGTGGCGCACCGTACTTCGCCTACCAATATCGGGCTGCTGCTCACTTCCTCCCTGGCCGCCTTTGATCTCGGCTACCTGGATATGCTGGGCCTATCCGCGCGGCTGGCAGCCACATTCGATACGCTCCAGCGTTTAGAGCGCCAGCGGGGGCACTTCCTGAACTGGTACGACACCGTAACCCTCCAGTCGCTCACCCCAAGATACATCTCCACCGTCGACAGTGGCAATCTTGCCGCCTGCTTTGTCATAACCGCGCAAGCCTGCCGGGCAATGCACCAGGAACCCATCTTCCGCTGGGCGTTATGGCAAGGCTACCTCGATTCGCTTTCTCTACTGCACGATATTCTTGGGCAGTGGACGATGACCGGTGATTCTCCGGATGGCGCTTCGCCGGCCACGGTAGACGCATCCCCGCTGGTGAAAAGCGCCCAGCAGCAGATCGAAACCATGTCTGCCAGTATCCTCGCCGCCCGAGAGCAGTCGCAGCAGTGGTATCCTCTATTCCGGACGGCATCCGGGCCCTTCTGGCTCGAGCTTTCCGGCTGCCTGACAGAACTAGTGGGTCATTCGCAATCCGCCGCAAGTCTCGATCTGCTGAACGGGCTGAGTGATGTTGCCAATCAAATCGAGCGGCAGCATTCAACGGTGCAGCGCACAATCAATGAGCTTGTCTCGTGGATCCCGCTTTTAGAAGCGCCGCCGGCCAGGTTTTCCGATCCCAGCTACCAGGAAGCGTTTAACGCGCTGTTACAATCGCTGCCTTACGGGCCAACGCTGGGCGAGATCCGCGCTCTGGCCGAACCCGCGCACCAGCACATCGCTGCACTGCGAGCCTTACTGCCCTCCAATGGCACAGGGCCTTCTGCATCACACGAGACCAAAGAAATTTCAGAAGCTGTCACCTGGCTTGATGACATGGACCAGGCCGTCGATCGCGCCGCGAGCGAGGCAGGCGCGCTACAGAGCGGTTTCCAGCTTTTGGCTGCGCAAGCAGACGTGTACTTCCAAGACATGGACTTCTCTTACCTGTATCATCAGCAGCGCGGAATTTTCCATATTGGCTACAACGTTGACGCCGGGCAGCTCGACAACAACTTCTATGACTTGCTGGCATCCGAAGCCCGTATTGCCTCATTGTTGGCGATCGCCAAAGGCGAGGCGCCCCAGGAGCACTGGCTGCGGCTTGGCCGGCCCATCACCAGCGTCAACGGCCAGCGCGTGCTGCTCTCTTGGAGCGCGACGATGTTCGAATACCTCATGCCGGCGCTCTTCCTCCGCAGCTACCCCCGAACGTTGCTGGATGAAAGTGCGCGCGGGGCGATCGATATCCAGATCGATTATGCCCGCTCTCAGGGGGTTCCCTGGGGGATCTCTGAATCCGGCTTTTACCGTTTGGATGCAAACCTCAACTACCAATACCAGGCATTTGGCGTACCCGGTTTGGGCTTCAAGCGCGGTTTGGCCGATGACCTGGTAATTGCCCCCTACGCCTCGCTAATGGCGGTTGGGTTTGATGCCCGTTCTGTCTACCGCAACCTGCGCAACCTGGAACAGCACGGCGCGCTGGGCTTGTATGGCTACTACGAAGCGATTGACTTTACCAAAGACCGCCTGCTGATTGGCGAGAAACAGGCCCTGGTCCGCGAATATATGAGCCACCATCACGGCATGGTGATGATGGCAATGGCAAACTACTTCAACGATAACATCATGGTTCGGCGCATGCACAGCGCCCCCTTTATTCAAAGCGCCGCCCTGCTGCTCCAGGAACAGATCCCCATGTCTGCGCCGCTGCAAAACCCCTCCTCGGGCAAGGTCAAGGGCATCCAGCGGGTGGAGCCTGCGCGGGTCGAAATTTCGCCGTGGAGCGTGCCGGTCCAGACGCCCATTCCACAACTGCACCTGCTCTCCAACGGTGACTACAACGTCATCATCTCCAACACTGGCAGCGGGTACAGCGCCTGGCGCGATGTGGACCTCACCCGCTGGATGCCCGACCGCGCGCTAGATCTTCACGGAACGTGGCTCTATTTGCAAGAGATAAGCGATCCCGACGACGACAGTCTTTCACCCGCCTCAAGCCCGTGGTCTGCTACGTTCCAGCCTATCCCTGGCAACCCCAACGAGCAGCAGGTAACCTTCTTTGCCCATATGGCGGTCTTCCAGCGAACGGAGAACGGCATCATCACCACGATGGAAATCACCATCACGCCAGATGACCCGCTGGAAGTGCGCCGAGTCCACGTCAACAACACCACCAGCCGCCCCCGC
This sequence comes from Chloroflexota bacterium, assembly GCA_023434145.1. Lineage (GTDB taxonomy): Bacteria > Chloroflexota > Anaerolineae > Anaerolineales > Anaerolineaceae > DSYU01. Next base: position 3,564 of record JAEYTI010000062.1, on the reverse strand, counting down.
CGCCTGCGCCTCACCACCTATGGCGAGGTAATCCTTGCCCAGCAGGCAGCCGATGCGCGCCACCCGGCCTTCAATAAGCTGTTTATTGAAAACGAGTGGCGAGAGGATCTCAATCTGCAAATCTTCCGCCGCCGCAAGCGCTCGGCGGGTGAGAAATCGGTCTACTGCGGGCATATGCTTATCCTCAAAGAAGGCAGCAACCAGCAGCGGACCCTGGCGCACGAGGCCAACCGGGCCGAATTTATCGGGCGGCTGCGCACGCAGCGGAATCCGCAAGCCCTGGAGCCCGATCGCTACCTGAGCGGTTCCAGCGGAGCCACGCTGGACCCCATCTTTGCTCTGGGCGAGGAGATCATCCTGCCGCCGCATTCCAGCATGGAACTGGCCTGCCTGACCTTCGCCGGCGACAGCCGTGATGCCGTCATCGACCTGGCGCAGCGTTACCAGGCCTGGAGCATGATCGACCGCGCCTTCCACCAGGCCGATCTGTCGGCCCAAACATGGGCTAGCCAGCAGCACCTTACCACCCCGGCCATGCGGGCCATTCTCCAGGCATTTTCCGCGCTCATTTACCCTTACCGCCCCTCACGCGCCCCGTCCGAAATCCTCGCCGCGAACCAGATCGGGCAGCCAGGGCTGTGGCGCTTTGGCATCTCCGGCGATCACCCCATCCTGCTGGTCAACATTGACGACCCCTTGCAGATGGATCTCGTTCGTGAGGCCCTCCAGGTGCACCGGCACCTGGTCAGCCGCCGCATTCTGATCGATCTGGTGATTTTAAATCATCAGCAGACGGATTACGGCGCGGAGATGAACAGCATGTTGTACCGGCTGGTGAGCCGGGTGAACAGCGAGCAGTGGCTGAACCAGCGCGGCGGCATCTTCATCCTCTATAGCGATCAGATGTCCAAAGAGGAGCTAGTGCTCCTGCAAACCTCAGCCCGGCTGTTCCTGGTCGGTGAGCGTGGCTCACTGGAAATGCAGGTTCCTGGCTACCAGATGCAAGTGCCACACTTGCCCGAATTCACCCCCACCCGACCTCTGCCACAAGAAGAACCCGCGGAAGCCGCCGCGCAGATTATCTCCAGCAGCCCCGGCGAAACGGCACAGCCCGCAGCGTTCTTCAATGGCTACGGCGGTTTTAGCGAGGATGGGCGCGAATACGTAATGGATCTGCCCCCCGGAAAACATACCCCCGCCCCCTGGGTCAATGTGATCGGGTACCCCGAATTTGGTTTTCTGGTAACCGAATCGGGCAGCCAATGCACCTGGGCTGAAAATTCCGGCGAGAACCGGCTGACTCCCTGGTCTAATGATCCCGTTCGCGACCCAACCGGCGAGGCGATGTACCTGCGCGATGAAGAGACCGGCCAAGTATGGTCGCCCACGCCGCAGCCTGCCGGGGCAAACCAGCCCTACCGCGTCCGCCACGGGGCAGGCTATACCATCTTCGAGCACGAATCTCATGGCCTGGTGCAACGGCTGGCCCTATTCGCGAGCCCGGAAGATCCGGTGAAGATCATCCATCTTACGATCAAGAACACACGCGATTCGACGCGGAGGATCACCGTGACCCAGTTCGTGGAATGGGTACTGGGAACCACCCACACGGCCAGTTTGCCATATGTCCTCTCAGAGTATGATCCATACCAGGGCTGCTTGCTGGCAACCAACCCCTACAATGCCGAATTTGGCAAGCGTGTTGCGTTCCTATCTACCGGCAGCCCGATCCACGGCGTAACTGCTGACCGGGTTGAATTTATCGGCCGCAACGGCTCTATGCAAAGCCCGGCTGCTTTCCGGCGTATTGGCCTGGAAACGCATATTGCCCCCGGTGAAGATCCGTGCGCCGTACTGCAAGTGCACCTGGACCTGGAGCCCGGCGCCACTGACGAGGTTTGCTTTACGCTCGGCGAGGGCAATGACCGTGCCCATACCCTTGCACTGGTCGCCAAGTACAAGGAGGCAGGTGCGGTGGATGCCGCCTGGCAGCGAACAGAAGCGTTCTGGAGCCGCCTGCTTGATACCATCCAGGTGCGCCTGCCCGACCAGGCCATGGAGCGCATCCTCAACCGCTGGATGCTCTACCAGGCGCTTTCTTGCCGCGTGTGGGGCCGGTCTGCGTTTTACCAATCCAGCGGCGCGTTTGGCTTCCGCGACCAATTGCAAGATGTACTGGCGCTGATGTACGTCGATCCATCCATCTCACGTGGTCAAATTCTCAACGCTGCCCACCACCAGTTTGAAGAGGGCGACGTGCTGCACTGGTGGCATCCCCCTTCCGGGCGGGGCGTGCGCACCCGCTTCTCAGATGATCTACTGTGGCTGCCGTTCGTCACCGCGCAGTACGTAGAGGTGTCTGGCGACTGGGATATTCTGGATGAGCAGATACCTTTCCGGCGTGGCGATCTGCTGAAACCGGGCGAGGAAGAACGCTACGGCATCTATCCGTTTGGCGAGCAGATGGGCTCGCTGTATGAACACTGCCGCAGAGCAATCGACAAGGGCGCAACGCATGGGCAGCACGGGCTGCCGCTGATCGGCACCGGTGATTGGAACGACGGATTCAATAAAGTGGGCGAAAAAGGCCGCGGCGAGTCCGTCTGGCTGGCGTGGTTCCTAATCGACGTGCTCAATCGTTTTGCGGTGATCTGTGAACACCGCGGTGAACACCTTCAGGCGGAGCGTTACCGGGCGCAGGCACAGGAATACGCCAGGGCAGTAGAGCAATGGGCCTGGGATGGCGCCTGGTACCGCCGTGCCTATTACGACAGCGGCGCGCCAATGGGGTCATCCGGGGATCTGGAATGCAAAATCGATGCCCTTGCCCAGTCGTGGGCCGTACTCAGTGGCGCTGGCGATGCCGCGCGCAGCGCCCAGGCGATGCAATCGGTGCTCGATATTCTCGTCCGCCCCGAAAACCGGCTGATCCTGCTGTTTACCCCGCCCTTCAACCGTACGCCACAAAACCCGGGCTACGTGAAAGGCTACCTGCCCGGCATACGCGAGAACGGCGGGCAGTACACCCACGCCGCCACCTGGACAACCTGGGCCTTTGCAAAGCTGGGTGACGGCGAACGCGCCGGGGCGCTTTTCTCGCTGCTCAACCCCATTCTTCAGGCAGATACAGAAGCGAAAGCGGATACCTACCGCGTGGAGCCTTACGTGATATGCGCGGATATTTACTCTGTACAGCCATATCTGCGCCGGGGCGGCTGGACATGGTACACCGGTTCGGCAAGCTGGATGTACCGGCTGGGCATCGAAGGACTGTTAGGCTTCCGCAAAGAGGGCGACAGCCTGCGCATTGATCCGGTGATTCCACCCGAGTGGGATGGGTTCTCGATCGACTATCGCTTTGGGGAATCCATCTATCACATCCACGTGAAGAACCCGCAGCACCTGCCGCGCGGTGCCCCCAACCCGCCCATCCCTCTGATCGACGACGGCCAGGAGCACACGGTGGAGATTGTCCTTCGTCCGTAAATGGACGGTCAAATAAACATAAAGTCTCATATGTAGTTTCAAGAGTTTTGGTGTCACAGGAGGCCCACCCCCTGTGAC
>JAEYTI010000055.1 GCA_023434145.1 Chloroflexota bacterium | reverse complement strand
ATAGTGTGACTTTCACGGTCACTTCGATAACAAGGTGTGTAATGGCGCGAAATTTTCCGTTAGAACGGTGCCGAAATATTGGGATTATTGCCCACATTGATGCCGGTAAGACAACGACTACCGAGCGAATCTTGTTCTATACCGGTAAGACGTATCGCATCGGCTCAGTGGACGATGGCACCACAGTAACGGACTGGATGGTCCAGGAGCGCGAGCGCGGTATCACGATTGTTTCCGCTGCGGTTACGGCCGAGTGGAAAGATTATCAGATCAACGTCATTGATACGCCCGGTCATATCGACTTCACTGCCGAGGTTCAGCGATCGCTCCGCGTGCTGGACGGTGGCGTGGTGGTCTTTGATGCGACACAGGGAGTAGAGCCGCAGAGCGAAACTGTTTGGCGGCAAGCGGACCGTTATGGCGTCCCGCGCATTTGTTTCATCAACAAGATGGATCGAGTGGGTGCGTCGTTTGATGATTCGATTGACTCGATCCGCCAGCGCCTGGGTGCAAACCCAATTCCAATGCAGTTACCGATCGGCAGCGAAGCAAACTTTATCGGTGCTGTTGACCTGCTGACCATGCAGGCCATTTACTGGCAAGATGAACAGGGCCGCGAGCCGGTCTATACCGAAATTCCCCAAGAATTAAAACAAGAAGCTGAAGAGAAACGTTCACTGCTGATAGAGCGCACTGCCGAACTGGACGATGACCTGACGGTCAAGTTCCTCGAAGGTGAAGAGATCAGCATCGAAGATTTGAAGGCCGCAATGCGCCGTGCCGTCCTCGAAGGCCGGGCCAATCCCGTCTTCTGCGGAAGCGCGCTGCGCAACAAGGGCATTCAGGCCGTTCTCGACGCAGTTATCGACTACTTGCCCTCGCCGCTGGATATCCCCGCGGTGAAAGGCACCGACCTGAACACCAATGAAGATGTAGAGCGCCCGGCGGAAGATGACGCCCCGCTCAGCGCGCTGGTGTTCAAGATTGTTGCTGACCCATATGTGGGCCGCCTGGCCTACTTCCGCGTGTACTCGGGCAAGGTTACGACGGGCTCGACGATTCTGAATGCGAGCAAAGGCAAGCGTGAGCGCATTGGCCGAATGGTCCGCATGTATGCAGACCGCCGCGAAGACATCACAGAGGTGTACGCGGGTGATATTGGCGCGGTGCTGGGTCTGAAGGATTCTTTCACCGGCGACACGCTGTGTGATCCGTCCAACCCGATCATTCTTGAGAGCATCAGTTTTCCAGAGCCGGTTATCTCGGTGGCGATTGAGCCTAAGACGACCGTGGATCAGGATAAGATGGGCGAGGCGCTGCGTAAGCTGGCGGAGGAAGATCCCACCTTCCGCGTGCATAACGACGAAACGACCGGCCAGACGATCATCGAAGGGATGGGCGAGCTCCATCTCGACGTGCTGGTCGATCGCATGCTGCGCGAATTCCGCGTGCAGGCAAACGTCGGGCGCACCCGGGTGGCCTATCGCGAAACCATCACCCGCGAGGTACCAAAAATCAACTACCGCTACGTCAAACAGACAGGCGGTCGCGGTCAGTATGGCCACGTGGTGTTTAAGATGGAGCCGGTAGAGCGCGGCAATGGTGTTGTGTTTGAAAACAAGATCATCGGCGGCGTGATCCCGCAGGAATACATCCCGGCGGTGGAAAAGGGCGTGAAAGAAGCTGCGGAAAGCGGTGTTCTGGCTGGCTATCCGGTCACAGATCTGCGCGTGCAGTTGATTGACGGCTCGTTCCACGAAGTCGACTCAAACGAAATGGCGTTCCGTATGGCGGCAATCCTGGCCTTCAAAGAAGGTATGCAAAAGGGTGGAGCAGTTCTGCTTGAGCCCGTTATGAAGGTCGAAGTGGTAATGCCAGAGGAATACTTAGGTGAAGTTTTGGGGCAGCTCAACGCTCGCCGCGGCATGATCCAGGGCATGGAAATGCGCCCCGGCAATGCCCAGGCAGCACGCGCGCTGGTCCCCCTGGCAGAAATGTTCGGTTATGCCACCAGCTTGCGCTCGGCGACACAGGGCCGTGGGGTCTTCTCGATGGAGTTTGACCACTACGCCCCGCTGAGTGAATCGGTGGCGCAAAAGGTTTTGAACGCATAATTATCTCAAGGAGATATCTTTCAAATGGCGAAGCAGAAGTTTGAACGGAACAAGCCGCATCTGAACGTAGGGACGATGGGACACATCGACCACGGGAAGACGACGCTGACGGCGGCGATCACGAAGTACTGCTCGTTCCTGGGCGGGGCGGAATTCCGCGCCTACGACCAGATCGACAACGCGCCGGAAGAGAAGGCGCGCGGGATCACGATCAACATTGCGCACGTGGAATACCAGACCGAGAACCGGCACTACGCGCACGTGGACATGCCCGGGCACCGTGACTACATCAAGAACATGATCACCGGTGCGGCGCAGGTGGACGGCGCGATCCTGGTGGTGGCAGCGCCGGATGGCCCGATGCCCCAGACCCGCGAGCACGTGCTGCTGGCGCGTCAGGTGGAAGTGCCCTCGATCGTGGTGTACCTGAACAAGGTGGACCAGATGAACGATCCGGAGCTGTTGGAGCTGGTGGAGATGGAACTGCGCGAGATGCTCGACGGCTACGGTTTCCCTGGTGATGCGACCCCGATCGTGCGCGGCAGCGCGCTGGAAGCGCTGGAGAGCACCTCGAAGGACCCCAACGATCCGGCCTACGCCTCGATCAAAG
>JAEYTI010000004.1 GCA_023434145.1 Chloroflexota bacterium | reverse complement strand
GGGGGGGGGGGGTCAAAAACCGCCCCCCCCCCCCAACCCACCAACAAACGAAAACACATCCAAGCGTGTCTGTGGAATACGGATTTTGTGAGATGGGGGTATTATAGGTGATGTTGGTTTTTTCTGCGCGATTTTACCGCAATATCTTGCCAACCGGGAGACAACCATGCACATTTACCACATCACCAACCAGTCGGATTGGGAAGCCGCCCTGACTATGGGCCAGTACACTGCCGCCTCACTGCTCACCGAGGGCTTTATCCACGCCTCCACCCGCGAGCAAGTGGTGGATACCGCCAACCGCTACTACCACGGACAATACAGCCTGGTGCTGTTAGTGATCGACCCGGAGAGGGTCGCCTCCGAGGTGCGTTATGAGCCGGTTGAGCTGCGCGGGCAGACCGTCCACTTCCCACACATCTACGGCCCGCTCAATCTGGAAGCGGTGGAGTCGGTGGTCGCCTTCCCGCCCGGGGAGGATGGCACGTTTGCGTTTCCTGAATAAGAAAGGCTTACCTTCGGCTTTTGCGTCGGAAGGGAACCCACGAAGGTGGGGTTTTGGTGACCTTACCGCGGTTTCAACGGCCAGGCGATGAAGGACCAGGCGGTGAGGCGTCTTACACAGCCGCGGCCCGTCTTACCATCACTCGCCAACCAGCGAACAGCAAGAGCGCAGCCAGTACCACCACCGCCATCACCTGGAACATGCCGTTGGGTCCCAGACGGTCGAACAGCCAGCCTGTCAGCAGCGAACTCAACACGCTTGCCAGCCCGGTGGTTGCTATCAGAAGACCTTGCACGGTCCCGCCCATCGAGGGCGGGGCCATTTTATTGGCATAGGTCACGGCGCTGTTCCAGAAGAACACGTACGCCGGGCCGTTGATTCCGTTAATGAAGATGGCCCATTCAGGCGCAGGCATCAGTCCGAGCAACATAAAGCGCGAGATCATCAACAGCATCGCCACGATCAGCAGTCGCACCGGGCCATAGCGGCGCAAGAACCACCCGCTGAACAGCATAAACGGGAGCTCGACCACCGCGCCGGAGGTCGCTACAATGCCGATAAGACTCTGATTGGCCCCCATATGGGATAGCGCCACGGCCAGGAACGTGATCGAAGCGTTGATCCCAATCCAGACCAGAAAGACGGAGGCGGAGAATATTAACCATGACCAACTGCGCAGAAGGCGGCCCATATCGCCCCGTGCCTGCGCGGTGATGTGGGTTGGCAGCGCCGGCAGCAGCAGGGCGGTACCCGCGAACGCCGCCATAATCACCGCGTAAAAGGGGAACATCACCCGCAAGCCCAGCCAATCGAACAGATAGCCTGCCGATAAGCTGGCAATGATAAAGCCAAACGTGCCTCCCAGCCGGTACTTCCCGTAATCTTCGCGCCGATCGCCAAGCATGGCAAGCGCGGTGCTATCCATCAGCGTAGCAGGCGCGGAGTAAACGAAGGATGCAACCATCGCCAGCCCCAGGAAGGCGTAAAACTCGTGGACCAGCGGGACGAACTGGGCAGTCACCAGCGACCCAACTGCGCCCAGGGCCATCAACAGGCGCGGATTGCCTGTGCGGTCACTAATGAATCCCCAGGCCACGGAACTGGCAACACTCACCAGGGCGATGGTCATGCCGATGATCCCGATCTCCGTCCCAGACAGCCCCGCTTCGAGGTAATAGATATTTTGGTAGGCGAAGTAGGCCCCTATCCCGGCAAACTGGAAAAAGAACAGCAGCCATACGACCCAAAGGCGGTGCGGTTGTGCGGGAGCGTGGGATTCGATCAGGGCCATTGGGTTCTTTCAATTCCTTCTTCTTATCCCTACCGATTCACAGTTGCGGAATATTTTTATACGACTGCTTCAGCCCAACGAACAGGTTGTACTTGAAGATGTAGAAAATTGCATCGATGCCGTCTTTCATGCCGATTTTCTTACCTTCTTCGTAGGTGCGCCCGTAGTATGAGATCGGTACTTCGTAAATGCGGCACTTCAATTTGGCCACTTTAGCAGTCACTTCAATCTCGAACCCAAAGCCCTTCGTTTCGATGATCATGTTGCGGATGATCTCGCCCCGGAAAGCCTTATACCCCGTTTCCACGTCGCTCAGGTTCAGGTCGGTGAACAGGTTGGAGAGGAAGGTGAGCAGTTGGTTGGCCATGTAGTGCCGGAAGTACAGCACGCGCGATGCCTTGCGGATCATAAAGCGCGAGCCGTAGCACACGTCGGCGCGGCCCTCTAAGATCGGCTGGATCAGGCCGGGGATATCCACCGGATCGTACTCCAGATCGGCATCCTGCACCACAACGATCTCGCCGGTGCTGGCGGCAAACCCGGCGCGCAGCGCAGCGGTTTTGCCCATATTGCGCGGCTGGCGGATCAGGTGGATCTGCGGGTGTTGCACGCACATCTGCTCGGTAAGCTCCGCTGTGCGGTCCTTCGAGCCATCATCGACGACCAGGATTTCGTAGACGTTGGGAATTTCGCGCAGCAGGGCTTCGAGCACGCATTGAATCGTGGCCTCTTCGTTATACGCAGGCACGACGATCGATAATCGCATAGGTACACTCCTCTTCTATCTGGTATCATTGATCTTTGAAATAACGCGTCCATTGTACCGCAACTATGGGTGGTACACGTTACATTGCCTTTACAACTGTTTGACGCCCCGGTAAATTTGGCCTACAATCCACCCGGGGTGTCCGTTCGATCCGCGCCCCGAAACGGAGAACTCCCCCATGCATCCCACCTCCCGCGCTTTCCGCGGTACTGTCCTCCTGATACTGCTCGCCACGCTCGCACTCTTTGGGTGTGGTACAGCGCCAACGACCCTGGTGCCAACCGAAACCGATATTCCTACGGTTGAAGTAGCGACTACCCCGGTGGCTACGCTGCCACTGCCGAGCGAAACGCCAACCACTCCACCGCCAACGCCTACGAATTCGCCGGTGCCTCCAACCGTCCCACCTTCTCCGACCGCTGATGCCTCGCTGGAAGATGTTAAGTTGATCGGCATGGGCTGGATGGAAGATTATCAGATGCTGCTGTCTTTCCAGTTCTCCAGCGCGGTAGAGCCGGACGACTATCGGGTGGCGATGGAGGATAAGGAATTCACGTGCCAGGTGCTTGCTCAGTTCCCCGACCGGCTGTACTGCACGGGCCAGGGGGTGAAGGTACTGGCAGTAGCAAATATTCGCGTGTACCCGGCCGGCAGCACGACCCCCGGCTTTGAAAAAGACGTGTGGATCCCCTACTTCAATAACGATTACGGCGAGCTGCCCAAATGAGAAGCAATCCAACCTTCGAACGCGCGCTGACCCTGCTGGCTCACCCGCTCACGCTGGGGGCGCTGGCGCTCCTGCTGCTGAACGATCACGTGCTGCGCCGCCTGTGGCCTTCGTGGGTGACAGGTAAGCTGGGCGATTTTGCGTGGCTATTCTTTGCGCCCTTTGCCCTGGCGACGGTGATCGCGTGGGTGCTGCCCCACCGGATGAAGCGCCACGAGCAGGTCACCTTCGCCGCCGCATTCGGCCTGACGGGGTTGATTTTTGGGTTGATCAAATGGCTTCCCGCAATACATGGAATGGCTATACGCATTTTCGCGGATGCCGGGATGCCCCTCTCCCTCCGCCGCGATCCGACCGACCTGCTGGCCCTGCCTGCCCTGGTGCTGGCCTATTGGCTTTGGTATAGGACCGTTTCCGCGCCGATGGACCAACCCAGGCTGTTTCCAGCCAAGGGCCTGATTGCGCTGCCGCTGGCGGCCCTGCTGACCATTGCCAACTCGCCCGCGCCGGAGCTGGGCATTGGCTGCATCCAGGTACTGCCCGATGGCTCCATTAGCGCCGGGTCATCGTACTTCAACTACATCTCAACAGATGGCGGGTTGACCTGGGCGCCCGAGGTGAACAATTCGCGCTGCGATGCGTGGCCGGGGAATATCCCAGACAATGATTGGACAGAAGTCGCTGGCCCGGTGGAAGGCGCTGGCTACCGGTTCATTCCTGGGAAGGCGATTGAACGCTCCCCGGATGGGGGCCAGACCTGGCAGCCAGCGTATACACTCGAGCCGGTAAGTGAGGCCCAACAGACCTACTTTTCTCGCACTTCGATGGGCTACCCCACGTTCCAACACGGCCCGCTTGTTGCTGCGGCCCACCCTGCCAGCGGCAATATGCTGTTCGGCATGGGTTATGAAGGAATTCTCGTCCATACTTCCAGCGGCGAGTGGCAGTGGGTAACGGTAGGTGGATACGGACGCCTGCAAGACTTCCCTACAGTAGATGCAGCCAGCCTGCTGCTCGGCGGGCAAATCTTGATGGCGGTGCTGCTGGCGCTGCTAGTTTTCTCTACGCTGGCGCTGCGCAGTACCTGGCACTGGATTCGGATTGTCGTTCTGGTGCTGGCGTGGCTGGCCTGGCTGGCAGTAACGGGCATCTTCCCGCCCGCCACCGCTACTGGCTATACTGCCACTATCACCGTTATGGGGATGATTGCCTGCGCGGTGCTGATCGTACCCCTGGTGACAGAACAGATCGTTCGCCTGGTAAAACGCCAGCCCGGCATCCTCCCCACCCTGGCGCTGACCGGTCTCGGCGCGGCTTTGCTGTTCTTTTTGCCGTACGTTTTGTGGGTATACAGCACGCTCCCGCTGTTCACCTGGGCCACGATCTTCTCGCTGGTACTTGCCCTGGCAGTTTTGATCGCAGGGTTCATTATCATCCGCTCGAAATTCCCTAATCCCGCTTAATCGGAACTACTTTGTGGCTATGCGAAAACTCCTCTCCCTTGCAATCAAAGGACTCACCATCATCATCCGCCGTTTCCGCACACAGGGCTTGCTGGTTACCCTGCTGTGGCTCTACGGGCGCGGGCTGCCCGCCATCACCGGTGTGCCGCTGCTCCAGTACTCCCGCGTTACGCCCGATCTGTACGTCGGACCGCAGTTTAATGCGCGCGGAAAAAAGGCCCTGGAGATTGAAGGCATCAACGGCTGCGTGAACATGCGCATCGAGCGCGATGATGCCGCTCATGGGCTGGCCCTGCAGCGCTACCTGCACCTGCCCACCATCGATGACGACGCCGTCTCAATGGAGCATCTGGAACAGGGTATCGCCTTCATTCGCGAGACGATCAACGACGGCGGCAAAGTGTACATCCACTGCGGCGCGGGGGTTGGACGCGCGCCGACCATGGCAGCCGCGTACCTGATTGCCGAAGGATACACGCTCGACGAGGCCCTGGCGCTAATCCGCAAAGTGCGCCCGTTTATCGCCATCACCCCACCGCAGATGTCCCGCCTGCGCGAGATCGAAGAACAGCACGACGCAAGCCGCCCGGCTGCCCGTGCTGCAAATCCCATTGAGGAATAATCCCATGCCCGCTCCGCGCTTCTTCCGCTGGCTGGCATTTTTCTTTGCCATCCTGATCATGTTCGTCATCATTGCTGCTGACATGGACCTGATACCGGGTCTGCTCGCACCGATTTACGCCTTCCCGAACGGCGACAAGATCGCGCATTTCCTGCTGTTAGGCACGCTCTCTTTGCTGGTCAATCTAGGATTCAACAACGAGCGCACCCGCTTTCTCGGCATACGGCGCGGCAGCCTGCTGCTGGCAATTCTCATCACGCTGGAAGAATGCTCACAGATTTACATTGATAACCGCAAGTTCTCGCTGATGGATCTGATGGCAAATTTGGGCGGCATCATCATCATGGGCGAACTAGGCGCAGCCCTGCGCCGGTTGATGGCACAACGAAGGGCGCCTGGCGACTAACCATCCAATTCCACCGCATCATCTTCAATCATTTTCAGAAAGGCAGTGACTACGCTGGGGTCGAACTGCGTGCCGGCGCGCTCGCGGATGTATGCCGCTGCCTGCTCCACCGTCCATGCCGCGCGGTAGGGGCGGTTGGAGAGCAGCACATCCCACACGTCCACCACGGAAAAAATGCGCGCGGGCAGCGGGATCTGCGTGCCGCGCAGTCCCCTGGGGTATCCGCCGCCGTCCCACCACTCGTGGTGGCAGTATGGGATATCGATCGCCGGGTGCAAATAGACAATTGGGGAAAGCCAAATAAAGGCCAGATGCGGATGCCGCCGCACTTCAGACATTTCTTCCGGCGTCAGCGGGCCAGGTTTCAGCAGAATATGATCGGGGATGCCCATCTTGCCGATATCGTGCAGCAGGACACCTCTTCGAATGTGTGGAAGCTGATCGTTGGGCACCCCGAAAGAACGCGCCATCGCCAGCATCAACTGCAGCGTGCGGCGGGTATGCCCCAACGGCTCGATACTCCGGCTTTCTAATGCCTGCGCCCAGGCCTGAATCACTGCATCGTATGCCTGCACCAAATCCAGGTTCGAACGCTGGATCTTTTCGTACAACGCAGCATTGCTCAACGCCGTGGAGAGCTGGCCCACCAATGACTCGATAAATTCCAGCCAATCGATCTCAAAGGGAATCGGCTCGCGGCGCAGCAGCTCCAGCACGCCCAGCACCTCGCCATGCGCCATAAGCGGCACCGCCAGGTAAGCGCGCGCGCCCTCTGCCAGGAACAACGCCCGCTGAATGCCGCCATCCTCCACCTGCAAGAGATCAGCCTCATTTCGAATTTTCCGGTCGAGCACCACCTGCCCCGCCAGGCACTCGTTGAGCCGCAGCATAAGCCCACCACCGGGTCCGCTGCTCGGTGGCACCTGATAGCCCCGTCCTGCCTCAAAACGCAGCATCCGGGTATGCGGGTCCAGCAGAAGCAGGTCTGCCAGCGCAACGTCTTTATTCAGCATGAGCTGGTCCAGCAGGATAGAGACGATCACATTGCGCTCAAGGCCCGCCGATAGAGCGCGGTCGATGTTACGCAGAGAAGTAAGCCGCTGCACGCGCTGGCGGCTGTCTTCGTAGAGGCTGGCCCGATGAAGCGCGCTGGCGCCAATATCTGCGACCACGGTGATCAGCTTCATGATGTTCTCTTGCTGCTCGGGTGAAAGATCGGCCTCGTCACTCCCTACGCACAGCAGGCCCATCGTCTCACCTTGCGAGATCATTGGAACGCAGATCATTACGCTGAGCCCCATCAGCCAGCCGGTGCTGACCGGTTTGCGCCTGTCGGGGCCGTTCTTCTCGCCGGTGCGGTGCAGCACCGGCTGGCCCTCCGCGACGATACTGCGCAGCGTTTCCGAGTCCACTTCTAACCGCCGCCCGATCCAAGAAGCCCAGTTTCCGACGGCAGCATCGACGAGCAAGCTGTTATCGTAAGGATTCACGGTGCACAGCGCCACCCGTTCCGCGCCGGTCAATCGGGCTGCTTTTTCTACCACCACCGGCGCAATCTCCGCACGGGTCATTGCGTCACGCAGCGCAGAAACCACAGCGAGGATGGCTTCCCGTTCCTGCTCGCGCTTCACCCGTTCTGTGATGTCGCGGGCGATGCCTTCCACCGCCACCAGCACACCTTCCTCGTTGAACACGCGCACGTTGTTCTGCTCAGTCCAAACAACGTGGCCATCCTTATGTTTCCAGCGCAGAACGTACGTGTCGGTAAAAACCCGCGGCAGATCGAATTGTTCTAACAGCTTCGCGCGGTCATCGGGGTAAACAATCTCAAAGATGAAACCGTGATCACGGTGAAAATACTCCAAGGGATAGCCGAGCACGCGCTCTACGGAGGGGCTGAGGAACTCAAACTCCAGGTTGGGGTGCGTGCGCAGGCGGAAAAGAACATCTAAAGCACTATCCGCCATGCGACGCAAACGCTCCTCGCTATCTGAAAGCCGCAGCAGGACTTCATTCTTCTCCGCGCGCAGACGCTTCTGCTCCAGCGCTGCCGCCACTGCCCCACCCAGGCGGATTAACCGGTCTTTGATGACATAGTCTGATGCGCCCTGTCGCATCAGCGCAACGACGTACTCTTCCGATAGGCTGTCTGTGACAACGATGAGAGGGATTTCCAGATTGTGTTCGTGAAGATGGCGAAGTACGGCGCGGGCAGTAAAATCGTTTAGATAATAATCCGTGAGGATGAGATCGATCTTCTGCTGGGCAAGCGCCCGGACAAATCCTGCCTCAGATTCAACGCGCAAGAATTGAACCACATAACCGGATTTTTCCAGTTCAAGCAGGATCCGCTGCGTATCATCCTCGCGCTCTTCTAAAATGAGCACGCTTAAGGCACGGGCGTTTTGATTGACTTCTACCATAGCGTTACAGTCCCCTTGTGTTACAATTTCCCCGAAAGGTGTAACCCTGTCGCCACCTTGTTCCCTCGTAAAAATTCAAACGGCCCCGTCCGGCTCAACAAGTATTCGCAAAACTGTCATTCGTTTTTGTGCACCACCGGGCTGATCTATAATGATTATAGGGGAAAATGCCGCGGAGGATACTACCTTCATACTAGAAATTCACCGGAGTTTTTACCAATGCAGCATGCCAGTATACCATCACGCCTTTTTGCAATCACCCTCCTCGCCGTATTCGCCATGCTGGCTGCCGGATGCGCGCAGGCCACCCCAACCCTCTCCGCACCGACGGCACAGCAGCCTGCTGACACTCCGACAGCAGCGCCAACCCACACGGCCACCCTTGCCCCTACAGCAACCGAACAGCCAACCAGCACACCCATTCAACCCACCAATACCCCAGAACCCACTGCTACCGCCATGCCCACATTGGGCGTGATAGAGGAAGATGGTCTTTCGGCATGGTGCCTGCTGCCGGGGATGCTCGCCACGCAGTATAAAGACCCCTCCGCCCCGCCGCAAAATGCGGTGTTTGGCACGGTTACCGAAGAGGGCTTTGACGTGAGCAACCTGCCCTATACAGCATGCACTTTCATCTATCAATTCAACCAGGCCGCAGCGCCGGGCATGAAACTGCAAATTTTCGAAGTGGAGCAGACCAAGCCCTGGCTGACGGCTGACCTGCTGCCGGTTGAAACCGATCTGAATTCCGCCGCAGCGCAGGTCAGCCACATCTACATCGTGCAGCCACCCCTATGGGATGTGAGCTACGATTTTGCGGTGGTGAACGCGGACGGAACGGAGATCCGCCGCGACCGGGTGAACCTGCACCGTTGGAAGCCAGAGCTGTGCTGGAACGGACAGCTCCCCCCTATGAACACGCTGCGCTGCCCCTTGATGCAGGATCTGCACCCCTGGGACCCATCCTACCGCACGCCCTTCCCCACCGCCGTACCCGAGGAATAAGATTTGAGCCAGCACCCCGCAAACCTGATTCTGCGCTTCGCTCTGGAAATTGCCGCCCTGGTGGTCGTGGGCCAATGGGGCTGGCAGCTTGCCGATCCGCCCATGCGTTACGTGTATGCCTTCGGCCTGCCGGTGATCTTGGCCGTGCTGTGGGCGGTTTTCAAGACACCCAACGAGCCGGGCTTCGATCAGAAAGTGCCGATCCCGGTACCCGGCCGGGCACGTCTGGCAATCGAGGCCATGTTCTTCGGCTTCGCCGTGTGGACAGCATTCGACCGGGGTCAAGCAGCCACCGGGCTGGCGTTGATTCTGGCACTGCTATTCCACTACGCCCTGTCCCTCGACCGCGTGGCATGGCTGTGGAACGAGGCGTATTATCGCAAAGAATCGCAAAGATAAGAGGAAGCGTTTTCACCGCAGAGAAAACAGAGATGGCTCTGTGATCTCTGTTTTCTCTGCGGTTGAATCTTTCCTTTTTCCGTTGCCTACCCATCAACACCAAAGCGAATCCCTTGCGCAAATTCACCTGGCTCGATCATTTCGCCATCAACAGCTACTGGTTGGGCATCGACCTGGCCACCGGCATCATTACTCCGCTGCTGCTTCCCTACCTGGTGGTGCTGTTTATGCCCGCCGAGCAGAAGAACACCTACCTCGCCAATCTGCGCGTGGTGGGGCTGGCTGTGGCGATGCTGGTTCAGCCGCTGGCAGGGATGCTTTCGGACCGCTCGACCTCGCCGCTTGGGCGCAGGCGGCCATATATTATCGCCAGTGCGCTGCTCACCATGTCCTTCCTTGTGGTGATCGGCGCGTCACCGGCCTTCCTGCAGGGTAATCTCAACACCTTCTTCCAGCAGAACTTCGGCATCACCGCCGCGTACGCGGTACTGTTGTTTGGGATTGTGCTTTACCAGTTTTCGTCAAACCTGGGCCAGGGCGCGCTGCAGGGGCTTATCCCCGATCTTGTTCCGCCAGATCAACGGGGGCGGTCGTCAGGCGTGAAGGCCGTGTTCGAGCTGCTGCCCTCCGTGCTGATTATTGCGCTGGGCATTGGCAAGCTGCTGGATCAGAACCGTATCGGGCTGATCGTCGGCATCATGATGGCCGGCTTTGCCATCACCCTGGTCACCACACTGCTGGGCGCGCGCGAGCAGCCCCTGCGCGAGCGCCCTACCGGGAAGATCGCTCCGATGGCGCTGCGCTTGCTGGCGCTTACCATTATCTTTGTTTCCGTAACGCGTGCAGCGGTGTGGCTGGTGGGCGCTGCCGGTAGATCAATGGGCGATACCACCGCCCTGACCTCGCAGATCGCGCTGGTGGGGCTGGCCGGGCTGATCGCCATGGCCGGGTCAATCTTCATTGGCGTCTACTTAGGCGCGCGCGTCGGAATCGGCGCAGAAGTTGGCTCGCGGAAGTCCTTCATCTGGTGGGTGATCAACCGACTGTTATTCCTCGCAGCCGTTGGGTCGGTACAGGGCTTCGCGCAGTTCTTCTTGCGCGATGTTATTCAGGTTGAAAACCCCGGCCAGGCCACTACCATGCTGTTGGCCGTAGTAGCAGTGTTCCTCATCCCCTCTGCCCTGGTCGGCGGATCGCTGGCCGACCGCATCGGTCACCGGCGGCTGGTGGGGCTGTCGGGCATAGTGGCCGCACTGGGCACCCTGCTGCTGATCCTCGCCGTCAACATGCCGCTGGTCATTGTAGCGGGGAGCATCATCGGGCTGGCAACCGGGACATTCTTTGCGACCAACTGGGCGCTGGGCACGCAGCTCGTCCCGCCGCAGGATGCCGGGCGCTACCTGGGCATCTCGAATCTGGCCGGGGCAGGCGCGGGTATTGTGGGCGCGGGCATCGGCGGCCCGCTGGCCGATTTCTTCAACGGGCTTCAGCCGGGGCTGGGCTACCTGGTGCTGTTCGCCATCTACGCCGGACTGTTCCTCATCAGCACGCTGACTCTGGTGAAGGTGAAGCCTGGGCTATCAGGCTTTTAGGGAGCGCAGCGAATCTCTAGAGCCAGAGTAAAACTAGAACCAACGGCTGCGCCCGGGTCGTAGTACCAGACGGTTCCGCGGAACCCGGGCGCAGCCGTTGGTTCTATATCAGCGATGGTTCTAGAGATTCGCTGCGCCCCTACGTAACTCGTGATAGAAACTAGTTCCGTTCCCTCTTCAGCGTTTCCGGTACAAAGATCCAGAAGATCATCCCTGCCAGGAATCCGGTCGACGCGATCGCCAGCGTGGCCGGTTGGAGCGCCAGCACATCGGCCACCGCCCCTACCAGCAGCGGGCCGCTGGTGTAGCCCGCGTCGCCAACAAGGCTCCACATGCCCAAAAACTCTCCACGGCTCTCCGGGGGCGTCAGATCCGCGCCGAGCGTCAGCATCACGCCGGAGCCCAGGCCGTTACCAAATCCGTTCAGCACCGCGGCGGCAACAAGCCCCCAAAAGCCGGTGGTGAGCGGGATCAGCGCCAGACCCAGGCCCATGATCAGCGCGCTTGGAACGACAGCCCATTTGCGCCCCAACCGGTCCATAATGATGCCGGTCGGGTAGAACAGGGTCATATCCACCCCCGATGCCGCGGACATGATCCAGCCAATCTGCTGCGCATCCAGGCCGAGCACCTCTGCCCCATACAGCGGGATCACCACGCCAGGGCCAGCGCGGACGGTTTGCATCAGAAACTGCCCGGGGGCGACGGCGCGCAGCATCCGCGCGTGGTTGCGGATCATTGCCAGCATCGAACGCAGAGTCAGCGGTGGCTTGTGGGCCGCCGGAACACCGGGTACCGCTGCCGCCCCGCGATTGAACAGGAGAATCACCAGCCCTGCCAGGGCGCACACCAGCCCATACGCCAGGAACGGCGCGCGGAGCCCGCTTGCGACCGCCAGCGAGCCGGAGATGATCGGACCAATCATGCGCCCAATGCGAAACGTGCCGCCCAGCAGCGCCACCGAGCGCCCGCGCGTGGCAACGGTGATCGTCTCGGCGATGTACGTATGCCGTGAGACGTTATACAGCGCGCTGCCCATACCCGCCAGCACACGGTAGAAGAATGCCTCGGGGATCGAGCGTGCCCAGAAGAGCGCCATGGTGGCCAGCCCAAGCAGCACCAGCCCCAAAAGCATCCCGCGCCGCTGGTCCAACCGCCGTAAGATCATGCCCGCCGGAATGTCGCCGATCAGGTGGCCCAACCCATCACCTGCCAGCACCAGGCCAATCCACAGATACGGCGCATCGAATGAGCCGACGTACAGCGGCAGCACCGGCACGATCAGTCCCTGCGCGATCGACAGCAGCAGCGCCGGAAGATACAAAGGCAGGAACAGTGGATGGCGCGCCAGAGCAGACACGGAACTGGAGAGAGACCGCAAGATGGGCATGGGGTTAATGATATACCCGGTTTCGTGAATGAAGGCTTAAGGGATGGGCTGTGCGTCTGTTTCAGTTCTTTGGGTGTTTTGTCCGTTAAATGCATCAAACGTCGGGGTGAGGGGGGCACCCAGACGTTTGATTAAAGATAGTATACGGGGTGAATGCAAAAATAGCAAGGGTTTCGCCTTGCAACTTTGTTGCAGATTGATGGAATCTTAATAAGAATCTATCCCAAAATTATTTTTGTGTTTGTGGTGCGCGACTACGTCGCGC
>JAEYTI010000206.1 GCA_023434145.1 Chloroflexota bacterium | reverse complement strand
CCAAATATCTACATTGGATTGCGGTGGTTGTTAAAATTGCATAGAAATTTTCACAACCACCGCATCTTGGTGTCAGCCGCCCAACATTCTCCCCGCCGCCCACCGGATGCCATTCCCCAGCACCTTGCGGAAGTACGCATCTTCCCATGCCTGGTGGTCGTGACCCGACTCGTAGCAAAAAACGCGGGCATTCTGGTACGTTCGCGTCCAGGCGAGGCTGCGCATGCAGGCCGGGTGATCCGTCGTCAGCAGTACCTGGCTGTCCGCGCCGGGATTGTGCAGCACGTAGGTCTCGTCCACAATCATCCACGGCGTGACGCCCTGCAAAATCGGATGCTCTGGCGCGGCGATCTGCACCGAGATGCGCTCGTCGTGGCTGTACTGCGTGATCACCCGCCGCTGCATCCCCACCATCGCATCCCATTTTGGCCAGTCGGGGTAGGCCAGGATGGTGTGGTGGAGCATGACGATGCCTTGCGAGGTTTCACCCAGCCGTCCGAACGCCTTCTCCGTCTTGCCGCCAAAACGGTAGGGTTCATCATCCGGCCCGCCACGCGGCATGATGTAAAAAACGACTACCTCGTACCCGTCACGCACCTCCTGCGGCGAGGTGACAAAATCTTCGATGTGCTGGATGGTCGCGTCGATGCCGGGCAGAGCGCGAAACAGCGCGCGGAACGGCGCAACTTCGTAGCTGTGCCCGCCGGTGATCACAGCGGTTTTGATCGTGGTCATGGCTTCACCTCTCGTTGGGATAAATAAGACAGCGCGGGCGACCTCACAGCAGAGAGCCGCCCGCGCTGCGTTGACGTAAGATATTCTACCCAACCTTGAGCTCGTTCACCACCGAGATGACCCCTTGCTGCTGCCGCGCAATCTCTTCGGCAGCCATGAGCGTTTTCGCATCCTTCACCATGCCCGAGAGGGTCACAATGCCGTGTTCAGAGGTTACCTCGATGATGGCCTTTTTCGTGCGGGGATCGCGTTCGAGATGGTTGTAGATCTCCTTCACCACATTGACGCTTTGGGTTTCCATAATCTTGCCTCCCAAAATGGTTCACCATGATGGCGGTATTGGCGAATTTGGAATATGATTCTCGTGTACCATAAAAAGAATTTCAAGAAAAGTCGGGAGATCACCCATGCGCACAGGGAACATACCGAAAATCCTCGTTGTTGAGCACATTCACCCAGCCGGCGAAGCGCTGCTGGCAAAAGCAGGGGAACTGATCTTCCCTACCCCGCAGAACGCAGAGGGGATCCTGGCCGCCATCGGTGCGTGCGATGCAATGGTGGTGCGCAATACAAAGATCACGCGCGACATCCTCGAAGCTGCGCCGCGCCTGAAGGTAATTGGCCGCCATGGGGTAGGGTACGACTCGGTGGATTGTGCATGCGCCAGCGAGATAGGCATCCCCGTGGTGTACACCCCGGCAGCAAACACCGAGAGCGTGGCCGAGATCGCCGTGGCGTTTCTTTTGATGCTTGGCAGACGGATTTTGTCTGCCAACATGGCTATGCGCAGCGGATCGCTCATTTCCGACACAATCACCCTCTCGGTGAACGCGCAGCGAGCCGGGCTGGCAAACTTTGATCTATGGGGCAAGACGCTGGGCATCATTGGCGTTGGACGGATCGGGTCGTCGGTGGCGCGCAAAGTACGCGCGGCGTTCAATATGCGCGTACTCGGCTACGATCCGTACGTCGATGCCTCCACAATAGCAGGGCACGGCGTGGAAAAGGTAGACCGGCTGGAGGATATGCTCCCCCACTGTGATTTCGTCACCCTGCACTGCCCGGGTGGAGCCGAGACACGCCACATGATCGACGCCGCGCGGCTGGCGTGCATGAAGCCCGGCGCGTACCTGATCAACACGGCGCGCGGCAGCGTGGTCGACGAGGCGGCGCTGATCGCCGCGCTAGAGACCGGTCACCTGGGCGGGGCTGCCCTCGACGTCTACGACCCCGAGCCGCCCCTGCCCTCCAACCCGCTGCTGCGCATGGAGAACGTCATCGTCACCCCGCACTACTGCGCCATGACCGAGGAGAGCCTGCACAACATGGGCGTGGCAGTAGCGCAGGGCGTGTGTGACGTGCTGGCAGGAAGAATGCCGCAGTATTTGGTCGATCCAGGTGTGTGGGTCAACCGCCGTTCATCGTATGATGGTACGGCATTACATTACATTTTTACACGGTAAAGAACAATAGAACCGCATTGTCGATAAAAAGGAACCCCACGAAGGTGGGGTTTTGGTGGGTAGCCGCGGTTTCAACCGCCAGGCAGGGATTTGTGGTTAGAACCAAGGTTGCGCGCTAGTGTCTTCAGCCAGTCATCCTGTATACCGCTTGTGATACAAACAGTAGTGATACTCCACCTCCAGCCCTTCATGCTCCCGCAACAGTTCCGGCGCCAGATTCTCGCCGAACTCCAGCCGCACGACGGCCTCTAAGGTTGCGCGGTCCTGGAACTGCCAATTGCTCGGGATGCGCGTGAGCATAAAACCGTGCTCCGCCCAATACGCCTCCACTTCATCGGCGCTTGGGTCGTTGGGGCCTGCCGCCTTGCGCAGCCAGCCCGCGAAGGTGCCGGTGCGCAAATCGTTATCGATGATGAATGCCGTCCCGCCCGGGCGGATCACGCGCTGAAGCTCCACCAACCCCGCATCGCAGCCGGGGGCAAAGAAGTAGGCAAACCGCGCGTGGACGATATCGACGCTCGCATCGCGCAGGGGGATGTATTCCGCGGAACCCGCCAGCACCGAAGCCCGCTCCAGCTTGAGCGCCGCCGCCCGTTCAATGATCCGCAGGCGGGATGGCGCGTGCGGCTCTACCGCGAACACGTGCTGGGCCTCCTCGTGGAAGCGCGGGACGTAAAAACCCGTCCCGGCGCCCAGATCCAGCACCACTTTGCCCGCCCACGGCGCAATAGCGCGCATCGTCGCCTCGATCTTGCCCTCCGGATCGAGCGCGAGATTCTCCAGCTCGTACAGGTCGGGATCGTTCTGGATATTCGGCGCGGCATGCACGCCAGGGAGCTGATCGTACGAGTTCACTTCCATTAGCGGTTTTCCTTAGCCACCGCCTCGGATATGCTGTCAATCGCCGCTTCGATGTTGGATAGGGAGTTGGCAAAACACAGGCGCAAGTATCCCTCGCCGCGCGGGCCAAAAGCCGTGCCGGGCAGTACCGCCACGCCCGCAGCTTCGAGCAGGTAGCTGGCCCACCAATCCGCAGTGCGCCCCAGCCCAGTGATGTTGGGGAAGGCGTAAAACGCACCCTGCGGCGTGCGGCAGCGGACGCCGGGGATAGCATTCAGCCCGGCGACCAGCACATCGCGGCGGCGCTGGTATTCCGCTACCGTCCGGTCTACTTCATCCTGCGGGCCGGTGATCGCCTCCAACCCCGCCACCTGGGTGAAGCTGGCAGTGCAGCCCACCGAATGGGTCAGCAGCAGTTCCACCCGCTCTGCCAGCGCCTCTGGCATGATACCGTAGCCCAGCCGCCAGCCGGTCATGGCATAAGTCTTGGAGAAGCCGTCGCAGATCACCGTGCGTTCGGCCATTCCCGGCAATGCCGCGATGCTCGGCACCGCGCGGTCGTCAAACGCCAGCCGGGCGTAAATCTCATCCGACAGTACCCAGAAATTGCGCGCTCGGGCCGCCGCCGCGATATGTTCCAGCGCGCGCAGGGGCATCACCCCGCCAGTGGGGTTGCCGGGCGAATTGAGAATCACCAACCGCGTGCGCGGGCTGAGCGCGGCATCGAACGCGGACAGATCCAACGAAAAATCTTCCTCCTCTGACAGGGGAACCGGCACAGGCACGCCGCCCGCCACCTGGATCGACGCCAGGTAGGTGGGGAAGCCCGGGTCGGGGTAGATCACCTCGTCACCCGGCTGCACCAGGGCCAGGGTGGGGAAGAACAGGGCCGGTTTTGCCCCTGGCGCAACCACCACCTGCTCCGGGCGGATGCTCATACCCCGCCGCTGCCCTGCATCTTGCGCGATGGCTTCGCGCAGGTTCTTCATCCCCGCGGAGGGAGTGTAGCGGGTGATCCCCTGCTCGATCGCCGCGATGCCTGCCTGGGCGATATTGGCGAAAGTGGGAAAATCCGGCTGACCGATCTCCAGGTGGATGATCATGCGCCCGGCGGCTTCCAATGCCTGGGCGCGCGCCAGCATATGATACGCACCCTCAGCTGATAAGTTCTGCACGCGCTCGGTAAATTCCATAAGGTTACTCGCAGTAAATATGAACCTATTCCAATATTATTTTGGGTCACTGGGATTTGCCGTGGGTGGAGGGGGGA
>JAEYTI010000292.1 GCA_023434145.1 Chloroflexota bacterium | reverse complement strand
GATCTACATCCTGGTTGGGTTGATCACCTATTCGATTGTTCCGTTTCTGGCAATGGACTGGATAAACGTGCCGTTTATCGGAGCGTTTGTCGAACAGACCATGGTCGTCAACGGGACCGGGCCGTCAGGCAGCCCTGAGAACTGGCCGCTGTACCAGTCTTACCAGGGCACTTTTCACTTTGGCGATCAGATAACGGCCATTGCCGGCCAGCCGGTGCGCAACGCCGATCAGATGAAAGCGGTGCTGACGCAGTTCCAGCCGGGCGATGAGGTGACGATTGCTCTGAACAGCATCGACGGGCAGCCGTTTGAACGCTCGATCCGCCTGGCGCGCTTTGTCGCTGAAGAACAGATGACGTTCTTCTATATCCCCTTCCTGATTGGCCTGGTGTACCTGGGTTCGGCGGTTTGGGTTTTTGCCATCCGGCGCAACCATGCCGCGGGCCGAGCATTCGCGCAGTTTGCCGTATCGGTCTCGCTGGGCATTGGCCTGATCTTCGACCTGTATACCTCACACGTGCTTACACCGATCTGGACCATTGCGGTTGCCATGATTGGGGCATCCGCGGTGAATCTATCGTTGTATTTCCCTCGCGAAGACACAGTGATTCAGAAGCGGCCCTACCTGGGCATGGTCAGCTCGATTATTGGGCTGCTGCTTGCGCTGTTTGCCATCACCCGGCTGTACGATTTTGCCAATCCGCGCGGGTACGCGTTCGCCTGGATGCTGGAGTACCTGTTTGTTGCCGCGTCGCTGGTGTTTATCACCATCTGGTTTACCTTCCGCCGGCGGCGCATGCAGTGGCCCAACGATCGCGAGCAGCTTCGTTTGATGGTGATCGCGGCAGCGGTGAGCTTCGCCCCAATGGGGCTTTGGCTGTTCATCTCGCAGTCGATTGCGTGGTCGTTCTCACCCTATCTACTGCTGCCGCTGGCAATCTTCCCGGTCATGGCGGGTTACATTGTCCAGCGCTACCGTGTGATGCAAGCGGACGTGGTGCTCAGCCAGGGGCTGCAGTATGGGCTGCTCTCGGTGCTGGTTTCGGTGGGATATGCAATGATGGCGGCGGGCCTGGGGCTGGCGCTGGGGAGCATTATCACGCCTTCGAACCCATTTTTGGCAGGGTTTATCTTCTTCATCCTGGCAATGATCCTCATTCCCGCGCGCGATTTCACCCAGCGCTTTGTCGACTCGGTGTTTTTCCGCGGCAAGCGCGCCTACCAGGATCGCTTGCAGACCTTCTCGGGTGAGCTGACTCGCGTCGTCGACCTGCCCGGCATTTTGGCAGTCCTGCGGCGCTACGTGGAAGATACGCTTTCGCCTACGCGCCTGCACATTTACATTTACGATCCGCTTTCTGACCAGTATATTGCCACCCCAGATGCTTCGGGTTTGCCAACCAGCGATTTACGCTTCCCAATGATCAGCGGGCTGGTGATTCGCCTGGCGGAACAGCGTGCCCCGCTGCTGTTGAGCGAGTACGACTCTCTGCCCGCCACACTGGAACCCGACCGCCCGCGCTTGCTGGTGCTGGACGCCTCCGCGTTTGTGCCGCTGCCGGGCCGCCAGCGTCTTTCGGGCTGGCTGGCGCTGGGCGCGCGCCTTTCGGGAGAGCCGTACACTTCGCTGCAAATGGGGTTCATCGAGGCGCTGTGTGATCAGGCAGCGCTTGCGATCGAGCGCGCGCAGGTGGTTGCCAATATGGAGAACCGCGTGCGTGAGATGAACGTGCTGACCCGTATCTCGCAGGGTATCAACGTCACTCGCTCGCTCGATGATATCCTGGAACTGGTGTATGCCCAGACGGTGCAGATCATCCCCGGGCAGAATTTCTACATCATGCTGTATGAAAAGCTGCAGGACTTTTACCATTACGCTTTTTATTTGCAGGGCGACGACCGCGTTTCCGATATGGAGCAGCGACCGATCCTGGCCGGACAGGCGCTGGAGCAGGAAGTAATCCGCCAGCACCGCCCGATTCTGACCGATGACTACAACCGCGAATGCCAGCGGCGCGGAATCCTGGCACAGCAGCAAGAAACGGTGGCCTGGCTGGGTGTACCGTTGAATGCAGGCTCGGAGACCATCGGCGCGTTGAGCATTGGCAGCACCGATCCGAGTGTGGATTACACACCCGAACAGCAAGCGCTTTTACAAGCAATCTCCGACCAGGTGGCCGGCGCGCTGGTGAAAGCTCGCTTGCTGCAAGAAACCGAGCGCCGCGCGCGCCAGCTCACCTCCCTCAACGAGGTGACCCGCCAGCTTACCTCCACACTGGAGATCGAGTCGCTGCTGCACTCTATTCTGCAGAGCGCAGTGGAGATTATCAACTGCGAGGCAGGCAGTCTGCTGATGGTTGATGAGCACACCGACGAGCTGGTGTTCCGCTCGGTGGTATCGCCGGTGAAAGAGGACTTGATGGGTCGCCGCATGCCGATGGATCGCGGTGTGGCAGGCAAGGCTGTTAAGTCGCGCTTACCGGTGATTGTCAATGACGTAAGCAAGTTCCCCGAGTGGTTCAACCAGACAGACGCGCAGACGGGCTTCCGCACGCGCGCGCTGCTCGCTATCCCGCTCATGCTGAAGGACCGCGTAACCGGCGTGCTCGAAGTGATCAATAAGGCGGATGGAACAATCTTCTCGTTCGACGACCAGGATCTGCTGACAGCGTTTGCTTCACAGGCTTCGGTCGCCATCGAGAACGCCCGCCTGTACACCATGACCGATCAAGAACTGACTGCTCGCGTGGAAGAGCTTTCGGTCATGCAGCGCATCGACCGCGAGCTGAACACCAGCCTGGATACCAGCACTGCCATGCGCATTACGCTGGAGTGGGCTATGCGCCAGTCGAACGCCACCGCCGGCTTGGTGGGCGTGCTGCTTGCGGAAGAACCGGCGGGCATTCGCGTGATGGCATCGCAGGGCTACGACAAGGAAATGGAACCCTACGAGAACGCTTTGCTGCCCACCGCGCAGTACGAGCTGAACGAAGCCGTGGAGCAAGGCCTGCCGATCCGCCGCTCGCTAAACGGACGCGCCAGCACCCAGGCGCTGCTGGAGGGCGGCCAGAGCCAGTCGATCATCCCCATTCGCCGCGAGACCAACACCATTGGCCTGCTGCTGCTTGAATCGACCGAGGAAAACCCGCTCTCCGACGAGACGATGGGCTTCCTTGTGCGCCTGAGTGATCATGCCTCCATCGCGATTTCGAACGCGCAGCTTTATACGGCGGTGCAGCAAGCGAACCTCGCCAAGAGCGATTTCGTTTCGTTCGTGGCGCACGAGCTGAAGAACCCACTTACATCGGTAAAGGGCTACACCGAACTGATTGCCAAACAGGCGGTTGGGCCGGTCAATGAGATGCAGGCCAACTTCCTGGGCACCATCAGTCATAACATCGAGCGCATCAATACCCTCGTCTCCGACCTGAACGATATGGCGAAGATTGAGGTGGGCCGCCTGCGCCTGGACTTCAAAGCCACCGGCGTGCCCGAGATGGTCGATAAGGTGATCATGTCAACTAAGAAGCAGATCGAAGAGAAGCAGCAGACGCTGTTGCTCAACGTGCCGAAGGATCTGCCGCTGGTGTGGGCCGATCGCATGCGCGTGGAGCAGGTGATGGTCAACCTGGTTTCCAATGCGCACAAGTACACGCCCGCTGGCGGCAACGTGGAAGTGGCTGCTGAGGTGTGCGATAATCAGTGGGATGAAAACGGCCCGGCCCGCGTGGTTCACCTTTGGGTCAAGGATAACGGCATCGGCATCAATGAGGAAGACCAGAAGAAGATCTTCCAGAAGTTCTTCCGCTCGGATGATCCGAAAACCCGCGAAGTCACCGGTACCGGCCTGGGTCTGAACATCACCAAGAGCCTGGTAGAGATGCAAGGCGGGCGCATCTGGTTTGAGTCGGAGTTCCGCAAGGGCACGACTTTCCACTTTACCATTCCGGTCAGCGAAAACTAAGAGAGCTGTCCAACGGGTTTCGATGGATGGAATGAGGCGTTGCGCCTCATTCCATCCAAAAAAACAAAATGGCGAAACACGAAGAGGCACGCATGAAACGTACCGCAGTTTACGGGGTAGGAACGGGGATTAATGGTCGCGACGCAGCCATGCAAGCCACCCAGCGCGCGTTGGACCAGATCGGCACGGCAAAACCCGTTCTGGCGCTGGCATTTGTCTCGCAGGAGTACAATACCACCGAAGTTCTGGCGGGATTAACCAGCCTGCTGGGTGATACGCCCCTGTGGGGCTTTAGCACCATACACCCGATGTGCTGCCAGGGCGACCAGATGCGCAGTGTGCTGATTGCGCTAATTGCTGCCCCGGCAAATGCCGCGAGCGAATACAAAGCAGACGTGCAGTGGTTCCCAAACTTTGCGATAAACAGCGTCTCCACGGCTCGCCAGTTCATCCAGAACTTGAAGCAGGAGGTTTTCCTGCCGCAGGATATTTTGCTGGCAGCAGATGGTATCAACGGCAGCCTGATGCCTTTCTGCGGCGCATTCGATGACCTTGCTGTCAACGTTACCGGCTGCATGGCGGCGGGTGAGCCTTCGCTGGGCAAAACCTACATCATTGGCAAGAATCAAGCCGGCCCGGGTGCGATGTCCGCTGCGATTTTGGGCGGAAAGTTCCGACTGGGTGTGGGCCTGGCGCACGGCTGGCAGGATCTGGGTGTGTATTTCCAGGCGACGCGCACGCGTGACGTCTGGTTGCAAACGCTCGACGGAGCGCCCGCGGTGGAAGCCTATGCGCGCTATTTTGGCTTCTCTCCACGTGATTGGGCGTTCCCGCCGCTGACGGATATGGCGCGCCTGTATCCGCTGGGCGTAGAACAGGTTGTGGAACGTGAGGCCACCGGTACAGGCCCTTTGACCAAAACAGACCCTTCGAAACTGCTGCTGCGCTCGGCCCTGCGGGTTGAGGTGGATGGCAGCTTGCGGATGAGCGCGCCTGTGCCAGAAGGCGCCGTGGTGCACCTGATGACCGGCGACCCCGATGCCTGCCTGACTGCCGCTCGCGATGCCGCCGAAAAGGCGATGAACAACTTGGGCGGGGCAAAACCGCTGCTGGCGATTGCCCTGGTGGATGTGGCATGGCGGCTGCTGTTTGAGTCACGCCCAGGGCAGGTTTCCGCGGCCATAAAAACTGTCATTGGCGACCTGCCGCTGGTCGGAGCATACACCTTTGGGCAAATGGTCCGCGCGGATGTAACCAAGCCTCCTGTGCTGCATAATCAGAACCTTGCGCTGGTGATTATCGGCGAAGCATAGAAAAAATTTGTGTATTGAAACACGGTGCGCGAGTTACAGGTAACTCGCGCACCGTGTTTCAATACAGGAACTACTTCACGCGCTATGCTGCCTGCATGTTCACTTCGGGCAGGCGGCTCTTAATTTTTTGGATTTCCTCATCCGGGTAGTCGAAATTCTCTAGCTTGCCGTTGTGATACGCCTCATAGGCCGAGAGGTCGAAGTTGCCATGCCCGGAGAGGTTGAAGAGGATCACGCGCTTTTCACCGCGATCTTTGGCCTCCAGCGCTTCATCGATTGCAACGCGGATGGCGTGGGCCGATTCGGGCGCGGGCAGCAGGCCTTCGGTGTGGGCAAACAGCAGCGCCGCCTCGAAGGTGGGGATCTGGTGGACGGCTTTGGCCTCGATCATGCCCGCATCGTACAGCGAGCAGAGCAGGGGAGCCATGCCGTGGTAGCGCAGCCCGCCCGCATGAATCGCCGGTGGGATAAAGCTGTGCCCCAGCGTGTGCATCTTGACGATGGGGGCCATCTGGGCGGTGTCGCCGTAATCGAAGGCATACAGGCCCTTGGTCAGTGAGGGGCTGGCTTTGGGTTCTACGGCCACCAGGCGCGTGCGCTGGCCATTTTTCAGATTCTCGCGCAGGAAGGGCAGCGCGATGCCGCCAAAGTTTGATCCGCCGCCCACGCAGCCGATCACCACATCGGGATACTCATTTGCCATATCCATCTGCTTCAGCGATTCCTCGCCGATCACCGTTTGATGCAGGAGGACGTGATTGAGCACCGAGCCAAGGCTGTACTTCTTCGCCCCACCAGAAGTGGCGGCGACTTCTACCGCCTCGGAGATGGCGATGCCAAGCGAGCCAGGGCTGTCGGGGTCCGCTGCGAGGATATTGCGCCCGGCGTTGGTGCGGTCGGTGGGGCTGGCATAGACTTTCGCGTCATAAGCTTCCATCAGGAAGCGGCGGTAGGGTTTCTGGTTGTACGAAACCTTCACCATGTAGACTTCGATATCCAGGTCGAAGAAGCGCCCCGCCATGCTTAACGCGGAGCCCCACTGGCCTGCGCCGGTCTCAGTGGTGAGCGCTTTTGTGCCGGAGATCTTGTTGTAGAATGCCTGGGGCAGCGCCGTGTTGGATTTATGGCTGCCAGAGGGAGAGACGCCTTCGTACTTGTAGTAGATATGCGCGGTGGTGCCCAGCGCCTTCTCCAGCCGCAGCGCGCGGATCAGCGGGGTGGGCCGCCACAGCTTGTACAGCTCGCGCACTTCCTCGGGGATCTGAATATAACGCTCGGTGCTGATCTCTTGCATGATGATGTCCATGGGGAAGAGCACAGAGAGAAAGTCGGGCGTAACCGGTTCTTTGGTGCCCGGGTGCAGTACGGGGGCAGGGGGCACGGGGTTGTCGGCGTTGATGTTGTACCAGAACTTTGGCACGTCGTTCTCAGAAAGTAAAAAGCGGGTCACGTCTGTCATGGTGGGTCTCCTCTCGGGCGGTGGAAGGTTGGTGGCGTAGATCCAGCCCTACGCTGAATCTACGCCGTGCTGATTAGGGGATATACAGCATATTCTCGGGCCGGAAATCGTTGGGCCTGTTCGCGCGTCCCCCGGTGGTGGGAACGGGCACGTCAGCAAGCAGGCTTGTGGCAAGGCCCATCTTCTCCTGCACCTCGGCCAGCACCTGCCCGGTGATTTCCTGGGCGCGGCGCGTGCCATCGCGCAGAATGTCGATCACATCATCTGGACGGGCGGCCAACGCTTCGCGGCGGGCGCGGATCGGCGCCAGATAGCTGTTCATGGCGGCGGCCAGCTTGCGCTTCACTTCCACGTCGCCCACTTTTCCGACCACATAGCGGGCCTTCAAGTCTTCTACCTCCTCCTTGTTGGTGTTGAAAACGTCGTGGTAAGCGAAGGTGGGGTTACCCTCCACGTGCCCGGGATCGGTGGCGCGCAGGCGGGTGGGGTCGGTATACATCGACATCACTTTGCGAGTGGTCTCTTCCTCACTGTCGCGCAGATAGATGGCGTTGCCGTAGGAGGTGTGCATGGTGCGGTTGTCAATACCGGGCAGGCGCGGCGTGGTGGAAAGCAGGCCATCCGGCTCTGGGAAGGTTTCACCATACTGCAAGTTGAACTTGCGCGCCGCCTCGCGGGTCAGCTCGATGTGCGGAAGCTGGTCTTCGCCAACCGGAACGGCATTCGCTTTGTATGCCAGGATATCCGCGGCTTGCAGAACCGGGTACGCGAGAAAGCCCATCGAAGGCTGCAACCCCAGCTCGCGCACCTGGTCTTTATAGGTAGGTACGCGCTCCAACCGCGAGACCGTCAGCAGCATGCTCAACAGCGTGCTGAGCTGCGCGTGCGCCGGCGCCGCCGATTGCAGCACCAGCGTGGCGCGGTTCGGGTCGATCCCCGAGGCAAGCCAGTCGAGGACGATGCCGGTGCTGTTCTCGCGCACGCGATCGGGATGCGCGTAGTCGGTGGTTAGCACGTGCAGGTCGGCGACCAGGAAGAAGCATTCGTAGGTGTCTTGCAGCTTCGCCCAATTTTCCAATGTCCCGGCAAGATGACCGATATGACGCGGACCGGTGGGGCGGTGGCCGGTTAGAATTCGTCCTTTGTAAGCCATTTTTCCTCCTTCATAAAGAACCTTTGTTGTGATGGGTTGCTGCGTGTGCAGGCAAGCCTGCACACGCAGCAACCCATCACAATCGTAAAAGAGCAAATAAAAAACGCGTTCGTCCTATGGAAGGACGAACGCGAGTCCGTGGTGCCACCTTCGTTAGACTGCGCTGCTTTAACAAAAAAACCCTGTCGGTGATGCAACAGGGAGAAACGCCAGCCTCACTTTTAGGTACGCCGGTTAACCGGGTATACCCTTTGCCCTGATAACGGTGGCAACTCCGGCGCGGGCTACTTGTAAGCATCCATCAGGATGCGACGTTTACCCTGCAACTCTGAGGTCCATTCTGCGCTGCTGTACGGGCAGGTTCTCACCTCTTGCTCCCGCTCTCTGTGCCGCCTGGGCGGCGCATACTCGTCCTCTTCACAGTCTTTGATTATTTTGTTAGCTCGATTATAAGATCGTTTTTTAAAAAGTCAAGATCTTCTCTTATAGCTTTCTGGGTTTTGCCGTGATTGTAGGGGTGCGTTTCTGTTTCTTGGGTACTTAGCAGTATGCTGGTGGATTGGGGCTGTCTCAAAAGTACATTGAGACAGCCCCTTCCGATTTTAAAGGGGATGTGATTCAATAGGGG
>JAEYTI010000272.1 GCA_023434145.1 Chloroflexota bacterium | reverse complement strand
CATACTGCGCGAGTAGAAAAGGCCGGTGGATTCCCCGGATATCGATCCTGGGGTCCACCGGCCTGATCTCCGCTGCCCTACAGCCACCGGAAAAGCTGCTTTTGTGCTATGATCTTGCCGGTTGCTGCCAATTTCTCGGCTGCATTTGATCGAATGGACCACGCCATTCCAGATCCAATCCTGAATAGATCTTAAGCGACCTGCAGTATCGGAACAAGAAGGATTAATCCGAACCGGCGATAAGGGATTACAACAGAAAAGGTGGGGAATCCCCTGTTAATCGCTCACCCTATTTTCCGGCTTTGCGCGCTGCTGAAAGGACTTTTCTTTATACATCAACTGGTCGGCCTTTTTGAACAGCTCCAACAGCGAGTCACCTCGCCCGCCTGAGGCAGCGCCAATCGCGAGGCTGAGCGGCGGGCCTTCATACCAGTGGTTATGATCGGCCAGGCATTCTTTCACCCGGTGGATGGCGTCCTCCAAGACGATCTGCCCGCTGAACAGCACTACGAACTCATCACCGCCAATTCGGGCAATTACATCTTCCTTGCGGAAGGAGAGTTTTAACACCTGCGATGTGCGGCGCAGCAGGTCGTCGCCCGCAGCATGGCCGTACTGATCGTTGGTGTTCTTCATTCCGTTAATGTCCACTACCATCACGTTGATGGGCTCGATGCGGCTGTTTTGCAGGCGCTCCAGCTCGGCCTCGAAGAAGTTGCGGTTATAAAGACCGGTAAGCACGTCATGCGTGCTCAGGTAGCGCATTTGATCTTCCGCCTGTTTGCGTTCGGTCACATCGATGATGGAAACAATCACGCGGCGGTATGTTTTTTCGTGCCCAGGCGCAACAACCCACCGGACGTAGTGGTAGCGTATAACCCCGTCAACCAGGTCATTTGGGCCTTCCATTTCAAATTCTGTGATTCCCTCGGCGATTGCCACCAATTCTTCCAGGAAAATATCACGCGGTCCGCGCTGTAGCAGGGAGCCCGCCTGGGCTAAAAAGTCTGCTTTCTCAGTATAGCCGTAGTCGCTCAACACAGCCTGGTTAACGTCGATCACGCGGACGAGCTGCGCGCATGCCATACACTGCTCAGGGTTTTCGGTGAAGTGTTCTCGGAAATCTTCCACGCCGTCACGGCGCAGCCCATCGATAAAGCGTTTGATGCGCGAATAGTCTTCTTCCCAGATCGGCACAGGAGAGTGGTCGAATAACGTTTGGTAGCGCAAGCGATTATCACGCAGGGTAATCTCCGCCTGCTTGCGTTCGGTATTATCACGGAACACCGCGAACGTGCCGGTGAAGGTTCCAGCCTCATCGTACTGCGCTGTGGCGGTGATGATCAGATTGCGGCGAATCCCGCCCGGCTGGATAATTTCCAGCTCGTAAGCGTTTTTCACTCCCTCCTGGTGGATCTGCGTCTGCGTTTGTACAATCTCAAACTGCTTCTGGTCGGTGAAGTTGCGCAGGCTGTGTCCAACCAGCGATCCGGGCGGCACCCCAAAGATCTGCTCCGCGGCAGGGTTGGCAAAAGAGAAAACTTCATCTGGGGTTACGATGCCCACACCCTCGCCCTGGTTCTGAACAAGCAGCCGGTAGCGGCCTTCACTTTCGCGCAGGGCTTGCTCGGTATGACGGAACTGGTCGAGCACGGTGGAAAGGATGTAGCAAGTGACGATCGTGATGCCGAGGAAGCTGCCCAGGGCATCCATATTGGGCGCTATCGTCATATCGTTGACCGCAAAGCCCCCGAGCTGGTGTGTTAAGCCCCAAGAAGCCATGACGGTAACAATAAACCCGTGTAGGGTAACCGTCCGCGTGCTAAAGCGCAGGGCAGACCATACCAGAAAAGGCACAACGATGTAACTCTGGCGGCTGAAACCAAACGTGCCGGCAAAAATGTATAACGAAACAACGAAGACGCTGGTCGTCAGTACCATAAATTCGATCGTGCTTTCCGGGTCGAGCGGCCTGGCGGTACGTTCGGGGAAGTCTGCCCAGCTCAGGGTCAGCGGCGCGACGATCAAAATGCCCAGTGCATGGCTGATCCATGCGATGCGCCACGTCTCAAAGAAAGATAGGCCCGGCTGGATGGTCATCAGCAAGGTGGTTGAGAGGGTGGCGCTGAGCATACAGGCGAGCAGCATTGAAAAAAGGATCAGCTTGAGAACGCTGTCGGGCCTGTGGAACAGCCGGATGTGCGGATCGAAGCGGTGAAGCAGCCATGCGCCGGTGGTGGCCTCAAGCATACTGGTAATATACAGAACCACCGGATATATCAGCGGCTGTGGCGTCACCAGTGTATCGGCGGCGATGGCGGGCAGCGCGCACAGCAAATATACCGGCCAATCGCGCAGCGGGTTAAGAAGCAGCACAGCGACCATCAGACCGCTGGGAAACCAAATTGTTGGAAAGCTGGAATTTTGGAACGAAATCTGCCTGGAAAGCCAGGCTAACGCGAAATACGTTATGGAAAATACCACGGCTCGAAACCAGAGTTTGGTTGATAATTGCGTGAGCCTGATTGTCATGGAGTGTGGGCCGTTCTATCGAATCCTGCGATTAAGTTGAATTAGTTTATCAGTAAGGTTAAAGGAACGCAACCTCGAAGGTGTGTATTTAGGCATTATTTACAATATTGAGAATACCAGATTGCTACAATTTTGTGTTTTGATATATTCTGGGCCACTAGGAATTGCCGTGGTTGTAGGGGAAAGTTGCTGCGCAACTTTCCCCTACAACCACGGCAATTCTTAAAGAACCTATATTCTGAGCCTGAGCATTTATTGTCGAGGGGGAATTCCCTATTGCAGTTTGGGATTCTACCAGTTTGAAAGCAATCTGCCATTTCGATATATTGTTGGTAGGAGCTTGGTCAGTTCTTGGGTGTTTTGTGAGGATGCTGCTACGCAGCATCCTCACAAAACACCCAAGAACCGATACCCGGCTGAGTGACTACTGACAAGGCTTGATTGATTTTTTGGAGAAAAAAACAAATGGATGAAAAGACCATCATTGTAAAGAAGGGGAGTTTTGGCTCGTTTGTTCGCGGCGCGATGATCGGAGCCGGGCTCGCCTTATTATTCGCGCCCCGCTCTGGGCGCGAGACCCGCGAGATGCTTTCGGACCGGGGCGTGGAGATTCGCGAGAAGGCAACCGAGATTGCTCGCGATACGCGCAGCCGGGCGGAGACCTATATGGTCGACGCGCGCAACAAGCTGAATGATACGATGCGCGGCGTGAAAGAGGGCATCGCAGAAGGCTCTTCCGAAGCCAACAAAGATCTGAAGCGCGAGCTGGAGATAATGGAGGACGTGAACAACCCGCACTACAATTTGTAAGATGTAGATTAGCATGGGGTCGTCTCACCAGCCCCAAACCCATCGCCACTAGCGAATATTTCGCGGGATTTGTTGTCGGAAAATATTTGCGCAAGTGCACTGATAATGCAGCCTCCTTGTTTTACGCGAACAGGAGGCTGTAGATTTTAATTCCGCGTAAATTCCGCGCGATAATCAGAAACGAAAAGAACATCGATGCATTTATTTTGTTATAATACAGTCTATAGCTGTGTGAGCTTTGTGCTGTTCATCAGGGGCGATCGAAACGTTCAGCACGAATTTTCATATCAGTCGCAGGGAATCGTCATTCTCACGTTTCGTTGGCTAGTCTGGTACAACAATGAACGCGTAACGAAATTCCTTAGATAGCGGTATAACGCACGAAAATCATCTTCACCGTCGTGAACGTTCACGGCAAGAGCACCAAAGCAAGACTGCTATTAGGGGGCATCTGCGAGGTGTTTCGTCGCTCTAATTCCTGATCTACCAACATGAGACCGAGTGAGGTGCTGTGAGCAGACGCTCAGGGTGCCGCGCGTTCCTTATGGTCGTGTGATACGCGACTGCCCGCAACAGGAGAAGTCATTAATGAGCAAAATTCGTGTTGTCATCGCCGATGATCATGC
The DNA here is from genome assembly GCA_023434145.1 of Chloroflexota bacterium. Lineage (GTDB taxonomy): Bacteria > Chloroflexota > Anaerolineae > Anaerolineales > Anaerolineaceae > DSYU01. Next base: position 9,836 of record JAEYTI010000272.1, on the reverse strand, counting down.
CATTATGCGAGTAGGAATACGCAACATTCTGGCACGCTCTGAGGTAATTTGCGTGGTTGGTGAAGCAAATAATGGAGCTGAGGCGATTCAACTCGTAGAAGAATTGGAACCAGATGTGCTGGTTTTAGATATGGAAATGCCGGTAATGGATGGGGTGGAGGTAGCTCGCCGCTTGCAAGCCAGTGAGTCGCCGGTGGCGGTGCTGGTGCTCAGCGCGTACGATGACCGCCAGTACATTCTGGAGATGCTCAATATGGGGGCCGCCGGATACCTGATAAAAGATGAAGCCCCCGACGTGATCGTGGATGCGGTGCAGGGAGTTTCGCGCGGCGAGAAAGGCTGGATTAGCCGAAAAGCGGCACTGCGCGTTCATCGTTAAGAACCTATCCCAATGTTTTGTGTTTGTGGTGCGAGACTACTTCTCGCACCACAAACACAAAACATTGGGATAGAAACTAAGTGACCTCCGCGCAGTGCCTGGCTGGTTGTATGCACGCTGCCTCTTTTTAGAGAAAGTAGCGTGCGTATACGTTATCGAATCTCTTCGACCAGTACCTGACCGGCAATTTCGCTTTCAAATGCCAACTCTGTTTGCTCGATGAGCACAATGGTAACCGGCTTTTGGGCGATCACCTGCACGGTGCGCCCGGGCAGCAGGCCGTATGCCTGTAAATGCTGCTTGTGCGCGGGCGAGAGCTTATCAAACCCGGCGATTTGCGCCACCTTGCCTGAGGCGACCTGTGCCAGTGTACGCGCACGGGTGGGCGCTGCCTGGGCTGGGATGTTAATCCGCGGAGCGGTGTGCAGGAATGGTAGATGCAGCATTTTTTCCTCCAAGGAGACGGGTGATTAAGGTCGCCAGGCGCGAGCCGGCGGGGTTGATATTGCTGGTGCCACAGTTCGGGCAGCACGTCATCGAGCAGCCGTCGTGCAGCGGGCACGTGGCGCACGAAGGGTGCTGGGCAGGGTCATAACGGTGACCGCAGATGGTGCAGGTAAGCAGGGTGGTTTCGGTGGTGGTCATCGCTTTATCCATTCCAGCCGATCAGCATCAGCAGGCGGTAGAGCAGCCCGCCGACGATGAAGGCAAAGGGGAAAATGAACACCGACATACCCAGCGCCATCTTGCTGCCGCGCTCTTTCACAATCATAAACAGGCTGGCGATACATGGCATGAACAGGGTAATGGTGACGATGGAAACGACCACCTGAAGCGGGTTGAGCAGGCCTTGCGATTCCATTGCGAACAGGCCAGTGGCGGCGAAATCGCGACGCATCAGGCCGAGCAGGAATGCTGAGGCAGCTTCTGCGGGCAGGCCCAGCCAGCCGGTGAACAGCGGCTCAGTGAACTTGATGATCGCGGGTAGGATGTGGAACCAGTCGAGAACGAACAGCAGCAGCGTGCCAATCAGGAACAGCGGCACTGCTTCTTTGACGTACCATTCCAGCCGGGCAGCGGTTTTGATCAACACATTGCTCATCACCGGAAGGCGCAGGGGCGGAAGTTCCACCACCAGCGGAGCGCGCTCGCCGGGCATCAGTTTGGCAGCAAGCCAGCCAACCAAGAATAGGATCAGCAGCATAATGCCACCCCAGATCATGGTTGCACCGAGCGAGACACCCGCCAGCAGGCCCATCACCACGCCAAGCTGCGCGGAGCAGGGCACTGCCAGCGCTAGCAGCAAAGTCACCAGAACGCGGTCGCGGCGTGAAGTGAGGATGCGGGTGGTCATAGTCGCCATGGTCACGCAGCCCAGGCCCAACACCATCGGCAGAACAGCCTGGCCATTGAGGCCCATGGTGGAGAAGATGCGGTTGGTCAGCACCGAAAGGCGCGGCAGGTAGCCCGAGTCTTCGAGAATGCCAAAGGCGATGAAGAAAGTGACCACGATGGGCAGGAGCAGGGCTAACGCGTAAGTTGCGCCCATGGTCCAGAGGCCGTACTCGCCGACCAGCATCTGGCTGAGGAAGGGCCAGGAGATCAGGCGTTCGATCCCTGTGGTAACCCAGGGGTTGATGATCTCCCCAAACAACGTTTCTTCCAGCAGGCCTACCAGCGTGGATGCGCCAAAGACTCCCACAAACCAGTACACGGCGTAGAGGATCACGGCGAGGATGGGCAGGCCCCACAGCGGGTGGGCGGAGAGCCTTCCAAGCCGCACGGGCAAGCTGATGCTGCCGGGGTTCTGCTCGGTGAGCGCCTGGGTGGCAAGCGTTTCCACGCGGGCACTGCGGGCCTGCTGGATCAGCGCGGCGGGGGTATCTGCCAGTTGGGCGGTGAGGCGATCGCGAAGCGCGGTGAGCGCCTCAAAATTGGCGGGGGCGGCGTGTTCCGCCAGCCAGGCTTCGGAGGCCGGGTCACGGCTGAGCCAAAGCAGGCCAAGCGCGCGGTGGGTGATTGGTGCAGTAGGCAGCAGCGGGCGGATTTCTTCCAGCGCGGCTTCAATCTCGGCAGGGTATTCCAGCTTGAGGGCTGGCGGAGCGCTCTGCGGCATTACCTGCTGCACCTGGCGGATTAGGGCATCTACGCCTTGCCCGCGGGTGGCGACTGTCATCACCACTGGCACGCCCAGCGCCGCCGCAATTTTGTCCGCATCTACTGATAAGCCGCGCGATTTGGCTTCGTCGACCATGTTGAGGGCCACCACCAGCGGCAGGCCCATTTCGGAAAGCTGCACCGCCAGATTCAGCGTGCGGCGCAGATTCTTCGCATCACCCACCTGCACGATGGCGCGCAGGGTTTCTTGCAGCAGCACACGCGCGGTAACGGCTTCATCCTCGCTGCGCGGCGGGAAGGCTACGATGCCGGGGGTATCGACGACGACTACGTCGGGGATACCACGCAGCGCGCCTTGTGCAATTTCTACCGTGGTGCCGGGGTAATTCGACACCGTGACGTACTTACCGGTAAGGCGGTGGAAGAGCATTGATTTGCCAACGTTCGGATTGCCGACCAGGGCAATCCGGCTGCCAGGCAAAATGGGTTCGGAAACGTTGCAGCATTCCATAAGAGTACCTCGAAATAAAAAAGGGCTGTCAGGGGAGGCAGCCGGTAAGAAGTATCAGACCTGATTGCGACACGATTCGCAGATACCGTAGAGGGTGAGCGTGGCGCTTTCTACGCGTCCTCCATAACGCTTCTGGTATTCCTGCTTAATCATGTCCATCAGCGGTTCGGGGAATTCGATAATGGCATTGCAAATGTGACAGCGGAAGTGGTAATGGTCTGTCTCTTCGCCCAGGGTTGTATCGAAGCGCTCCTGGCGGCGCTCGTCTTCAAACCAGCGCGGGCTAACCAGCCCTTCTTCTTGCAGCCAGCGCATGGTGCGGTAGACCGTAGAAAGGTTGAGGGTTGGGTCGCACAGGCGAGCGTGCTGAAAGATCTCTTCCGCGGTGGGATGATCGGAGGAGCTTTCGAGCACTTCGAGGATCAGCTTGCGCTGTGCCGTCATGCGCCCGCCTTCGGCGCGGAGCCTGGATGCTGCCTGATCGATGAGAGAAACGGGTTGAGTGCTCAAAGCGTCCTTCTTGTTGCGAATGACTTGCAATAAGATTGTTGCAAATTGTTTGCAATAAAGCGTTGCGTGCATTGTACAGCACCGGGGTGATGCGGTACAGTGGCCTCTGTCATAAGCGAAAGCGCGGAATGTCACCAGGTAATGAAAATATTTCCACACACCACGAGGTGGTGTGTGGAAATATGAAAAACTACTTGCGTAGCTTGATGCGCACCCCCAACCCCTCACCGATGGCGTACGGGCCATCCATGCCGTATGGCTGCCCGGCTAGCGCCTGCCACGCTGCTGTCTTGCGCTTTGGGTGCAGCGTGATGGTGAAGTCGGGTGTGCCGTCGTTATCGTAATCAATCGTTTCTTCCACTTTCTCGGGCAGCGCTTCCAGTGGCGTCCAGACGATCTGCACGAAGCCTTCACGCTGTTCGCCGATGAGGGCGTCAAAAACGGGGCGGTGGATGCGTGTCTCGTAGGCAGGGTAAGAAACAGTCCGAACCACCTCGCCGCCGGTGTACCACGGCGAGATCTGCACGCCGGTGACGTTGACGATCGCCTCAGAAACCGGCCCCAGTCCTATAAAGGTGAACAGAGCCAGCGGAACCATCAGCACGGCGGCCAAATAGCCGAGGAGTGCTTTTATCTTGTTCATAGATTCTTCTCCTAAAATACGCCGGCGATAAGGATCATCCCCTTCGCGATGGCAACGGCGACCGACCCACCCATGAAAGTAATCATCATCAGGAAGGCCGGGTAGAGGTACAGCGCCCGAGCCAGCACCGGGCGCGATCCGGCAGCCGTGCCTTTTATGTGGAACTGGATCGCTCCTTGCGGGCATTCATCCACGCATTTGCCGCACTTGGTGCAGGTAAAGCGCGTGTGGCCGGTCTTCAGGCTGTTTTCGTCCAGCGAGAAGGTGGGGCAGGTATTCACGCAGCGCTTGCAGCCGGTGCATTTCTCCGTATCGATGCGGATATCAAACACATTGGTTTTATTGGTCACCGACTGCATCGCTCCGAAGGGGCAGAACAGGCCACACTGCACGCGCCGCTTAGTCAGGAAGGGTAGCACGAGCACCAGACCGATGAACAGCGCTACAAAGATGATGGTTTGTATCAGCGTGATTACGTTGATCACCTCAGCATATTCGGTGACGGCCTTGAACGGGCACAGCCATTCGCAGTAGGTAGGTGATAGGGTTACAGCAGAGATTAACACCATCACCAGCAGCAGCGCAAAGGGGAAGTAGCGCCAGCGCGGGTCGATTTTGCGCAGCAAGGGCTTTTTTGCCAGGCGTGAGCAGCCTTCATCGAGCCCGCCGTAGAAGCACATCCACGAGCAGAATCCGCGACCGAGCACCAGCGAAGAGCCAAACCACAGCACTACCATCACGATCACCGGGGCAAAGCCGTTCAGCAGCGAGCCGGGGAAGTTAATCGTACCGGTAATTGCCGTGGGAGCAATGATCATGGGAATGACCAGGTGGCAGAAGGGAACGCGCCCGTTCACCACGTCTTCGTTGCCAATCGCAACGTAGCCGCGTTCGCTGGAAACCATCTCTGAGAAGGTGACGATCATCGATAGGGCGATGGCAACGAACAGGATTGCGCGGTAGCGGTCGGTGCGGCCTGTGTACAGCATGAGGAAGAAGCAGGTATTGAATGCCACCCAGGTGATGCTCAGCGCGGCCACCAGCATTGGATCTTCTGGCAGGGCTCCACCGGTCAGCATCATGGCGGTAAGCAGCAGCATGGGCAGGGCGAGCAGAATGGACGGCAGCAGTTTGAGCCGGGGACGATCTATCCGCGGGGCGCGCGGGCGGAGTTCGGCGGCAGGGAAGGTTGTGGTGCTCATAGGAGTACTCCTTCAAGGAACAGCATCAAACCAGAAATCAGGTAGTAGAACGACATCAGTGCGGCTGCGAGACGGCCAACCGTTTGCAGCGCCGCGCCGTGATTGCGAAACAGGCCCACAAACGGGATCGGCAGCAGGTAGAGAGAGGTGCCGACGAAAAAGGCGGCGAAGAACCCCAGGCTGCCAGCCAGCGTGCCGTTGAGGGTGGCGTTGGTAAAGGCCATGAGGAAGGGAGGGCACAGGTTCAGGCCGGTGAGCAGGCCAAATATCGCCGGGATCCACGGGCGCAGCGCATGCAGCCTGCCCAGGCGGCCTCGGATCTGCCGAGGGGAGACGATGCAGGGAGTGATCTTTAGTTTGCCCAGCCCGTAGGCCAGCATCAGCCCGGCGAGGAGAAATGTGACCACCCCGAAGAGGCGGGCGCGCTGGGCCGGATCGATCAGCAGCAGTCCGTTTGCCATCCATGCCAGCAGCCCAAAGAGCAGGTAGCCAGCCAATCTTCCGGCCAGAAAGCGCGCCAGCAGCCCGCCGTTTTCGGCCGGTTTGCGCCCTTCCCCCAGGAATAACGGAACCAGCACTGCCGCGCACGCCGCCAGGCATGCTCCGCCACTTGCCAGCCCGAGCAAAAATCCATTTACGATCATCCTAACACTCGCTTCCACCTGATTCCAGGCAAAAAAATACCCCTACACCATGCTCGCACAGTGTAGGGGTATGTAAAGGAACTACTTGCGTTCTTTCCACCAGCCCCAAAGGATGCTCAGGCCGATGATGACCAGGATGAGGGGCCAGAAGGTGCCGACAATTTCCAGGATGCGCAGGCCTCGCTCGCCCATCAACACTGCCCCGCCAATCAAAACCATGACTCCACCTGGGATCAGAGGCCAGATTTGGTGGTCGTTGGTGAAGAGGAAGGTGAACAGCGTGATGGAAAACCACCCGATCGAGAACAGCAGCAGGAAGACGCCGCCAGCCTCGACAGAACTGGTGGGATAGAACCAGCCATAGACGGTCGACAGGGTGCCCAGGCCGGCGCCGCCGATGATGCCACCGGGGATGATCAGCGCGGCCTTGCGGGTAACAATCCCCGCTACGAGGAACACAACACCCAACAGGATCGGGAAGAGCTCCGGCAGGCCAACAAGCTGGAAGATCAGCAGGCCCAGCCCAATACCGGTCAGGAGGATTCCACCGGCTAGTCTATTTTTGTCTTTCGCATTCTGTACGGGTTCATTTTGGTTCAGATTCGCGGACATTACGATAACTCCTTGTGTTCGTACGATTATTCGTGCTGTTTTGGGTTTGTTTTCTTGTTTCCTATTCTATGCCGCGGCAAGCTGAACCAACAGTGCCGTTCGATAGAAACAGGCACGTGCTAGATAGAGATCTATCTATGACGAAAGATGGAGATGCTGTGTCGAGAGTCTCTGCAACAACCACGCAGCGGTTGCTGCAAGGAATTAAATCAGCCCCAGCTCTTTCGCTTTTAGCAGCGCTTGCGTGCGGTCTCGGACGCTCAGTTTGGAGATCAGGTTGGAGACGTGGTTCTTCACCGTCCCTTCAGTGATCACCAGCTTGTCGGCAATCTCGCGGTTGGAGAGGCCCTCGGCAATGCATTTCAGCACGTCGAGCTCGCGCTCGGTGAGCGGTTCGGGCAGGGCGGCGGGGCGGGGTTGGTCGCCCGGCGACGTGGGGGGGGTAGCCGGCGTGGAGAGGCGGGCAAACTCCGAGAGCACTTTGCGCGTGATCGATGGCTGGATCAGGGCGCCGCCCTTTGCCACCACCCGAATGGCGTCGGCCATCTCTTCACTGCTGATATCTTTGAGCAGGTATCCGCGAGCGCCGGCCCGCAGGCCTTCAAAGAGATATTCTTCGTCATCAAAGGTGGTCAGAATGATGACGCCGATTTCAGGGTGCGCGGCGGCGATCTGCCGGGTAGCGGTAACGCCGTCCATCTCGGGCATGCGTACGTCCATCAGCACCACATCGGGGCGCACCTGCGCGATCCGCTCCAGCGCCTCGCGCCCGTTGGATGCCTCTGCGGTTACGTCCAGGTCTTCTTCGCTCATTAGCAGCATCTTGATCCCCTGGCGAATCAATTGCTGATCGTCTACCAGCATCACGCGAATCATGCTGCCTCCACGGTTTTGGGAAGGTTAATCTGCAAGAAAAACCCGCCTTCGGGAAGCGCCCCGCAGTCCAGCGACCCGCCCAGCAGCCCGGCGCGCTCGCGTAGCCCCGCCAGCCCAAACCGCCCGGCGCGCTCGCTGCCCGGCGGTGGGCAGTCCGGGTCGCCGCTGCCATCGTCTTCGATGCGTAGTGCTACCTGCTCGGTGTCGTACGCAAGGCGCGCGGTTATCTGCGTAGCGGAATTGGCGTGCTTTTGCACGTTGGTCAGCCCTTCCTGCGCGGTGCGAAAGAGAGTCATCGCGGTGGCGGGCGATAGGGCAACCGGCGTGCCGGTCAGCTCGAAGTGTGCTTGCAAGCCGGTGGTCCGCCCGCATTCTTCCACCAGCCGGGCGATGGTCTGTGGAAGTTCGTTCAGTTCGACCGGCGACTCGCGCAGCGCCGCCACGCTCTGGCGAACTTCTTTTAAAGCAGCCTGTATCTCGCCGCGTGCATTACCGATCGCTTCGGCAGCCATAATGGGACGGGTGTGGATCATTTTCTCCGCTGCCTGGAGCTGAATGCTGAGCGCCGTAAGGTGATGCCCCAGGCCATCGTGCAAATCGCGGGCCATGCGCACGCGCTCTTCGGCGATAATCAAGTCCTTCTCTTTCTGGCGCATTTCCATCAGTTCGGTGTTGGCCTGCTGCAACTGCGCGAGCAGTGCATTCGCCCGTTCTGTCTGCTCGGAGTAGCGCAGCAGCACCTGGCTGAGCGTGATGACAAAGATCATCGCGATGGATACCCCAATCAATGTGCTGACCAATTCTGTGGTGCTGGCTTCGGCCCAGTCCAGAATGCCCAGGTAAGCAGCCAGCAGCAGTGCGCTGTACGAGATGGCGAAGCGTGGGCGAAAAGTAGCGTTTGCCTGCGCAACCAGCATGAACAGCAGATACACGCCCATGAACATGCGCCCGACCCCGATCACATAGAAGGTGAGCAGTGTCGAAAGGATGAGGACGAACCACGTCCCGCGGGTCTTATCTTTGAACTGATCGACAATGTCGTTCATCAAGACTTGAACAACCAACAAAATAGAAAGCATTACCAGCGTGGAGCTGAATTGGAAGGCACTCAACCCCTCGGGAGTTTGAAGAACGAACAGAATGATGAGGGTAATCAGGATCAAGTACGATGTGATCTGGATCAGGTTGGTGCCGCGCGGAAACAACCGATCGCGCAGCCACCCCCATGCACCGGATGGAAGCTCTGTCTTTTTTGTTGAGTCAGTCTCACGCATAGATGCCATCTGTTGAGGTGTTCCTGCTTTCGGGTCGCTGGTTTTTGCCGCACTTGCCAGGGGATCTTCCTTTAGAATCTATCCGAAAATTGTTTTGTGTTTGTTGATCGAGGGCTACGCCACCCGATCAACAAACACATGCAATGTTTTTCGGATAGGTTCTTATTGTAGCATGAGCGATTATGGATCGGTTACAATGGGCGCATGGCCGAGCGAAAAAAGCATTTCTACGCCGTACTCAAAGGGCGCAAGCCTGACATTTATACCCAGTGGACGGGTTCGGACGGCGCGGAAGCGCAGGTAAAAGGCTTCCCCGGCGCTGTGTACCGCGGATTTGCTACCCGCGCCGAGGCTGAGGACTTTTTGCGCTCCGGCGGGCAGGTGATGCCCCAGCCTGCGCTGCTGGAGCCTGCGCCGCGTGCCCCTGCCCGCCAGCAGCCTGGTTCAGCAGCGGTCGCAGCCGCTGTAACCAATCACCAGGCGGAATTACAGGCGGGTAAGGTGGTGATCTTCACTGACGGGGCCAGCACCGGCAACCCAGGCCCAGGTGGCTACGGCGTGGTGATGCTGCATGGCCCGGGACGCAAAGAGCTTTCGGGCGGGTTTGCCTGTACGACCAACAACCGCATGGAACTGATGGGAGTGATCGCTGCGCTTCGCTCGATGAAGCGCAAGCTGCCGATTGTCATCTACTCTGACTCGCAGTACGTGGTGCGAGCCGTGGAGCAGGGTTGGGCGCGGCGCTGGCGCTCCCGTGGCTGGATGCGCAACGCCGAAGAGCGCGCCGAGAATGCCGATCTGTGGGCCGAACTGCTTGAACTGCTGGATCGTCACGACGTGACTTTCCGGTGGGTGAAAGGCCACGCCAGCAATCCCGAGAACGAGCGCTGCGATCAGCTTGCGGTGGAAGCTACCCGTCGCAAAGGCCTCCCGCCCGATCCAGGATATTCTTGCCGGTAACGGCGGACCAATTTGTGTGTTTTGTGAGCGTGTTGCTATGCAACACGCTCACAAAACACACTTGGCTCATAGTAGTTTCAAGGAGTTTTGGTGTCACAGGGGGTGAT
>JAEYTI010000261.1 GCA_023434145.1 Chloroflexota bacterium | reverse complement strand
GGGGTGGTTGCCTTCGCGCGAAGGAAACCACCCCGAAACTGAAATGCACCCAATACAGCGTGTCCTTTTGATATATTGATTTAATTGATATATATTGTTACATTAGTACCTGGAGATAGGATGCACAAACTAAAATTGTATCTTTTTGGCTTTCCCAGGGTCGAGCGAGGGGGCCAACCCGTTCTGATCAACCGGCGCAAAATGCTGGCTCTCCTCAGCTACCTGCTGGTCACCGGGCAGCCGCACAGTCGAGAGGCACTGGCGGCTCTTTTGTGGCCCGAATTCGATTCCTCCAGCGCTCTGGCAAACCTGCGGCGAGATCTTTCGCGGCTGAAAGAAATCCTCGGCAAAGAGGTTCTGCTGATCGAGCGCGAGAAGGTGCAGATCAGGCCAGGGGCGGAAGTGTGGATCGATGTTGTTGCCTTTGAAGCGTGCATCCATCAGGCGGAAGAACACGGCGACCTCCGTGCTTTGAGCGGGCCAGCATTGGCGTGCGATACCTGCCGTGCGCACCTGGAAGAAGCCGTTTCGCTGTACACAGATGGCTTTCTTGCGGGGTTTAATCTGCCCGACAGCCCGAGCTTTGACGACTGGCAGTTCTTTCAGGGCGAAAGGCTGCGCGGCTTGTTTGCGGATGCGCTGGTGTATTTGGCGCGGTTTTGGACTGAACAGGGCGCGTACGAAAAAGCGATCGAGCCGGCCCGGCGCTGGCTGGCACTCGATCCGCTGCATGAACCTGCCTACCGCATGTTGATGCAGGCCTACGCCTGGACCGGTCAGCCATCTGCTGCACTGCGCCAGTACAAGGTACTGGTGGATCTGATGGAGCGAGAACTGGGCGCCGCGCCAGAAGCAGAGACAACCGCACTCTATGATGCCATCCGCTCCCGCAAGCTTACCCCACCGGTACGGGAGAATGCCAGACTCGCTGTCGAAAAAACGCCTCAACCAGCGGCAGTGCAAGAATCACCGGCAGCTCGCTTCCAGGTTGATTCCCTGCTCACCACAGGAGGGTTCGGTGAGATATTCCACGGCGTGGATCATCAAACCGGCAAGTCGGTCGCAATCAAGCGCCTGCTGCCTCAACTGGTCGCCAGCCGGCCCGAGATGATCGAACGGTTTGCGCGTGAGGGCCAGGCATTGGAGCAGCTAAGCCATCCCAACATCGTGCCCATGCTGGCATTTTACGAGCATGAGGGCACCTACAACCTGGTGATGGAGTACTTGCCCGGTGGCACCTTACGTGATCAGCTAGACCAGGAAGGCGCGCTACCCGTGCAGAAGGCGCTGGAGATCGCCCTGGAGCTTGCCGACGCGCTCAGCCGTGCCCACCACCTGCATATCCTGCACCGCGACCTGAAACCGGAAAACATCTTGCTGGATACAGATGACCACCCCCGGCTGATTGACTTTGGGCTGGCCTTACTGCAGGGCAGTGATTCGCGGTTGACACAGGCGGGCGTTCTGCTCGGCAGCCCGGCATACATGAGCCCAGAGGCGATCCAGGGGCAGGAGATGGATCACCGCAGCGATATCTGGGCGTTTGGCGTTTTGCTGTTCGAAATGCTTACCGGGGGCACACCTTTCAAGGGAGAACAATTTCACACGCTGCTGCACCAGATCCTCAACGAGGAAGCGCCTCCGCTGCGCCAGCTCCGCCCGGAAGCTCCCCCTGCCCTGGAGCAGCTCATCGCCCGCATGCTCGAAAAAGACCGCGAACAGCGCCTGCCGAGCATGCGCCTGGCAGCGGCGGAAATGGAAGCGATTCGCGATGGGAAAGCAGGTGCCTCCCACAGCACAATCTCCAGTGCCGCCAATTTGCCAGATGGAAGTACGCCATCATCTTCATCTTATATGGTCAACCTCCCAGCGCAGCCGTCTCAATTGTTCGGGCGGCAGAGCGAACTGACTAGCCTATACGAATTAATCGACAATCCTGACGTGCGTTTGGTGACTCTGGTAGGCACCGGTGGAATTGGAAAAACGCGCCTGGCAATCGAGGCTGCATCGCAAATGGCGAAGGAGATGACCAACGGAGCCGTGTTTGTCGCACTCGCTCCGGTCAGCAGCGCCGAATTCCTTTTACCCGCCATTGCCAATGCCCTCCATTTTCGATTCAGCCCGGGGGCAGCCCTCAAAGAGCAGCTCGCTAACCGGCTTAGGAGTCAAAAAATGCTGCTCGTGCTGGATAACTTCGAGCATCTGCTGGATGGTGCCGGGCTGATCTCGGAGGTCCTCGCGGATGCGCCCGGTATCCAGGTGCTGGTCACCAGCCGCGAGCGCTTGAACCTGGTCGAGGAGTGGGTCTTCGAAGTGGGCGGGCTGCCCTTCCCACCGCCGGATGAGCCCATCACAGGTGAAACCGAACTTTGGATCAAGAAGTACAGCGCAGTCCAGCTGTTCATCGACCGCGCCCGGCGGTCAAACCCCGGGCTGGTAGTGGATGAAACAACGCTGGCGGAAGTGGTGCATATTTGCCAGCTCGTAGAAGGCATGCCCCTTGCGTTGGAGCTTGCCGCGCCCTGGGCGCGGGCGATGAGCTGCGCGGAAATTGCGCAGGAGATTATGCAGGGCATCGATATCCTTTCGGCATCGATGCGCAACCTACCCGACCGTCACCGCAGCGTGCGCGTGATCTTTGACCAGAGCTGGGAAACGCTTTCGCCAGTAGAACAGGCAACGCTTGCCCGCCTCTCGGTATTTCACAACGGCTGCACGCGCGAGGCAACGGAAAGAGTTGCCGGAGCCAAGCCGTACGTTTTGATGGCGCTGGTCGATAAGGCTTTGCTGCGCCACCGGGCGAACCGCTACGATATGCACGAACTGGTACGCCAGTATGCGGCCGAGAAACTGGGGCAGAACCCGGAAAACAAGGAAGAAACGCTGAACAAGCATTACCGGCACTACATGGAATGGCTCGCCGATGCGCTCGCCGGTTACAAAGGCGGACGCCAGTTGCAAACCGGGCTGGAAGTGACCGCCGATATCGACAATATCCGTACGGCCTGGAACCGGGCAGCCGAACAAAACGATCACGAGGCACTGTTTCAGGCAGCAGAACCATTCTGGCTCTATAACGAATTCCGCGGGACACTGGCCCAGGGCGCCGCTGCTTTCCGCAGGGCGATCGAGTCGATCCGGTCACCGGAAGATGACCCTGGGCTGGTCGGTTTTTTGTGCGCGGCGGAAGGCAGCCTGCTGGCGCGCCAGTGGTATTTAGAGCAGGGCAGCGTTCTCATGGAGCAAGGGGTGGCGCTGCTGCGCAAAGCCGACCCCTTTGACGCCGGGAAAACAGCGTTTGTCCTGGCTTGGTACGCCTTTTTGCAGGTGATGCACGGGCAGTACTCCGAGGCCGCCCGCACCGCGCAAGAAAGCCTGGGATATTATGACCGCACAGGGGATCGATGGACCCAGGCGGGCGCACTGCGACTACTGGGTGCTGTCGCCCTATACCAGGGCCAATTGCTCCGCGCCCAGGAGTATCTAGACCAGTGCGTGCAGGTTTGCAAGTCTATTGGCGAGCTGCGAATCCGCACCTATGCCACCTCGAATCTCGGTGTCGTGCACCTGTGGCACGGGCAGGTAGAAGAAGCCCGCCAGTACTTTGAGGAATCGGTCCGTATTAGCAAAGCCTGCAACGACCGCCTGAGCCGCGCGGATGCGCTCTGCGCCTACGTGCGTTTCTATATCGAAACTGGCGCTTACGAAAAAGCAGTCGAGCAGGCGCAAAAGTGCATTCGCACCTACAAGGAGCTTGGGCGTAACAAGATCAGCCTCGCGAATATTCTGCTGGCAAATGCGCTGCATTTGATGGGGAAAGAAGGCGCAGAGGAAGCGCTGCAAGAAGGGTTGGTCTCTGCCCAACTGGTCAACCAGCGGGCCGATATCGCGGTGGGGTTAGAAGTGATGGGGAAGATGGCCTTTGACCGCAAAGCGTACGCGCAGGCATATCAATATTTCAAAGAAGGGTTGCAGATTTGGGAAGAGCTTGGCAACGATCTTTCCAGGGCAGCATTACTGTGCCGGACCGCATTCAGCCTGATTGTTTCCGGCTCAGAGAACACCGCCGAAATCCACGAAATGCTCACGCAGGCATTATCTGTTGGCCGCAGCCAGCGGGCCGGTACGGTGGCAATTGCCGCGATGGTTGGTTTGGCCGCCTTGCAGCGAAATGCCGGAGAATCAAAACTTGCCGATGACGTCATCCGCTACGCGCGCACGCATCCAGCCACTCCGCACGAAGTGCGCAACTGGATCGAACAGTTCGGGAGCGATCTGCCGCCCGCCCCGCACTCGCCAGGCGAGAGCGCGCAGGAAATCCACTGGACGGAAATGGTGGAATGCTGGGAACACCAGCAGGAACCATGTTAAAAACAAAACCCCGGCGCTTATTCGCGCCGGGGCTTTGGTTGATTTTGGGGGTTTGAAAACCCATCCTCCTTACACATATGTCCATCCGGTTTCAGTGGCCCGGGTCCCCTCAACTGGGAAGCCTGCCTCGGCCCACGCTTCGATCCCGCCGGCAAAACGGGTTACCTTCTGGAAGCCTAAATTCTTGAGATGGTAGTACAGGCGGTAGCTTGCAGGGCAGTTTTCGTTCATGCAGTACACCACCACTTCCTGTTCTGGTGAGAGGCGGCCCAACGCCTCCGCGGGGCTTGTAAGATTCAGCGAGCCAGGGATATGTACCTGCTCGTAGGCCCACTGGCCCAGAGCCATCACCAATTGCACTTGCTCGTGTCGATTTAAGCGAGACATCAATTCTTCTCTGCTTATGGTTTTCATCAGATACTCCTTTATCATTACCGATAATCCTTGTGACTGCTCAGGCAACGCTGAGCGACTGTAAATACAGCTCTTCTGTGTTATCGCTGATCTCTGTAGCGGGCCAGCGCCAGTCGCTGCGCACGGCCAGTTGCCACAAATTCGACATACTGGCTGCCAGTTTCTTCTGGAATACAGCCGACAGCGCCGAGGCGCCGCTGGTTACACTTGCCTTTTCGATCACCTGCTCCAGCACCTGGCTGCTGACAAACGCCGCCGTCATACCCAGCGCATAGACTGGATTCATCGTGTACGCGGCATCGCCCAGCACCAGCAGGCCCTCCAGGTAGCGCGGCAGGTTCTCAAATCGCCGGACGCGGTTCTCGTTCTTACGGTAGCCGGCAATCTTACTGAGCGGTTCCGCCAATCGGATTGCATCATACAGCTCCGGCGATGAGAGGCTGCGAGCAAACGCCAGGAAGCCTTCTTCATCCGTGGGCGGGTAGTCGCCAGCCACGCCCATCAGCGTTACGTGCCAGCGCCCGCCTTCCAGCGGAAGGATCACCCCGCCGCGCGGCTCGTCCGGCGGGCTGGGGATGATGTGCAGCTTCTTCCAGTTTCGCTGGTCGTTCTCTGGTTGGCGGTAGATCCGCGAGGCATAGCCCGCGTAGGCGTTGATGCGCCATTCTTCCGGCGGAACATAGCCGAGATGGGCCAACCACTGCGGCGCTTTCGAATTCCGCCCGGATGCATCGATAACCAGATCCGCGGAGAACTGCTGCAGCCCATCACCCGCTGCCTGCCGGTTGCGGATGGTGAGGCCGGTTACGCTGCTGTTCGCTTCATCCATGATCAACCCAACCACCTCGTACCCCTGCAAAACCTTCACATTCGCGTAAGCGGCAATCTCATTGTAGAGCGCACCTTCGAGCATGGGGCGACTGCAAGACACGGTAGGTCGTGAAGACTTTGCGTGCGTGCTGCGCATCAGGCCTGCTTCGTAGGTTGCAGTATCCCGGCCGTCGTCGATCGTCTGCGCACCATTGGCGATCAGGTGGTCTACCAGGCCGGGGAACAACTTGTCCAACATCAACTGCCCGTAAGGCAGCAGCGTGTGCGCGTGCATTGCCTGCGGAATGCCCGAGCGGAACGCGGGTTCATCGGGCAGATGGTCGCGATCGATCAGGGTAACTTCGTCGAAGTGCTTTGCCACCACACGTGCCGCGGAAAGGCCTGCGATGCCGCCGCCGATGATTACGGCGCTTTTGCGATTGTTCTGTGGGGTGGTTCGTTTCGTTCTCATGACTGTGTCTCCTTCAAGCGATTACTAGACACAGCATACCCATCCGTCATCCCGCGACCGTCCCCAGGAGCGTCCCTATTTCGTAGTGTTTGGCTGCATATTTACCGTACTTCACAAGGCAAACATGCAGCCAAACACCACGAAACAATCCCCATATCCGCTTCGCTATACGCAGCTCCGGCTACTTGTAAAGAATGCCCATTTGCTTTAGCGTTTCAATCATCACCACTTTGGCAAAAGCATCCTTGGGAATAAAGTCTACCACCCGCTCCTTGGAGGAGATCAGCGTATCGGAGATAACGTGACGGGTAAAGAAGATGATCGGGATTTTGTTGGTGAGCGGGTTTTCATTCAAGGCGTTGGCCATTTCTACCCCGTTCATCCGCGGCATTTCAAGATCGAGGATGATTAATTCGGGCTGCACTTCCACTGCCTTTTCCATTCCCTCTACGCCATCACCGGCAATCTGAACGTTTAAACCGTTCGCCACCAGCAGCGCGCGCGTCTGTGCCGCCTGGGTAGGGCTGTCTTCGACAACCAGAATAGTTTTCTTACGCATAGATTCTGCCATCTTACCCCCTTTCTTTCGATAAGCGCATTAATGCCGGTCCGATCAAACCCACCGGCAAAACCTGATCAACCACTTTCCGTTTTGCCGCTGCCTGCGGCATGCCATACACCACAGAAGTTGCCTCATCTTGCGCCAGCACCAGCCCGCCCCGCCGGTGCAGCTCAGCCAGGCCTTCCACGCCATCATCGCCCATGCCGGTGAGAATGACCCCCAGCGCCTGGTCCTGATAGTGATTGGCCAGCGAGATGAAGAGATAATCCGCTGAGGGGCGAGAGCCTTTGTGCGGCGGCTGTTTGTGCAAAATAACCTCACCCTGCTCGCCAACTTGCATATGGCAGTTATCCGGCGCGAATAAGACCGTGCCCGGAGGGGCCACTTCGCCTTGCTCTGCCAGCCGCACGTGCAGGCTCAACTCGCCGTTCAGCCAATCGGCCAGGCTCCCCGCAAACCCAGGGGTGATGTGCTGCACAACCAGGATCGGCAGCGGATAGTCTGCTGGCAACGGCTTCAATACGGTAGCCAGGGCCGCTGGGCCACCGGTCGACGCTGCGATTCCGATGATCCGCAGGGATCGTTCCTGGAGTGCTTCCAGGCGATTCGGGCGGATTACTGCCTGTTCTCTGGCAGTGAGTTTTCCCGTTACACCACTCCAGCGGTGAACAACAGGCACGTCCGCCATCAGGCGCACGGTCTGCACCACCTGCGCGCAGCTTTCCACATCTCCACGGCCCGGTTTTCTCACCACCGATACCGCCCCGACGCGGATCGCCTCGAAGGTGAGATCCATGTCCGATCGGTTCAGGTCTGCCGTTACGATAACGATTGGGGCCGGCGCAGCGCGCATAATTTGCCGGGTCGCCTCCAATCCGTTCAGGCGCGGCAAATGGATATCCATCGTGATGAGATCTGGCCGCAGATCAATTGCGCCGCGCACCGCCTGAATCCCATCCAGCGCAGTGCCCACCACCTGTATCTCGGGATCCTGATCCAATAGAGAGACCAACAGGCTTCGCGCGGTTGGCGAGTCTTCAACAACCAGCACACGAATAGGGCCGCTACGCTTGCTCATTCTGTTCCTTCATATCAACTGCTCGATGGTTCCCAGCAGGTTGGCCTGATCGAAACCACTTTTGACAATATAGGCATCCGCCTGAACCTCAATACCGCGCTTTTTGTCCTCCGCCGATTCCAGCGATGTGACGAGAATCACCGGTAGATGCGCAGTTTGCGGATCGCTCTTGATCCGGTGAGTCATTTCAAACCCATCCATGCGCGGCATAACGATGTCGGTCACGACTAAATCTGGGAGGCTGCCCGCCTGCATCATTTCCAGCGCCTCGCATCCATCGGTGGCAATACAAACCTGGTAGCCAGCGGCTTCGAGGATGTTCTTTTCCAGCGTGCGGGTAGTGATCGAATCGTCTACGACAAGGATCTTTTTCGGGCCTTTCTGCGCTTTCTCATCGGAATGGGTCTGAACTGCATCCAAAATTGTTCGCCGCCCCTGCCTGGAGGCCATCTTCACCAATTCGTCCGTGTTCAGTACCAGCACCACTTCACCGTTGCCGAGGATCGTGGCCCCCGCAAAACCCACCACGTGGGCAAGCGGACTGCCCAGATCCTTGATGACAATTTCCTGCTCGCCCAGCAGTTGATCTACGACAAAAGCCACGCAGCCCGCTTTTTCGTCCTTCTGCCCGTGCTGGTCGAACCGCTCTTTGATGGACAGAACAACCACGTAGGATTCCTTCAACGGAACAACGGCTTCCTGTGCGTGTGTGTGGATTTCCAGTGTTTCGCTCAGGCACGCCAGCGGCAGGGGCCGGCCATCATAATCGATTGCGTCGTGGCCTTCGAAGACAAACAAGTCTTCCGGCTCCAGTTTGAGCGTGCGCTCGATGCTGTCGATTGGGATGGCAAGTGTTTGCCCTGCGGCGCGAACCAGCAGCCCCAGCATGCCGGTCAGCGAGAGCGGCATGAACAGGGAAAACGTGCTGCCCATGCCCTGCTGGTAGGAAACGGTCAGCCTGCCGTGCAGCGACTCGACATTGCTGCGTACCACGTTCAGGCCTACGCCGCGCCCCGATACATCGGTGATCATGGGGCTGGTGGAAATTCCGAGCGAGAAGATCGATTCAATTAACTCGTTTTCGCTCATCGCATCGGGGTCAATGGTCTCGCCTTTGGAGGAGACGGTTTTTGCCAGCGCTTTTCGTATCGACTCGACATCCAACCCGGCCCCATCATCCGAAACGCGGACGATAATCTCATTGCCGGCGCGTTCCGCGCTGATGGTAATCTGCCCGGTTCGAGATTTCCCCGCTGCCTGGCGCTGCTCGGGCGGTTCAATCCCATGCCCCACCGCATTGCGGATCAGGTGCATCAGGGGGTCCTTCATTGCCTCCAGCACCCGTTTATCCATCTCGGTATCACCGCCGAGGATTGTCAGGGCCGCTTCTTTCCCCTCCTGGTTCGCCAGGTCGCGTACCATCCGCGCAAAGGTGGTGGTAATGGCATTGAACGGCATCAATCGCAAACGCTTTACATCCTCTTCCATGCTATCGATGATGAGCGAGATGTGCGCCGAGTCAGCGGCGAGATGGCGAGACAGCGTCTCAATTTGCCCGGCTACGGCTCCCATCTGCTCCTGGCTGGTTCGCAGATACTGCAGGAGCGAGTCCACATCCTTGCAGACCTCAACCATCCGCTTCAGCTCTTCGCCTTCATACTCGGCCTGGTTCCCGGCTCGCGCAGCACCAGCGTTCTGCTGCATCTGCTGCACCGTAGAACCATTGCTGCGCGGCTCATATGCATCTACAGAGATGGGTTTGTGCAGGCTGAGCAGCCCGCCATCTACCTGGCGCTCCAGGCGATTGAACGGCATGCGCATTTGTGACCAGGCCCGCTGCATGCCGTTGATCTGGTCACGCAGCCGGATGAGCTGCCCCAGGCGTTCTTCCAGGGTGATGCGAGCGATCAGCAGATCATTCAGATTCGCCATCATCGCATCGAGCTTCTCGACGTCCACGCGGATGGTTTCGTCACCGGTGGCGTATGCCGCTTTTTGTACTGCAGGAGACAGCTTCGGCTCCAGGGGAATGGCCACCGGGGCCACAGTCGCAGGTTCAGGCTGCGACGCGGGCGGCAGGGCCGTCGAACGGATTTTTTCCAGCTCCATCAAGGCGATCAGAGCCTGTGCAGGTGGCGTGGTTTCCCCGGCCTCATAGGCTGCCTGTACGGCCTGGATGGCATCCATCGACTGATAAAACGCGCTAAACATGGCTGTGGAAGGCGTGACCACGCCGCGCCGCAGGCTGTCGAGGATTGTCTCCTGCGCGTGCGCGATCTGTTCCACCGCCGTAACACCCATTGCGCGTGCCGCGCCTTTCAGGCTGTGGGCCGCGCGATACGTGGTGTGCAGCACTTCTTGATCCAGCGCTCCTCCCGCAGCCGTAGCTTGCTCAACGCTAAGCAGGCCTGCGGTCATCGTCTGAATGTGCTCGGCCAGTTCCGCGCGGAAACTGCGCAAGAGGCGGTCTCGGATTTCTTTGGCTGTACTCATACCGCTATCCCCAGTAACGCTCTTTTCATCCCAACTCCTGATGGATGATCAACCGTGGATCGGACAGGATGGCAGCGACATCCAGCACGGTGATGTACTGCTGCCGGACCGCATCGCCGCGGGCTTCAACCACTGCGCGCACGTACCCCGCCGGAAGATGGTGCATCTCGCGATCGCCGGAGCGTTGTTCGCGCAGTGGCATCTCCTCTACAGACGCGACATCATCTACCAGAAATACAACCTGCATCGCCGGGGTCTGCACAAACACAAAACTCTCGCCGCTCGCGCCGGAGCCCTGCGGCAAGCCCAGGTACAGACGAAGATCGATCACCGAAAGCATCCGCCCGCGAAGATGGACGATCCCGGCAATCCACTCTGGCAGGCGGGGAATGCGCGTTATTCGGTCGCGGGGGCGCACAGAAGTGACGTACCGCACCTCCAGACCGTACTGTTCGCCGCCCAGCGAAACCAGAAGGATTTCGATCTGTTCGCCCGCCTCTTCCTCACCCTCCACCTGCGCGAACTGCTCGGCACGCTGCGCCCAGATGCGCTCAATCTGCTCCATGCTGTGCATACCGGCGTCGATCGGATGGGGTGTCGTTTGTTGTTTTTCGCTGGTCATTGATTACTCCACGGGCGCATTTTGCAGCCCCTGTTCTTTTCGCCAACTGTTCTTCTGATGTTGCACCGTCTGCAGCAGCCGCGCCACCGATATTTCGCCTGAGCGCGGAACCATATCATCCGGTGAAAGCTTTTCCAGGATACGTTGTGCATTTTCCAAAAATTTGAGCGCCAGGGAGATTTGACCGGCATTGTGATACAGGTTTGCCAGGCTAAAATGCCCTAACACATCGGCGCGGTTGATATAGACAACCTTCTTCATCATTTCAATTGCCCGCGCGGCATTCCCCTGGTGCTGGTAAACGAGCGCCAGGATGTAATACCCCTCCAGGTTGAGCGAATCCAACTGGATCGCGAGATGGCACCAGCGTTCTGCCTCGGGCCAATTGCCGAGGTCGGCAAAAGATTTGCCCAACTGCGCGCAGGCGGGGGCATCGGTAGGGTGCTTTTCCAGCCAGCGCAACAGCAGATCACGCGCGTGATCGACTCGGCCCTGCGCCATCAGCGCCTGGGCCTGTTCGAAATCACTCAGAACCGGCGCGGCAAACGGAACCGCCGCACGATCTACCCGGCGAGCAATGGATGGCAGATCGATTTGCTGTGACTTTGCTACGGCTGGCTGCCCCACGCCATCCCCTGTCTTCCGTGGTGAGGGCTGAAAATCCAATACTCGCTGACCCCGGCTTTTTATCGACTCGTTTTGCTTCTGATAAAGGATGGCATTCGGGAAATTACGCGCCTGGAAACGCTGGTAGGTATTGGTGGAATACTCCGAATGGCCAATCACCAACCAGCCGCCATCAACGAGTGCTTCGTAAAATCGCCCGATGACCCCACGCGTGACCTCCTCGGGGAAATAGATGGTCACGTTGCGGCACAGGATCAGATCGACGAACATGGTATTGGTTTCGTAGGATGGGTAGCGATCTTCCGCCAGGTTGAGAAGACCCAGTGTAACCATCTTACAGATCTCTGGATGGAGCCTATACTGCTTGTTATGAACCGTGAAATACCGCGCCCGGTAAGATTGCGCCCGTGCTTCGCGGAATGCCCAATCGCCATAGTCAGCGCGTTTTGCCCGCTCCAAATGCTGCGTGTTAATATCCGTTCCCAAAATGGTGATCGACCAGTCCTGAATATCAGGGATTAGCTCTCGCAGCAGCATAGCGATGGAATAGGGTTCTTCGCCGCTTGCGCAGCCCGCGCTCCAAATGCGCAGCGTGCGTGCGTTTTGTTTACGCTGAATGATCTCTGGCAAAACGTGGTTTGCCATCGCATCAAACTGGCCTGCATCGCGGAAGAAATGCGTTTCGCCAATGGTCAGGCTGTTCGCCAGCCGCTCCAGCTCGAGCGCGCCGGCTTCCGAATCCTTGAGAATGGCGAAATATTCGTCCAGGTCGGTGCAGGTGGATGCAGCAAAAGCCCTTCGCACGCCAATTTCTAACTCGGCGCGGCGTTTTTCAGGAAAAGCAAGCCCGAAAATTTCTTTCACCAGCCCAGAGAACCGAAAAAAATCCTCATCGTTGAGGGAAAGCGCGGCGCGATCGGAGGGCCCCAAATTCGCTTTCAGCATACCCACCGTTTCTTCATGATTCCTGATCCGGTTGGGGCGCCTCTACCGCGGGCGGTGATTGTCCATCAATCGGAGGAAGATCGGAGGCAATGGTCGCGACCTGTTCTGCCAGGGTTGCATTCAAATTCGCCCGCCGCCTGCGTGATTTCCCTTCCCGATCATGCTGTGCTGTGAGTGCCTCGATCACCCGGTTCAATTCGCGGATCTGTGACGGGTTCAACAGATAGTCTGCGTCGATCAGGATGATGGGCAGTCCATCGGCATAGGCAACGCCCTGCAAAACCGATATGCTTTCCACGCCCATTGGCACGAGCGTTTCCGGGCCGGTGATCGTAGCGGCGGCCAGCGAGACCACCTCTTTTACCTCATCTACAATCAGGCCAATCATGCATCCTTCGCTCCAGATGAGCAGGATGGGGGTATTTAGCTGCGCTTCCTGCGCGGGCCAGCCAAGGAGCTGCCGCCCGCCAATTACTGGGAAAACCTGCCCGTGAATATTGGTAAACCCTTCAATAAATGGATGCTTTTGCGGCAGCGGAACCAGTTTGAGCATTGGGATCACCTGCGCCACCGCCTCGATTTTGAGCGCAAACGCATGATCGCCAAGCGTAAATAACAGTACCGTGCAATCCGCAACGGACCCTGGTTGGGTGGGGGTGAACGCCTCCGGGCTGCGAACGATTTTCCGCGGTTGATTCATCAAAACCTCACACCCAATATCACGCGGTGATCGCGTGGTTACGCCGCTTTTTCATCGCTGCCTTGCAACCCGTTTTTGCCAGAGATCAATCCTAGCTGTTCTAGTGTTTCAAGCAGCACGGCATTGGCAAAGGCGTCTTTCGGAATATAGTCCACGGCGCCTGTCTGGTATCCCAAAAGGGCAAATTCCGGATCATCGTGCCGGGTAAACATGATGATCGGGATTTTCGCGGTTTCTGGTTTGCTTTTTAGCTCCTGGCAGGTTTGCAGGCCGTTCATCTCGGGCATTTCCAGATCGAGAAGGATGAGGCTTGGATCGGTCTCATCGACCAATTTCAGGCATTCCAGCCCATTCCGTGCCCAAAATACGTTCAAACCGGCCTGGGTTAGCAGTTCTCTCAAATTTAACGCCTGCATTGGGCTGTCTTCCGCCACAATGATTGTCGCTGCACTTCGGCTGTTCTGGTTCATAGTCGCCGTTTCCTATTGCTCCACTGTCTGGTTGTTCACCATCTCGTTCAATTCCCACTTCATCATGGTGATGATCATGATGTTTTCGGAGTTGATGTGGATATCAATCTTGTCCACCAGTAAATACACTTCATCCGATAGGTTTGGCGCGGGTTTCTCATTCGGTTTCACCGGCATGCTCATCACCAGCCGCACGCCCACCCTGGTTCCATCACGCTGCTGCCCAACCTTCACACGCCCGCCCGTATGTGTATCGAGGCCCATTTTGTATGCCAGGTTCGAAGTGGCAATGGATAAGCTCGATTGCCCAACCAGCCCCAACCCTGCCTGGCGGGCGATTTGCCGCACCCCCATTCGCAGGGCGATAATATCTACAGGGTTGTGAATTGGGAAAACCTCACCCTCGAACATTTCCCACTCGCTAGTGCTCATACGGACCTTTGTATGAAAGCCGGAACTAAGAAAAGATTAACCTCATAACCGGTACTGTTCGACGTTGGTCAGCAGGCTTCCTGCAATCTCATTGAGGTTCTGAGCTGCTTTTTCAGCCTGGCGCGTGCTCGATAGACTCTGCAACGTTGCCTGATGAATGTTGTTGATCGCCACCGCGATCTGCTCCATGCCGACCACCTGCTGCCGCCCGCCCGCTGTGAGCTGCATGGCAACCTGCGCCGATTCGGTGATGGCCTCAGAAAGCTGTTCGATGGCCTGCTGCGCATCCGCTGCCAGCCGCACGCCCTTATCCACGCCCTTGATGCCTTCTTCCGTTGCCATCACGGCCGTGTTGGTCGCCTTCTGGATTTCCAGAAGAATGGCTTTGATCTGCTCAGTGGCCTGTTTCGACTGTTCGGATAGGGTGCGCACTTCTTTCGCCACCACGGCAAAGCCTTTGCCGTTCTCACCGGCGCGGGCAGCTTCGATCGAAGCGTTGAGCGCCAGCATGTTCGATTGGGAGGCGATATCGCTCACGGTCATAATAATGTCGCCGATCTTTTGCGTGCGCTCCGACAGGGCCATAATGTTCTCGGCGATGCCCTCCACCCGCTCCTGGATCATGCGCATGCTGCCGATGGCCTGCTGCACCGACGCCTGCCCGGCTCGCGAAACGGCGACCGTGCGCTGGGCGACCTCGGTTGTCTCCGAAGCGCGCATCGACACCTGTTCCGCGATTGCCTTTACCTCGTCCACTGTTGTGGTGGTCTGCGCCACCGAGGAGGACTGCTGGCTGGCCCCAGCCGCCTGCTGGGTGGTTGCGGCAAGAATCTCAGCCGAGGAGGAGTTGAGGGTTTTGGCAACGTCCAGCACGGAGGTGATCATCGACTGCAGGCTCGCTGTCGTCTGGTTGAGCTGCCTGCCCAGCACCGACAGTTGATCCAGTTCCTGATGCCCGTTGGTGTGCAGTGGAATGCGGACTGCCAGGTTGCCCTGCCCCACCTCGGCCATGTAGCTGACGTAATTTGTGATGGTGGACTGCAACGCCTCTTTTTCGTGCTGTTCGGCGCGGGCGCGTTTCTCAATCTCGAGCTTTGCTCGCTGCGCCTCTTTAAAGGATTGATCTTGCCCCAGGATGATGATGCGCACCACGACCGCGCCAACCAGCAAGGAGGTTGAGCTGACGAGCAGGTTGATCAATAATTCCGTTTCTGGGCCTAGAGGCTCAAACCAGCCAAGCTGCCAGCGGCTGTTGGCGAAGATTTGGAAGGCAAAGAGGAGCACGCTGAGGCCAACCAGCATGCGGCTGTCACGCTCTCCCAGCAGCATATTGCTGATAATGATGATGAGAAAAAAGCCAATCGTCGTCGTCAACCGCATCTCGGGCACAACCAAAACACCCAGGCTAACAGCGAGCAAGAGCGTAACAATGAAGATAAAAATGCCCGTCTTAGAACGCCCGCTCTTCACCATCTGCGGATATATGCCTGCCCCTAAGATCAGCGGAGCAGTGACTGCTGCCAGCGCCAGAAGCTGGTTGCTGCGGGTGAACAGAAGGCTCACCAGAACCAGCAATATCACCAGCAGCGCCGTGCCACCGGTGACGTACCTGGAAATGGACAGCGCCAGTTTTTCCCGGCGTATTTCCATCTGCTCCGCGATTAGCTGTTCCGCATTGATCTGCGCTTCTTCTACCATCTGCTCAACCTCCTGGCATTTTGTGCTGCGAAGCCCCCTCGATCATGGAAAATGTGTCAGAGGAGGATATGGTGTGATAGTCAAACGTGTGTTTCTGTGAACCATAAAAATTTGCGTGAAATGCCACAATCCGCCGGATCATATTCTCAAACTGACCGGTATCCGACACAGCTTGCTCGGATAGGGCAAAGCAATTCTCCGCATACTGCCCGGCCAGTCGCAGCACATTGGCCTGCGCCCGCCCAAGCAGCTCCTCATTGGAGCAGTCCGGGAGCTTCCCGGAGAGCGCTTTCTGAAGAATTGTTATGGCATTGATATTCGCTTCTTGAACTTCCTTTTGATAGGTGCGGACATCATTATAAAGGCGAATCGCGGCTCCGGTTTGAAGAATCAACTCATTAATTTTGTTAAGTTGTACCAATGTGGTTGGCTCACTCAACAAAATTAAAATCGAGGTTCCCCAGAAAGGAAACCCCACACTGTGAATACCGCCCGCTACGTATTCATCAAACGGTGGCAGCGTTTGCCCGCCGCTGGCCTGGTGCTCTACCCCGAAGGTATATTCCTTCGCCATTGCCTCGCATAGCTGGCCCAGGCGGCTTGCCCAAAGGGAGACAAAATCAGGAAACAACGGGAATTGGGAAAGATCGTCGTGAATTTCTCCGATCATAGCGCTCAATCCGCTGTCTTCCACCGTATTTACCCTCGCCTTGCCATGCTGGGCAATTTCTTGCCAGGCCTGGGCAGCCTTGTTGAAATCCGCTAGCGAGAGCAGCCGTTCATCGGCCAGATCATCCACGGCAAAGATGAACAGGATCAGCTTCCCCACGATCAAGGCAACACTCTGTGGGAGCAGCGGCAGAACCGTGGCAATCAGCACGGCCACCGGTGGAACACGTTTTGCGCGCACCACCGGATAACGGGAGGCCCAAAAACCCAGAAGTTTTGTTAACTCCTGAGCATTCTTTTGGATCGCTTGCTTTTCCTCACCGGACATCGACTGAAAAACATCTCGCTCTGTATGCTCCATCTTTACCCCATAAAACCACGAACGTTTGTGGCTGGCACCGTTACAAATTGATACTCATAATCATCGCGCTAAGAATGGTCGATTCGACGATGTGTTCTGGTGTGTACAGGCATTTCTCAATCCACATATTGGGCATCTCCCAGGCGCCGTATTGCCGCGAGAGATAATCTGCTGCCTGATAGATGACAGACGTATTCACGCGGTCAACCTGGTTGTGATAGGTAGCTAGCGCCTGAATGCAGTATGCGGTTTCTTCTGCGGTTGGGCGGAACCAACCCCATGCGCCATCGGAACGCTGGGTGGATAAAATCCAGCGCACCGCATCTCGCGCCAGTTCATTATCAAAGCCAATCGAGGCGATGATGGCGTGCGATGTAATGTAGTATGGCGAGATGTGCCACTTATCCAGCCAGTAGGCATCATCCAGGCGAACAGAGCGCAGGAACCGCAGGATCTTCTTGACCATTCTCGGGCGGTGTTCGTACCCCAGCCAGGCGCCCAGCGCGTCTAGCAGGTGAACATTTGCGCCGATCGATGGGGTGCGCTCAAAGGTGTAACAGGTGAAGTAGGTTTCTTTCTCAAACTGGAGGAAGGCATCGGCATCGACCGGGAAGCCCGCGCGCTTGAGCAGTTTGAACACCACAGCAGTGTCATCGAGATCCGGAACCGGATAATCGCGCGAGAAGCCTACGCCGCGCGTGTTATCCCAGCTCTTCCACAGGCTGTCGAGGTGCGGATGCGCCAGTTCAGCGTAATCGCTCAGCGTACCGGTCAGTTCCAGGTTGTACAAAACCCAGCTCTTATTGAAAACCTCCACGGGGTGCGCCGACATTGCCGAACCGCTGTCCAGCAGGGTTACCTCGCTGAGGTATTTCCGCGCGGGCTCGTTATCGGGGCAGTGTGTGAGGATATAAGCCGTTGCGGATGGCGAGTTGCCAAACGATCCATTGGGTTCCTGCAAGCCTTCCAGCAGGTCGAGGTTCAACCCGCCGCCCATAAACTCTAGCGAATGGGTGGAGGATACCTTCCGCGAGTACAGCAAATACGGAGGGATCATGCCCAGCTTGCTCGCGCGAATGGCGCGGTACGGATCGCATTTCTCATACGGCAGATCTAGATTAATCTTTCGCGCTTCGTCAAAAAGCATGGGCAGCAGGAGCTCAAAGCCCACCGTGTCATGAGGTTCTTGCGGCAAAAGATCGATCTTTTCCCAGATGTAGCGCTCTCCGCGCTGGATTGCCAGGCGATCGGCGGCAGTTTTGCCCGCTTTTGCCAGCGCGAGGATAGCGCTCAGGGTCGAGATAATGCGATCGTGGTAATACTCGATGTCAGAACCCCAACTGCCATTCGGGTGCTGATGCTTGCGTAGCCATTCCAGCGCGCGCGGATAGCTTGGCTGCTGCTTGCCAGCCGGCTCCATCACCCGCGCTACCCAGGCTGTATCGTAAGCAGTGCCCGAAAAGGTTTTCTTGTCCAAATCTCTAAGCAAAGAGCGAATATGCGCTCTGTGCAGCGCCGATGTTTGGATTCTTGGGGAGGTGGGGTTTGTAGATAACATAATCCTATGACCTAAGGGACGAAGAGCCCTTATTCCTACAATGTTGGTATGCTTTTGGGTATCTGGTGAACGAGCAACTACACCATAACAAATTTCACGAGATCAAACAACTGTGGATATCCGCAGGTTTTGAGGGAATACGCTGTACCTGTCATTTCTGTTAGGTGCATTTTTGAGCGAGACTCCCCTATCCGCATCACCAGGATGCTACCCTTACAATGAAAGACACCCTTTTATGGTTCCTGCTGGGAGCACTTAAAAGTTGTCAGGTTGTGGGGGGATGGGCTGCGTACACCCCCCCACAACCTGACAACTTTTCCCCACACCCGTTCCTGCTTGACAATGGCACGGAACCGTGATTTAATATGACCAACCAGTCACATGACTAAACGGTCATAAGGAGATGCGATGCCGAAAACCACTTTTTTCAATCTACCGGAAGAAAAACGACGCCAAATTTTGGATCTGGCAATTGAAGAATTTGCTGCCAACGACTACAAAAACGCCTCGATCTCCAATATCGTAGCGCGTGCTGGTATTGCAAAGGGCAGTTTGTACCAGTACTTTGAAGACAAACGAGACCTGTACCTCTACCTCATTGAGCTGGCGGGGGAAGAAAAGAAGCGATTTTTGGCGCAGCACCCACCGCCCGACCCCGGCATGAACTTGTTCGATTTCTTGCGCTGGCTGATGCGGGAAGGGACGCGCTTTGAGCTTTCAAATCCCCTGCTGGCACGGGTCGCCTACCGCGCGTTGTTCAGCGACCGACCGTTTGGGGATGAACCCTTTGCCAATCTGCAGAAAGCGGCCCAAGACTTCTACGACGGGTTGATCGAGATGGGGGTCGCGCAGGGAGTGATCGATTCCCAAATCGACCGAGGGCTGGCGACCTTCATCATCAGCGCCACGCTCAACGAGTTCGGACGCTACCTCATAGCGCGCGAGCAGGTGGACGTAGAAGCCCTGGCGCGCGGTGAAATCGACTATCGACTGCTGCCGACTGAGCAGCTTGCTGACCAACTGATCTGCATTTTTGAGCGCGGGCTGGCACCGCGAAAAGGTTAGGAAAACCAATGTTACAAGTAAAGCGCCTGTTCCATGACTACGAAGGAAAGGGCAACTATGCCGTGCATGATATATCCTTCGAGATTCCGCGCGGAGAGATTTTCGGCTTCCTGGGCCCCAGCGGCGCGGGCAAAAGCACGGTGCAGAACATCCTCACCGGCCTGCTCCCGCTCCAGCAAGGCGAGGTTCTCTACGAGGGCAAATCGATCCGTAGTCTGGATGCGCGGTTCTTCAACCAGTTGGGGGTTTCGTTCGAGCATCCCAACCTGTATGGGCGGCTGACGGGCTACGAAAATCTCAAATTTTATGCCGGGCTGTTCGATGTTCCTACCCTCGACCCGATGCGGCTGCTCGAAGCCGTTGGCCTGACCGAAGCCGCCCACCGTAAAGCCAGCGCTTACTCTAAAGGCATGCGGCAGCGGCTGGTCTTTGCCCGCGCCCTGGTCAACAACCCCCAAATGCTTTTCCTCGACGAGCCAACTTCTGGCCTTGACCCGAATACCGCGGCGAGCATCAAAGAGTTAATTCAGCAGAAGAAGCAGGAAGGCTGCACGATCTTTCTCACCACGCACAACATGCTCACCGCCGATGAGCTAAGCGATAAGGTCGCTTTCATCAACGAAGGCAAAATTGTGGCGATGGATACACCGCGCAATCTGAAACTGCAGTTTGGCGAGCGTTCTGTGCGGGTTGAACTGTGTGAAAAGGACGGGCAGGTGGAACAGCGGGTCTTCTTCCTCGACAAGCCCGAGGATCATCGCGCATTCCTCGACCTGATGCAGAACGATTCGATCCAGACCATACATTCACAGGAAGCCAGCCTGGAGCAGATTTTCTTGAAGCTAACGGGACGGGGCCTGTCATGAAACGCTTTGCTTCCCTTTTCTTACAAGACCTGCTCATCTCGTACCGCAGCGGGCACGTACTGATCATCGGGCTTCTGCTGCTGGTGATGGGAGCTGCGGTTGTGTTCCTGCCCAAAGAGATCAAAGTTCACAATGAGCTGATTCTCGATACGGCTCCCGGCACTCCGTTGGCGAACCACTTGCGCTCGATGGGCCTGGATGAAGGCATCGTTTACACCTACGAGGCCGCCTTCCGAACGGACTTGGAGCGCCAGCCCAACAAAGTGGGCGTGATCTTTTCCGGCGGGCTGGATGCGCCAGCGTTTGAGATTATCACCAACAGCGCAGTACCTCCGGCAAACCTGGGGCTGCTGGAAGCCTCGCTCGACCGGGCGGTGCTCGAGCTGCGCGGCACGGCACAGAATTCCATGCCGGTGGAGTATCTTCGCCCGGTTACGCCGCCGCCGGCCTTTAACGTCCGCTTTTTGCCGGTGATCATCGTCTTCGAGGTGGTTTTGCTCGGCTTCCTGATCGCGGCAGTGATGATGTTCCAGGAGAAACAGGAGGCCACGATTCGGGCCTATCGGGTCAGCCCGTCTGGCGCGCTTCATTACATCCTATCGAAGAATGCCCTGTTCCTGGTGCTCAGCCTGGCTTACGGCCTGCCCGTGCTTCTGCTGGCATTTGGGCTGCGCTTTAACCTGCTCCTGATGCTGGTGCTGATCGGCCTCTCCAGCCTGTTCATGACCACCCTCAGCCTGACAATTGCTGTCTTTTACCGCAACCTGTCGGAATGGTTCTTTGTTGGGGTCGGTATTCTCATCATCAACTCGCTGCCAATCATCTCGTTTGCCCTACCCAGCTTTGCCCCCACCTGGCTGACGTGGATTCCCTCCTACCCCACGGTCTTCGCCACACGCGACGTGCTCTTTCATGGGGCCGGGCTGGCAGAAATTTTACCCACGGTGCTGTACCTGGCCGCATTGAGCGCCCTGGCACTGCTTGCCGCCTATGCGGCTATCCGCTACCGGCTGCTAAAGGAAGGCCGCTAATGTTCAAGCGTATCCTCAATCTACTGCGACAGGACTGGACCAATGCCCTGCGCGATAACATCCTGGTCTACACTATGTTCGCGCCGCTTTTGCTGGCAGTGGGCGCGCGCCTGTTCGTTCCCTCCATCGGCGAGGCGCAGTATACCTTTGCCGTGCAGAACGGCGTAGCGCCTGCCCTCATCCAGCGTTTGGAAGGAATTGGAACGGTAATCCTTCTGCCTACGGCTGAGGCCGTGCGCGAGCGCATTCTGCGCAGTGATGATGTGCCCGGGCTGGCGCTGGTCAACGGGCAGCCAACCCTGCTTTTTGAAGGCAATGAAGGCGGCGAAGCTGAAACCCTACGCGGGGTGGTCGAACAAGCCCTGCGCGGCGAAACGGTGGCAGCATATACGCGCACGCAAAACAGCGCTGCCCGCTCACTGATCACCGAATACACCACGATCATCTTTATTATGATTGGCAGCCTGCTCGGCGCGCTGGTGATGGCCTTCAACATCATCGAGGATAAAGAGACCCGGGCGATCCGCGCGCTGGGGGTCTCACCGCTGTCGATGGTTGAGCTGACGGTGGCACGCGGGCTGTTTGCGCTGCTTGTCAGCCTGGTGCTGGTGGTCGCGTCATCACTGATCATGGTGGGGGCACAGATCAACTACGCCTTGCTGCTGGTAGCGTTCCTGTTCTCGATCGGGCTGCCCATACTGACCGGCTATATCATCGGCGGGCTGGCAGATACCCAGCTCAAAGCCATTGCTATCCTCAAATTTTACATGCTGATCTACCTATCCCTGCCGATCATCACCCTGGTCATCCCGCGCGATTGGCACGTCTTCTTCTACATCCTGCCCAATTATTGGATGTGGCAGACCTTTGAGAGAGTGTTTATCGGTGAGCTGGACGGACCGAATCTGTGGGTTTCTGGGTTTATTACGTTGATCAGCAGCCTGGTTCTGGTCATAGCGTTCCTGCCGGTGCTGCGCCGGCAGCTAAAACTGAGATAGGCAAATCGCTTAATTAACCCAAGTTGCTACCTTGTCGTAGCGGGATAAAAGATCCATGCGTTTTCTGGTAAAGTGTAGGTGCTCAAACCAAAACTGAACCGGAGGAACGCATGGACAGCCAAATTGTAGCAGTATT
>JAEYTI010000095.1 GCA_023434145.1 Chloroflexota bacterium | reverse complement strand
TGTTGAGCAGCTACGCCAGGTTGTTTTGTTCCTGTTCGGTGGCTTCCGCGGCAGCAGCCGCTGTGGCTGCTGCTGCTTCTTCTG
Organism: Chloroflexota bacterium; assembly: GCA_023434145.1. Lineage (GTDB taxonomy): Bacteria > Chloroflexota > Anaerolineae > Anaerolineales > Anaerolineaceae > DSYU01. The sequence goes on along the minus strand of JAEYTI010000095.1, from coordinate 10,475 downwards.
CCGTCACCTGGCGGTAGAGGAAGCGCAAATTTCGCTTATGCAGGTCTTCTGCCAGACCACCGAGCAGGATGCGGCTCTTTCCGCACGACTCGACGTCGATAGCAGCGAGCGCTTCGGCTGGGTTGCGCTTTTTAACTGCGCTGCGCACGCCTTTTCGAATGGCGTTCATATAGGCCAGGTTTTCTTTCACCGCCTCTTCGATCTCGCCGCGCAGGATGATGTCACCGTGGCCTTGAATGATATTCTCCAGCCCCATCTTGCCGATGTTCTTGGTGGTGGCGGCGAGTTCATCGAGGTTGCCGTCCACAATGTAGGGCAAGGGCATAAAGGCATCACCGGCGAATAGTACTCGGTCTTCTTCTACCAACACGGAAATTCCATCGCGGCTGTGCCCGGGGGTAGACATCAGGATCAAGTTCTTTTTGCCAACGCGCAGGGTAAGGGTGCCGCTAGCGAACGTGAGGTGCGGCGTGAGGAGCTTTACCTGGCGAAAAGAGGCGTTCTGCTTGCGGGCGGCTTCGAGCGAGGCCGGCCCTTTTTCCAGCATGATCTGGCGCGAAAGCGTGTGGCCGATAATCGTCGCGCCGGGGAAGAGACAGTTCCCCCAGGAGTGGTCCGCGTGATAATGGGTGTTGATGATGTAGCGAACGGGAACGTTCAGTTCATCTTCGATGAAAGAACGCATCGCCAGCGTTTCTTCGGGGAGGGCAAGGGTGTCAATCACCACGGCCCACTGTGTCCCTAGAACGGCGCCAGCGGTAACCTGAGCGTAAACTTCACTTTGAAACCAGTAGACATTTTCTGAGATGCGTTCGCGCTGCATACACTCTTCCTGAGTAGAATTCGGCATAGAATAGCACAAATAAGGTAAAAAGTCAAAAAAAGCTGGTTTTGCGGGTGCAATTCATTTTGGGGAAGTTTTGGGGTAGCAACGCATGCGGAATCCTGAGAGGTCCGCGCGCTATGCAGCACGTGGGATCAAAATCGATATCTACCGCTGTGTGGATTGGTACCACAGCCAGCCCGCGGCGGCAACACATGCCAGGCCGCTGAGCAGGCCGAGCAGCAGGCTTACCCAGGCAGGGCCGCTGCTGCCCCACGCCGCCGCAACCGCCGTGCCGGTGACTGCTGGGCTGGGTGTTTGGTCGGGGCTGGGGGAAATTGTAGCGGAACCAAGCATTGCGATTGGCGTGCCTTCCGCATCAGGTGTTGTGGTGCCGTCACCAGTGGGGGAGACGGTTCCGGGTGTCGTTTGCGTGCGCCCTGGGATAAAAGCGTCTGTTAGATCGGGCGTGCCGCTGCGGAAGGGCAGCAGGGTGCCTGATGGCAGCGCAGGAGCGGTGCGGGTAAGATCGGTGGGGCGCGGTGTATTGGAGCGTGTTGGCACGCGGGTGGGCTGCTGGGTGTTTACGGGTGGCGTTACGGGCGTCCACGTAGCCTGAATGGCCGTATTCGTCCGGGTGGGGGTGATGGTGCGGGTAGGGGTGATGGTGGCAACGTTGGGTGAGATTTCAAAGATTTCAGACTTGAAGCGATACCCGTCTTTGTGGACGACTTCGAGCTGGTAAAAGTACTTGGTATTGTTCGTGAGATTGGAGTCGATAACACTGTTGTAATATGCGCCGGTAAGTGTGCTGCCCTTGGGATCGATTAGCTGAGAAATGGCCGTGAAGTTTACCCCATCTGTGCTGCGGTAGACGTAAAAACCCTGGAGATCAGGTTCGTTATTCGTTGTCCAGGTAACGGTCACCGTGCGGTTGGAAGCCAGCGGCAGGAAGCTTTTTAACACCGGGACGCCGATCATAAACGGCGTGTAATTCAGGTCGCCGGTGATATTTGGTCGACCGCTGGCGTCAATCGATACGCTGACTTCCCGATCAAGCATGTTGCACGTGGTTGACTGCCCGGTGGAACCCGACGGAGCGCTGCGGCCGGTGGGAGCCGCCCCAACCATCTCCCATCCAAAGGTGATGTTGTTCTGCGGGTCATACCAGAACAAGGGATACTTGGCCTGGTTAGTCTGACCGCAGTACTGGTTTGAACTGATGATCGCCTCGCAGGTCGTTCCGCTGCTGTATTTAATGGCTAAGTTGAGGGTCGCATCCGCACCGGCGCCGGTGGGAAGGAATATATCCCACATGTTGCTGCACGGGCTCAGTCCGCGGGCGTTCTTCCAGTTGAATGGTGAAATGCTGCCTTGCTGCGCATAGCCGTGATCTACAACGTACATGTTGAAATCACTGCTGCCGCCGGTACGCGAGAAGGAGATCAGCCCGCCAAATGCGTTGGTTTTGGTTGTAGTTACACTTACGAGCTGGGCGTTTACCCCCGGCACGCCATTCGTGCGCGCAATGGGCGCGCCAAGTTCCTTGCCAGGTGTGATCACGCAGTGCGTTTCGGCTGGAGAAGGTGGAGCGCCACCCCATGCGTTGTGATCTGCGATGCGGTTGTTTACTACACCTGCGGCATTTGCCGAGCATTCCACGGGAGGCCCGCTTTGGTTACCAAATAGGTTGTTGGCAACTAACGATAACGCGCCGCTGTTGGTTCCAGCATTCCAGTACACGGCGAAACCACTGTTTCCAACGATGTGGTTGGATTGAATGCTAACAGACCCACCCGTATCTTCGATGAAAACAGCATTTCCGCCACCTGTCAGCGTATTGTTCCAGATATGTATATTTCCGGTCGCGCTGACATGCAAAAGCGTGCGGTTCTCTGGAGCACTGCAAATCCCATCATTGATGGTAATGTTTACGACGGTTGCCGTATTGAGCAGCGCGATCATGGGCAATTTGCACTCACCGGGACCACTGAATGTGATCGAAGAGTTGTTGGTCCCGGATATTCTCACCGGCCTGTCTACGTGGACGATGCCCGATTTGATCGTGTATTGACCGAGCACGAAAATGGTTGCTGCTGAAGGGGAGAGATCGGGCACCGCATCCACGGCGTCTTTCAGCCCGGTGCCTTTTCCTCCAAAAACATCATCTCCCGAGTTCACGTAGCACGGGCTAAACGAGCCGCAGCTTGCCGGATCGTTTGCTACATAAACCGTCTGCCCGGTGGGGATAACCGAGAACGGTGATGTCGTTGTATCTCCGGTTGGTTCCCAAACGGCAGGATCGGTGCGGCGCTGAAAAACACGGGCGACGAGCTGGCTGCTGCCAGAGGCCGATTTTCCCAGCCGGAATTTGAACTCGAGCTGGTCGGCATACTCGCGATAGTCGATCGCGGCTTCTCGGGCGGCAACTAGTGTGTACGCCGGAGAGGTGTCTGTATCCTCTGCGCAATCCGCCACGGCTCCATAAGGCTTTTTGGTAACCTCACCCTCAGGAGTCGCGTCCACATCATTCGGGTTCACCTGCCAGCCAACCGGGGCATACAGGCACACTTTAACGTTGGGGTCGCCTCCCGAGGCAAGCGTCGGATCATAACTTTCCAGCTTGAAATTAAAGCGCACATTCAAGCGCTGGCCCTCAGCGCATCCGCCTGGTGGGCAGCTTGCCGGGCTGCGCAGCGCCAGAGAATTGCCCTGCATTGCGGCAGCCCTTGGATCGAAATCCTGTGTATTGGGGGCGGGAACGGAGGTCGCTTCCGCAGCCACGGCAGGAGCTTTTGCTGCCATGCTGGCTGCTGCCGCGCCGCCGGTTAAGAGGCTGGAGCCAGCCAGCGCCAGCACCCAACATATCACAAGGATCATCTTGCCGGCAGCGTGCATGAAATGTAACCTCCAGAGCGTTTCCGATGTTTTGTTCCAACATCGATGGAAAATCAGCGTGGTTTGTTCGCGGTTAGCCTAATTGTACAACAGAACACGCCTGGTAAAGAACATCTTTTCCGCTTCTTAGATGGTTCACAGCTTGTTGGTGGGATGGGGCAGGGGAACGAAGTTCCCCTGCCCCATCCCACCAACAAGCTCAAACAAGCCCTTCCGCTTCTGATGATATGGCGGGTTATTTTTTTCGTTGCATATTCTATACTTTTTCGGTACACTTTGCTCAACGGAGCGCCTCGGCGCTCCGGCGGGCCGAACACTAGGAGGGAGAAAACATGAAGATCATCAACCAGCATTTACATGTGCAGGCAGTGACGTTTGCAACGAAAGATCCTGCGGCGCTGGCCGGTTTTTACCAGCAGGCGCTGAACATTCCGGTCGCCAAGCAGCTTGATAAGGACCACGTAGGGGTTCAACTGGAGAACATTTACCTGGGGTTCGACAATGCGCGCGGAAAAGTGAAGCCCGGGGCCGGCGGGGCGATTGTGTGGTTTTATATGGAAGACGTGCAAGCGGCCTACGATCGCATTGTGGCAATGGGAGCGCAGGTATATTCCGAAGTAAACAAGGAAGAACAGCCCGGCACCGCGCTCGCGGTGCTGTACGACCCGGACGGCAACCTGTTTGGCATTGTTGGCCCAAGTGTACCAGGGGCCGCATAGAAAGAAATCTGGGAGATTTTGTCTCACGAAGTGAGACAAAATCTCCCAGTCTCTTTTTTTCAAGCGTTGGGCAGAGCTACAGTAACACCTTGCTCAGGAACAACTTGGTGCGCTCCTGGGTGGGGTTGGTGAAGAGAACATCGGGCCGGGCTTCTTCCACAATTAGTCCACCATCCATGAAGATGGCGCGATTGGCGGCGGCGCGGGCAAAGCCCATTTCGTGCGAAACGACCACCATGGTCATTCCCTCGCGGGCCAGTGAGAGCATTACGTCCAGCACTTCCTGGATCATCTCCGGGTCGAGCGCGGAGGTTGGCTCGTCGAACAGCATGATCTTGGGATCCATCGCCAGGGCGCGAGCAATTGCCACGCGCTGCTGCTGCCCGCCCGAAAGCTGGTGCGGAAAGTTGTTGGCCTTTTCGGGGATGCCAACCTTTTCGAGAAGCTGCATCGCTTTGACACGCGCTTCTCCTTTGTCGCGCTTGCGAACTACCTGCTGCGCGAGGGTAACGTTTTGCAGCACGGTGAGGTGCGGGAAGAGGTTGAACTGCTGGAACACCATGCCCACTTCGGTGCGCACGGCGTTGATGTTCTCGGCTGTATCGAGTGGGATGCCATCCACGACGATGCTGCCCGCGTTGAATTCCTCTAGCCGGTTGATGCAGCGCAGTAGGGTCGATTTGCCCGAGCCCGACGGCCCAATGATTACCACCACTTCGCCTTTGCTCACGTCCAGGCTCACGCCTTTGAGCGCTTCCAGCGTGCCAAAGACTTTGGTTACGTTGCGGATTTGAATGATTGGTTCTGCCATCGCGCGCTCCTTATGCCAGCTTGGTTTTGCGTTCGATAAATGCCACAATACGGGCGCTGACAGTGGTCAGCACAAGATACAGCAGCGCAACCAGTGACCACGTCTCAATCGGCGAAAAACTGATGGAGCTAAATTCGCGCCCCAGCCGGGTGAGGTCTGCCACCGCCACCACGCTGATAAGCGAGGAGTCTTTTATCAGCGAGATGAATTCGTTGCCCATGGGTGGCATAATGACGCGAACAGCCTGTGGCAAAACCACGTAACGCAGCGCCTGCACCGAAGACATACCCAGGCTGCGCGCGGCTTCCATCTGACCCTTACCGATCGACTGGATGCCCGCGCGGTAAATCTCGCTCATATAGGCTGCGTAACACACCGTCAGGCCGAGGACTGCCATAACATAAGGATTCGCCTGGTAATTCTGAAAAGACGGAATATTCCAGTTCGCTCCCAGGCTGCGGATGACTGCTGGAAACGCAAAATACCAGAACAAAATCTGCACCATCAGCGGAATGCCGCGGATGACTTCCACATAAAGGGTCGAAAGTCCGTTGATGACTGGGTTTTTGGAAAGACGTCCTAACCCGCCAAATAGGCCGAGGACTGTCACCAGAAGAAAAGAAACTATGGTGACCCAGATGGTAACCCATAAACCTGCCAGCATAAAGGTGATACCACGCCGGAAAATATCGCGCGTATCCGGATCTGGCCACAAAAATACCATAAACACAACCAGGCCAATCACTCCAAATACCAGCAGCCACCACCGGTCGGTGTCCATGCCGGGTACATCTAGTTTGCTGGTGATCTTGGCTCGATCTTCTTGTAAACTACGCTCCGCCATCGTATTTCTCCACAAAAAGCGTGCTGGTGCATGCTGCCGGTTGGCATGCCAACCGGCAGCATGCAGAAGATTAGATTGCCAGGTTACTCAGAAGCCAGGTGCTTCTGCTCGAGCTCGTCGATGAAGCCTTCCGCTTCCAATTCGCCCAGGGCGGCGTTGATTTTTTCCAGCAGCTCGGTGTTGGTCTTGCAGACGGCGATGCCGTACGACTCATCGGTGAACACGTCACCAGTGGTCTTGATCTTGTCCTTATTCTTGTTGACGTAGTTGAGTGTGGTGGGGTAGTCGGCAACGACTGCATCCACCTGCCCATTCATCAGATCTTGGAAAGCCAGGTCGACGGTGTCGTAGGGTTTAATCGTAGCGCCCTCAATCTCTTCGGCAACGATCTGCCCGGTGGTGGAGAGCTGCACGCCGATGGTCTTGCCAGGCAGTTCACCAGGGCCTGTGATTGCAGTCTCATCGATGCGGACGGTGGTAATCTGCCCGGCGTTGATGTAGGGGTCTGAGAAGCCAATGTTCTCGGCGCGCTCGGCAGTGATGGTGATGGCCGAAATCGCGGCATCAAACTGGCAGGTGGCGATGCCAGCCAGAACCGAGTCGAATGGGGTGTTAACGAACTCGACTTCCAGGCCAGCTTTCTCAGCAACGGCGTTCATCAGCTCGATGTCAAAGCCTTCCAGTTCTTTGGTCTGTTCGTTGACCATCTCGAAGGGCGGGTAGGCTGCTTCGGTGGCAACACGGATCTTTTGCCCGCCAGCGGCAGGGCCGCCTGCTCCGCATGCGCTGAGCAGCATGCTGAAAATCACCACAAGCGATAACAGAAAAAACGATTTACTCTTCATCTCTCTCTACTCCTTTGATCTACTGTGTACGGAAACGATGTTTTGGCGAACTACAATGAGGCAAATGGGTTGGGAGCCCTTATTGCTGTGCATTAAATTATACGGATTTTTATCTATTTATTGCACCTCCAGAAGATTTCGGATGTTTTCGCTCTGTTTACCGCCGCATTCAGAGCGCCTATTTTTTTATCAAAAGAGCCTTCCCTGGTTCGGAAAGGCTCTGTCGCTTGGCATCCACATTCTATCGATTCGTTCCCTTGCTGCCTTTAAGCGCGTCAGACCGATCCTTTTGAAAAAAGGCCGGTATGATGCTTGGCTCGCTTAGGCTCAATGAACGGATACATTGAAGATATTTTTATCACCGTGCGGCAGATCCGTCAAGGAATTCTTTGATTTTTCCGTTGTCTTTTCGTTACATTCTGCCGGAAAGTGACAAATTTCGGTTGCTTTGCTACCGCCCCGGAACCTGCACGATAAATTCCCACGGCCCTTGACGCACTTGTCGGGCGGCTTCGAACAGTCGGCGGTTGGCCTCTTCATCGGTCATGGTGCTGGGCTTGCGTTTGATGCGAATTTCGAAGCCGCTGGCAACAGACGCCTTCTCGATTTCGATGCCCTGTTTGGCAAGAATTACTTGCGCTTCTTCAAAGCGGTTCACAAAGTCAACCGGGGTGGAGAGGGCCGGGATCGAGAGCTTCGCTGTGGTTGTTGCGCCATCATAAACGGTGGCAAAGGAAAGGTGCATGCAGCGGCGCATAGGCTCTGCGGTTGGGTCAAAACCGGGCCGGCTCAGGTCCAGGCCCTGCTCAATCAGGGCTGCCGGGGCCAATGCGGCGATTTGCAGCGTTGTGGTCCCCTCGAGCTGCCAATCACCTGGGGCGGGCAGGTTGAAGCATACACCTGCCTCGGTGAAAGCGTGACCAATTCGCACCCACTTCAGTTCCATTCGCACGCCGTTGACCTCTGATATCTGGCGAGGTTCCAGCCGCAGCGACGGCTGAAATGGCACGGGGACCTCGAACGTGAATACGCCCGCTGCAGGTAGCTCCAATCCTTCCACTGTGGTTGTGGAATTGTCTGTGGCAGTAACGTTGCGAGGCAGTGTAACGCCGCCGGCTGTAAGATCGATGTTGAAATCTACAGCTGCACCCTCGGCAACAGCGTGCTGAACTTCGCGCGTCTCGCGGATCACCAGGGCATCGCCCACGCTGGTAATCTCTTGCTCAATATGTTCTGTTCCGGTCAGGTCCGCCTGGGTGCCATCGATCGACAGGTTTGTTACCCGAACCGCACCGCGCAAATCGAGCCCTTCTTCTTGGGGCAGCCCCAGCACGGTGTACTGGAAGTACAGGTGGTTTTCATCCAGGCGCGCCCAGTCCAACGTGATCGTTATGCCGTTGAGAGTTTGCTCGCCAAGATTCATTGTTCCCATCCCGGTAATCGCGGGAGGGCGAACGGGCGTGGCTGCATTTTCTATCGTGGGTGTTTCTTCCGGAAGTTGCGCCTGGGTTGGATCAACCTGCGGCACCAATGGCGTACTTCCCACTGTGGGCTCTTCGGTCGATGGCAGTGCCGGCGGGGCCTGTGTAAGGGTGTTCTGTGGGAATGCCTGTGCAAGCTGCGTGTTGGTTGTTTCGGGTAGGAGGGAAACAACGGTAGCATTGACAGCCTGCGCCAAATCTGTGGAGTTCGCCATGGGTGAAGGGCTGCTTGTATTGCGCGGCGAGGTGAGCAGGGCAATCAACGGCGGCATGCCGGGGTTCAAAAGACTGCTCACCATGGTCAAACCAATCGCAACGCACAGCAGCAAGGCCAAGGCCGCCCCTGCCAGGCGCAAGCTGGGCAGGCTGGGGCGGTAAGCCGGCCGGCGGACATTCACCGGCATGGTCTGCTGGTTCGACGCTGCTCTCGCACGGATCCGCTGCCACAGGTTGGTGTCCTCAGGCACAGCCTCACTGGCGATCTGCTCAAGCGCGTCGTGGATGCGTTTGGGATCGGTCATACCGCGGAATTCCTTTCACTGTTGAGTATGCTGCGAAGTTTTTCTCGGGCGGCGTTGAGCAGCCATTTCACCGTGCCGGGCGGGCTTTCGAGCGCCTCGGCCATTTGCTGCTCGGTCATCTCTAAGAAGTAGCGCTGCACCACTGCGGCGCGCTGGCGCGGTGATAGCTGCTGCAGAGCGGTTCGCACCCGCTCGCGGATTTCATCCTGTTCGGCGATATCTTCTGGCGAGGGCGAGTCGGCTACCAGCATCGTGCCAAAATCCACATCTTCTGGCGTGTCCACATCGAGGGAGATGATGCGCTGCGAGCGCTGGGCGGCCTTGATCGCAGCGTTTACGACGCTGCGCAGGAACCATGGCTCAAAGCGGCGGTTAGGGTTGAACTGGTGGATGTGGGCGTAGGCGTTCAAGAAGCTCTCCTGCACAATGTCTTCGGCAAGGCGGGCGTCCTGGGTGATCAGGTAAGCCGCGCGCACTGCTTTCACCTGGAAACGTTGAACCAGCAGCTCAAGCGCGTCGATTTCGCCGCGTTTGAGCCGTGAAATAGCCTCTCGCTCTTGTGGATCAATATCTGAGTTCGCCGGCGGTTGGAATGCCATACAACCTGGTAATGTTTACGCGCCGTACTCGACAGCGCCGATTGCCCCTTGTAAACGTGACTTTCCTGAACTATACCATTGAATTTGTGAAACCAGGTCGACAACGTGTTTCTCCCTTAGATGGCATTCAGATAGCGCACCGGTGACGCTGCTGGGCGGTGATAGGCCCTCGCGCCGATGCTGGCATCTCGCACCGATTCGAACAGCTCGGGCATGCGCTGGCGGAGCTTGCCGCGGATGCGGCTGCGCCCGCGCGCCAGGCGGCTTTTCACGGTTCCCATTGGAATACCGGTCACCTGGGCGGCTTCTTCGTAATTGAGCCCGCACAGGTCAATCAGTGCGACTGCCGTGCGGAATTCATCGGGCAGCTCTCGCAGGCAGGCGAGCAGCGTCTGGTTGATTTCGCTCCGTTCGGCCTGAATCTCGGGCGAATCGGTGTCGTCCGCCATCCAGTCCGGCGATTCGACCGGCTCGCCGTCATCGTCGACCGGTTCGAGCGGTACAAACTGGCGGCGCTTGCGGCGTCGCATTTCGTCGTAACATGCATTGACTACCATGCGAAGCAGCCAGGCTTTGAACGAACCGCCCCGGAAGCTGTGGAGATAGCGATAGGCTGAGAGCAGGGCCGTTTGAACGGCATCCTCAGCGGATTCTTCGTCGGTGAGCAGCCGGAGCGCGAGATGATAGGCTGTGTCCTGATACATGAGCACCAGGCCATTGAAACCGTCTATTTCCCCCGCTTGCGCTCGATTGACCAACATTGTCTCGTCCATACTATTACTATCCCCAACCTATCCAAAAGGTTGGGTTTTTCGGGAGTATTTTTATTTTTGTAGATCGCTGCGAGCGCGCTCGCAGCGATCTACAAAAATAAAAATACTCCCGGTTTTTCTAAATTGCGGGCTTCGCCCGCCGGAAAGAAGAGTGCGAGTTT
>JAEYTI010000087.1 GCA_023434145.1 Chloroflexota bacterium | reverse complement strand
TACCTGCCCAATAACGCATTCATCGTTTGGGGTGAACAATCATCTGCCCGCTTGCAGACGCTCTCAGCCGGGGACCCGTCGATCGTTTGGCAAGGCGCCTACCATCCGTATTATCGCCTCGCCCCAGAACTGCGCCCCGATCAGGATCGCAGCACACAGGAGCTGGGGGAGATGGTGGACGTGACCGTGCAGTTGTATCAGACGGAAGCGGTGAGCGATACGATCGCCCGCCTGGAAGCGCGCGCTGAAGCGGTGCTGAGCGACCCATTCCCGGTGAGCAATCTTATCAACGTGCGCGTGCGCGTTCCGACCGCTGATTTGGTGGAGATTGCCTCCTGGGCGAACGTCTTGAATATTGAGCCCTACATCGTCCCCCAACTAATGGATGAAGCGCAGGGGCAAATCCTGGCGGGTAATGTGAGTAGCCCTTCTGGCGATGTACTGTTGCCCGCCGGGCCTGGCTATCTTGACTGGTTGAACGCCAAAGGTTTTCCCACCGTCTCCACCCAGTATCCGATTGTCGATATCATGGATGATGGGCTGGATTCAGGCAACGTGAACAACGTCCTTCACCCAGATTTTTATGTGAATGGGATCAAGCCGGGCGATCACCGTATTGCCTATCTCAAAAATTGCACGAGCGATGACAGCGGAAATGGTGTTGGGGGCCACGGCAACCTGAACGCCGGTATTGTTGGCGGATACAACGCTTCTGGAGGCCCAGCTTATCAGGATGCGGATCGGTACAGTTACGGGTTGGGTATATCACCCTATGGACGGATCGCCAGCACAAAGATTTTTAACGATGACCGTGAATATGATCTGGACCGGTGCAGCAAATCGCTGGAGAAGCTGGTGCAGAATGCTTATTCGGCAGGATCACGGATCACATCCAACAGTTGGGGCGCGAAGGTATATGGGGCATATACGACCGATTCCCAGCTTTATGATTTCCTCACCCGCGATGCGTCTTTCGTGACAGATGGAAACCAGGAGATGTTTCATATTTTCTCAGCGGGCAACGAAGGCCCATACGCAGAGACGATTGTTTCACCGGGCACTGCCAAAAATGTGCTGACGGTTGGCGCGACGGAAAACGTCCGCGACGAGGGCGTGATGGACGGCTGTGGAGAAATTAACGGTAACAATGCCGCCGATATGGCCGAGTTTTCATCACGCGGACCAACAGCGGATGGCCGAATAAAGCCGGATATGGTTGCTCCTGGCACGCACGTGATGGGCCCCGCATCTCAGGACCCAGGCTATAACGGAACTGGGGTTTGTGGTCAGGCGAGAAGTTGGGCTGATTTTACAAACTCAGAAAAGTTCTACTACCCCACCGGCCAGACTCTTTACACCTGGTCAACAGGCACCAGTCATTCCACGCCCGCGGTGGCCGGCATTGCGCAGTTGAACTATAACTACTATCAACGGGTGCTTCAGCCAGGCGCAGTGCCCAGTCCTGCTATGCAGAAGGCATTGTTGATCAATACACCCCGCTACCTGACGGGCAATTCAACCTATGATACGCTGCCGAGCAGTAACCAGGGTTGGGGCATGCCCGACATGAGCGCGATGACGGATGGCGTTCCTCGCATCCTCAAGGATCAAGAACACATTTTCCGAAGCAGTGGGCAATCCCCTTATCAGATCACGGGAACCATCGCCGATTCCAGTAAGCCGTTCAAGGTCAGCCTGGTTTGGACAGACGCGCCAGGCAACCCCACCGCCGGTGTCTCAGCAGTAAATAACCTGAACCTGGAAGTGGTGGCCGGCGGGCAAGTTTACCGAGGCAACGTGTTCAATAAGAACGTTTCCGTCAGCGGGGGCAGCTATGATACCCTGAACAACGTAGAAAATGTGTACCTTCCCGCCGGCCTCTCGGGGCCGTTCCGCATCCGGGTTTATCCACATACCATTGCCGGTGATGGCGTTTACAACAATGGCTGGAATTTTGATCAGGATTTCGCCCTGGTAGTGTATAACGGTGCCGAGGCAGCCAATATCCCCGTACTCACCCTCGACAGTTTTTCTGTCCAACAGGTAACAGGGAACGACAACGGCGCGCTGGACCCTGGAGAAACCTTTAGCGTGCAGGTTGGGCTGGAGAACATAGGCACCGCCGCGACAGAACCTGTTACCGCAGCCTTATCCACAACCGACCTTCAAACAAAGGTCAGCAACGTTGCTACTGCTCCAGCAATCGCCCGGAACAGTTCGCAAACACTTTCCCCAGGCTTCCAGGTTGCGATAAATGTTGTGCACCGATGCGCTGGCGTCATTCCACTCTCCCTAAACCTCACCCACGGACCGTACGAATATTCCATACCACTGCCAGATCTGCAAATAGGCACGACAAACCTAATCTCGCAGACGTTTACTGCCCCTGATCTACCGGTCTTTATGCCAGATGATCAGCTGGCGAGGGTAACGCTCAATTCTGTACCAATCACCATACCTCAAGGTGTGAGAGTAGAGGATCTTGACGTACACATTTCGATCGACCATGGGTATACGAGTGACCTGCGCCTCGTTCTGGTACACCCCACCGGGCTTTCGGCCATACTGACCGATCAGATTGGCGGCTCTGGATCTAACTATTCCGGTACCATCTTCGACGACGAAGCGTCCACCTTCATCTTTCATGGCCTGCCACCCTACACTGGCAGATACAAACCAGAGGCCTCCCTGTCAATTTTCGATGGCATACCCGGTGGGGGCACGTGGAATTTGGAAATATATGACTTCTTCGCTTCCGAGGACCCTGGCACACTGACAGATTTTACGCTAGTTTTTCAGTACAACAGCCCGCAGTGCAGCATCGTAGGAACAAAGGAAGAGATCTTTTTACCATCCATTCATCAGTAGGTTCTCTGCCCAAACCATCGTGCCTTCCTGCAGACTCAACAGGGCAGCACGATTGTTGGTAAATAACGTCAATTCGGATTAGAGTAATTGGAGGAAGCGAAACTGACCCCAAACACCCTTACCCGAACTGGGGTAAATATGAGATTTGCGTAAAGAGACCTTAGAACCGGCTGACAATTTTTGTTAATCCCTTGCAGCGTCTGGCACGAAATACTACAATTGGCGCTATGAATATTCCTTATGGTCCGATTCTGGTCGTCGAAGATGTGCCCAATGTGTTGGAACTGCTGGAAGTGACCCTGCGATTTAAGGGCTATCCAGTTATCACCGCGCGCAATGGGCAAGAAGCGCTGGACTGCATCACTCGCGAGCGTCCGGCGATTATCATCACCGACATCTTGATGCCCAAGATGGACGGCTATGCCCTGGCGCACGCCGTTCGCAAGGACCCGCGCACCCTACAGATCCCGATCATCTTCCTCTCCGCCACCTATGTAACGCCAGAGGACAAAAAGTTCGCGCTCAACCTGGGCGCTGTGCGCTTTCTGGAAAAGCCGGTTGATACCGAAGATTTTCTACTCACCATCGCCGAAGTGTTGACCACCGGCGGAAGCGCATCGATCCCGGCGCCGATGAGTGAGACCGAATTCTTCGCCGGATACCGCGATCGCCTGGAGCAGAAGCTGCGCCACAAGAACACGCAGATTGCGCGAACCGAACGCCTGCTGCAAACTCTTCCCGACGAGCAGAAGCCGGCTTTCGCGTCGCTGCTCAACCAGGCCGTCAATGATCGAGATGAGATCCAGGCCGAGCTCGATCAGCTCTACAAACTGCTGGGAGAGATCGATACCCCAACTGCGTAACCGGCTGCATCGGGTACAATACAAGCACCGCGAGACCGTCCAGGAACTCCAGGACGGTCTTTGTTATCCTGAAAAATACTGAGAAACGGGAAATAGTCATGACACCCAACTTACAAGAAACCGTGGCGTGGGCGCGTGCCGCGGGGGCACTGCTGCGAGAAGGCTATGGCAAGCGGCACAGCATCGATCACAAAGGGCGCATCGATCTGGTGACCGAAATGGACCGCAAGGTAGAGTCGTTGCTGCTGGGCAGCGTACGCGAGCGCTACCCAGATCACACGATCCTCAGCGAGGAAAGCGGTCATCTCAACGGCTCGGAGCAGCACTGCTGGTACATCGATCCATTGGATGGAACGACAAACTATGCCCATTCCATTCCCACCTTCGCCGTTTCGATTGCCTATGCCGAAGCAGGGCAGGTGCAAATGGGCGTAGTCTACGAGCCAATGCGCGACGAATGCTTCACCGCGGAGCGCGGATGCGGCGCTTACCTCAATGGCGAGCGGATCACCGTTTCTGCTACGCAAGATCTGCTGACCAGCCTGATGGTTACCGGCTTCCCCTACGACGCCAGCGTCACCGGCAAGACCAACCTGGAAAACTTTGCCCATTTCACCCGCCTGACACAGGGCGTGCGGCGCATGGGCTCCGCGGCATGTGATCTATGCTACATCGCCGCCGGGCGCTTTGATGGCTACTGGGAAACCATCCTCCAGCCGTGGGATCTGGCCGCCGGTACGCTGATCGTACAGGAAGCGGGCGGAGTCGTTACCACCCTCGCTGGCGACCCGAACTTCATGCAGCCGCCCTACGCCATTCTGGTTGGCAACCCCAAAGTACATTCGCTGATGCTGAAGGAATTTCTAGAGCAGTTGTAGCGCCCTTCCGTAAGAGGGTTGCTGCTTTTCAATGCAGCTCTGGGTTCCAGGATCTCCATTTTTCTGCGATGACCGTTTTACAGGTATCATCGCAGTTCGTTATCCTTTGGAGAAATTCTTCAAATCCGGTGCCCAGGTTTAGATCATTAGGCTGTGGTGCTGGTTTATGGAAAAAATAATATTCCAGGTACGGCGAACGGTCGGTTAAGACCGGTATTTCTGTCCCGGAGCGTTGGATTTGCGATTGAGCATAATCATAATTTGCCAGTATTTCAATCGGGTCGAGGCGGTTTGCGCCGTTTTCATCGATGTTTTTATTGGGCGAGCTGAGGAACGCCTCCTGATGCTTCTTCATGGCATCATAGTCATAATGTATCTCAGAGCCTTTCGCGACCAGCTCGGTGCCCATTTTATCCAGGTAAGGAAAGACTCTGGCAAAGGTCACCGGCATGACGCTGTGCTCATTTGTCCATGCGCATAAAACGCCATTGCCCGTTAAGTGAGCCTGATAAAGCTCCAGCGCTTCAACCGAGTATAAGTTATTGCTTCCTGATGAAGAAGTCCACTGAGGATCGATAATGATCAGGTCAAACTTCTCTTCCGGGTGACTGTACAGGTATCGCCGGCCGTCGTCCACGATATATTGCACTCTCGGATCGCTTAAGACCGGTCCGATGAATTCGAAATTTGCCTCTAAAAATGGGCGGAGCTCCGTCAGCAGTTCGACGACCGTGATTTCCTCTACCCCCGGCGCGTGCAAGATTGTTGAGACTGTGTGTCCTCCACCCAGCCCGATGATGAAAACGCTTTTCGGAAGCGCGGCTCCTGCGCATAAAACCGCATCTGCTTCATAATGTGCTGTAGACGGAAAGAAACTATGCGGGTCTCCGTTGATCAGCAAATTTGACGGAACAGTTTTCGTCAAGGTTAGGATCGCATCGTGGCTTTCATTGAATACGGCGGAAGAATTCCTGCCGGCAAGCAGTATTTTCTCATAGATCCACTGCCGGTTGGGCAGGAGAAGAACGGAGGCAATAACAAAAATACAAAAAGCAACGAAGGCCTTGTTTCGAACGATCAAATGTAAGGGGGCACTTTCTCGGGAGAATATATATAGGATTGGAAAGGCCAGGCTGCAAGCAACCAGTACTTTCAATGTTCCCTCTGTATTCAGAAGATTTAGCAGGATTAGCGGCACGACGATTGTCCCGGATACTGATCCTAAAATGTTGGAGACATACACATCTCCAATCCTTCTCCCGGCCGACTGCACGTCATCAATCGCGATTCTGTCCAGTATGGGGATGCCACAGCCCATCAGCAGGCTGCCAGGGAGGATTAATAAAATGGGAATCGCGATGAATTGCAGTAGAGAATTGAGCGCCGCTCTCTTGCTAAAAATATACTCCGCGCCCGATTGAACAAAGGGTGAGAGAGGCTGCTGCGGCTGAAGAAACGTTTTTTCGAATGCACCGGCAAAAAGAGGTGAAGAGAGCAGGAAATACAGCGTAAGAAATGAGATTACGACCATGAGGGCCGTCATCATTTCGATTTGAACAAAAAGGAGCAGTCGATTTTTATGTTGATCGATCATTCTTCCAATCAGGTATCCCCCGATAGCCAGGCCGAAAAGGAATATAAACAATAAAACCGGAAAGTTATATACGGTGCTTTTGTTCGTTACCGTGAGCACGCGAAACCAGAGCATCTGGTACCCAAGGTGAATAAAACCAATCAGAAAGGCAGCAAAGATGATTTTCTTATATCCCCAGGAATGGTCATTCTGAAGAACCGGTTCCACATGAATAACCTCTGTATCCACTGCGTTTGCTCTACCTTTGAGAAAGATAACCAGGCCAATCGTCGCAATTGAGACGATGGCATTCAAAGCGCAGGAAAAATACACGGCTCCATCCAGGCCAAGCCATCCAATCAGAGCAAAACCAGAAATCAGCGCCCCAAAGGCAGCCCCCAGGGTATTGATCCCATATAAAAGACCAATGACGCGGCCCGAAGAACCGACTTTTACAATAAAGGCTTGCGCAAGGACGGGCAGCGTTGCACCCATCAACAGAGTCGGGAGCAGCAGGAACAGAAAACTTACCAGGAAAACGACGATCAAAGGACTTCCAGCAGTGCGGGCTCCAAGCCACATCAGGAAGGAAGGGCTGATCAGCCCCAATAAGCAAATGCCACCCTCCAGCAGGCCATAGGCGAGCAGTGGATTTCTAGTGAATTGCGAGACTCTTCCTCCAATGAGAGATCCTATACCAAGCCCAAGCATGTAAGCTGAAACGATAAGAGTCACGGAGAAAAAATTCACTCCAAAAAACATCTGGAGCATACGTTCCCATACCACCTCATAAATTAACCCTGAAAAGCCGGAGATCAGGAAAAGGATGGAAAAAAGGTATATGTGCCTCTGCGAAACAAAATGAGCAGAAGCAGGCAGGGTGGCATGGATCTTCATAGTTGGAGATTTTCCTAAAGAAATGTCTCTATCGTGGGGTGGGCGTTTCGTTCAATATTATAAAACAGAAATACACCTCGTAATTACCTGCCTCTTTTGGCTCTTTGGGAAGTGCCGTGGTTGTAGGGGAAAGTTGC
>JAEYTI010000027.1 GCA_023434145.1 Chloroflexota bacterium | reverse complement strand
CCTCGTGCGAGGCGTCGATCATTACTGAGCTGTAGAAGCCGCTGGCGATGCAGTCCATGCAGGTGGCTTCGTCGCCATGATCGAGATGGACGGCAAAAATCGCCTCGGGGAAGACCTCATCGGCGGTGCGGATGATCGCTTCGAGCATGCGCTTGTCCGAATAGGTGCGCGCGCCCTTGCTGATCTGGATGATAAACGGCGCCTGGCTGTCGATGCAGCCGCGGAACAGGCCCATGGTCTGTTCGAGGTTATTGATATTGTAGGCGCCAATGGCGTACTTGCCGTACGCGTGTTCAAAAAGTTTTTTCGTAGTAACGATCATGTTCAATCCCTTATCCGAAGATTTGACAGTTGTTCAAATCTGCCTCTGGATACAACACGCTGTGCCCGTATCCAGTCTTATTCTAACTCAAGAACATCGGCACGCCCATGAAGTCCTTAATGCGCGGCTTGTAGTGCTCGATATCGTAGTACGCGGGAACGTCCACGCGCTTCTTGCCAGCCAGCACCATCTCAACCGGTACGGTGGTGTACTTGCCACCGTGCAGGGCGACCATCTTGCCGGTCTCACTGCGGCGGATGAGCTGCATCGCCAGGTTGCCGTAGCTCATGGCGACCATGCGATCAAGCGAATCCGGCGCGCCGGAGCGCATGAGGTAACCAAGCTGCTGGTACATGATGTTCTGTCCGGTGATGCGCTTGATCTCCTCGGAAAGCAGCTCACCAACGCCGCCCAACTTGCGATGCCCGTAAGCGTCCGCTTCGCCGGTCTCGATCACTTCGCCACCTTCCATAATCGCGCCTTCCGAAATGGTCATGATGGCGTAATTGGAGGGGTTGTTGCGCTTGTCTTCCACCAGCATATGGGCCAGGCGGCGCACGTCAAACGGCACCTCAGAGATGATGGCGCGATCCACGTAAGAAAGGTAGGCACTGATCAGGCTTGTCTCGCCAGAGTTGCGGCCAAACAGCTCCACAATACCGATGCGCTCGTGCGAACCGACCGATGTGCGCATGTTGGTAATGAATTCAACGCTGCGGGTGACGGCAGTCGAGAACCCGATGCAGTAGTCGGTGCCGAACACGTCGTTATCCATCGTTTTAGGAATGGCAACGACCGGCACACCTTCGCGGTGGAGACGAACGCCAAAACTCAGCGTATCATCGCCCCCGATGGGGGCCAGCACGTCGATGCCCAGGTGCTCGATCACTTTCAGCACGTAGTCGGTGTAATCGATGATGCCGTTGTCTAGCGGCTTTCCAAAGGAGGAATTCTTCAGGAAATCGGGGGTAGCGCTTTTGGTCACGCGCTGCGGGTTGGTACGCGACGTGTGCAAGAAGGTGCCGCCCGTGCGGTCAATAATACGCACGTCATCCCGCTTCAATTCGCGGATGTAATAATCGTACGTGGAGGGTTCATCAAGGTTGTAATTCAGTAAACCGCCCCACCCGCGACGAATACCGACGACACGGTAGCCCAGTTCCAGCGCGCCCAGAACCACCGCTTTAATGGCCGGGTTCAGACCGGGAACATCACCACCGCCTGTAAGAATACCAATTGTCTTGGACATGTCCTTCTCCTGAGGAATTTTTAATGGTCTTGCAAGTAGAGGCGGGGACTGCCCCTACGCTGTTTCTTGCTTCTTTACTTCAAGGGTTGGCACCTGGAAGGTAACCCGCGCGCCTTTGCCGATATCCGTGTCGACCTCAAAATAGCCGCCCAGCAGTTCCACGCGCTCGCGGATTAACTTCAGTCCTAAGCCTTGCTGTGTTTCCTGCTTGTTCGCATCAAAACCTCGGCCGTTGTCTGAAACAACCACCTTGGTGATGTTCTCATCCATCGAGATGGCGAGATTGATCTGCGGCTTAACCGGGGAATCGGCGTTGTGCCGGAAGGCATTGCCAAGTAGTTCCTGAATGGCGCGGAATATCATCACCTCCAGGTACGATTCAAGGCGGCGTTCGGAGCCTTTCAACGTCAGGTTCACGTCGCCGCCGGTCTGCTCCTTGAAATTATCGATGTATCGGCGGACGGTGGGGAACAGCCCCAGGTCGTCTAGCATCATCGGGCGCAGCTCAAAGATGAAGGTACGCACCGACTTGAAGGTGTTCATCGCGGCGTTCTTCAGCGTGTCCAGTTCGTCCTTCGCACGCTTTGAGTCGGTATCCATCAGCCGGTTGGCAATCTCGGTCTGTACGATGAAGTTAGAGAGCGCTTGCGCGGGGCCGTCGTGCATCTGGCGCGAAAGGCGCTGGCGTTCCGCTTCCTGGGCGTTGATGACCATCTCCAGGCTGGCAGAACCAGCGGAGCTGCGGCCGGGCTTGGCCTTGGTCGGTTCAGTTGCCAGGAAGGCGCGCGTCTTTTCCAGAAAATTCTGGTAACGAGTCAACGCCTCTTGATCGTTATTCAGCTTATCGAGCTGCCCGCGCATGACGAACAGGCGCTGCTGAGCCTCTAAGGCCATGTTGTACGCCTGGCGGATATCCTGCCGGGGCGTTTGGTCGAGTTGAGCCTGCACCTGCTGGAGGTGCGCAGTAATAGCGGCATTCCGCTGAGTCAGCTTGGCCACCTCATTCTGGCTCTGTTCGAGCATCAACTTTACCTCACGCAAAGAGTGCTGCGTCTGTTCGAGCTCGCTGTCCAGTTCGCGCTGAAATGTTTCCCAAGGGTTATCTACGGACGTAAATGGTTGCAGAGCCATATTTGCTTCTACTCCAGCACTCGTTTTTCGAGTGAAGCTAACCGAATTTTATTGTAAGCAATCTGCGAAACCCCGGTAAGTATACTATAACCTTGTTCATACAGGCAATATTTCGATCATTGCGAAATCAATACGCTTTCCGTATTGTCGCACTTTTCTTCAATTGCCCCGGTTCTTTTCCGGTTGTTTCACCTTACGATACGATTTGCGCTGAAAGCGCCCGTCATGTTGGCGCCGTATGCAGCTACGGCGCCCATTGGTAAACCGTCATGCTGCCTCCCCCTGCTAAAGGAGCCGCGGTCCCTTTCGATGCATACACAACCTCCTTACCCTCCGGCAGTGTCTGGTACCAGCCAGAAAGCACAATCAGGTAGTCTGCCTGCTGGTCATCCAGCCAGGCAGCCATACGCTGTTCGTCGCGGATGAACGGGATTACCTCCGGCGAAACCAGCCCGGCAAGATCCAGCAGATCGCGATCCCCATAGTAACCCAGCGCACCAATGTCGTGCGCGGCGATCAGCGCGTCGGGTGAGGTATTTTCGGCAATCCAAATTGCTGATGCCACCATCTCCTCTTCAATCACAGCCACATCCTGGGCATAACGGTTGGCGCCCAACCCCAAAAAGGCTAACCACAGCAGCGCCGTTGTGAGCAGCCAAACGCGCAGCAGGATCCAGCGCGGGCGAGCATAACGGCCATATGGGGCGTTCAACTGCCGCGCCAGCAGCGCGGTTCCTGCCAGACCGATCACAAAATACACCGGCATGGCGGGGATAAAGTAGCGCCCATATTGGTACGTGACAGGAAGGCGCATAGCGTAGAGAAGAGCGTAGCCAACGAACCAGATGCAGGCCGCGAGCGCCGCCCAATTGCGCGTGATCCACGCGTGACGGACGAACGCCACCGCACCGGGCAGCAGGAACAGCCCTGCACCGATCAGCGGCAGCTTTAACTCATTGAACAGGCGGGTAAGCAGCGGCAGCTCGCGCAGTACCGCATACTCCGCCTGCTTGGCGTAGAAGGTATTGGGCAGCATGCTGCCCTGCACCATCAGGTTGAAGCCCAGGTAAGGCAGCAAGAACAGGCTCAGGCCCACCCCCAGCCACAGCGCCGAGCGGAAACAATCCTTCCAACCCTGCGTTACCAGCAGCAGGGTTAGCCCTGCCGGGCCGAGCAGGGTGATGCCATCCGGGCGCACCCACACGCTTAAACCGATCATCAGGCCAACACCCAACCATGCACGACCCCGCGCCCGCCCAATTCGCCACAACACGAGCAGGATCAAGGCTGCCGCGAGCAGAGTCTCCATGCCGGAGACCGCCGCCCACACCAGGTGCCACTCCCCGGCCAAAAACAGCCCTGCCCATGGAACGCGGCTGTCTATATCTGGCAGCCAGTCACGGAACGTTCGCTCGCCGATCCATGCCAGCGCCAGCAAGCTGAGGAAGCCCAGCAAGTAGGCCCAGGCCAGGTGCGGCAGGCGCAGTACGTATCCTAACGCTAACAGCGCCGACCACAGCGGCGCGGTTGAGCCTGCCGAGGGCTGCCCCGGCATAAACGCCCACTCCCCGCCATGCCCCAGGTTGCGCGCATACGTCTGGTGAATCCAGGCGTCATCTAGCGGATAGCCCAGGCCGATTGCCATGCTGCTAGCGACCAGGAAGGCCGCAATCGCAGCGGCGGCTGCCAGGAAGATCGGCAGCACAACGCGCATCGCGCGTGTATCTACACGCAGTGGGTCGCCAACTATTTGCGCGCTCACTTGGCTGCTCCTTGATCCGCGTCCAGTGTGATGCGGTATATCCGTGTGGTGCCCACATCGCTGAGGTGTTCCAACTCCGCGGGGCGCACTTTCTCGCGGTACAAGTCTCCCAGCATCGGCGGGTTATGATTCTCCAGCACCAGGTAACGCACGCTGTACTGCTCCGCCGCCGCCAGCAGCATATCGACGCCGCCGTAGGGGATCACCACTGCCGAGCGTTCAGATACCAGCCAATAGCCCGGTGCGTTATTCACCAGCACCGGATCGCACGAAGTCGCCCCAGCCGCCAGAAGCACCTGCTCTACCTCACGATAGTGGCGCTGGCCAGCATCCCAGGCTATGCTATTGCGATCTTCGCCCACAACCCGCTGGTAGGTCAGTACAAGGGTCAGCAACGCAGAGATTGTCACAACCAGTACAGCAAAGAACCGACCCATCGTCGCCGGATTGATCGCTGGGCGCAAGCGCGCATACCCAGCCGCCAGCCGTTCGACGCCGATAGGGACTAGCGCCCACCATAACGGTTGAAGCGCTGCGCCAGAGTGGAAAAATCCGCCGTTCTTGCCCGCGAAGGGGAAAACGAGCGTCATCAGCGCCAGCATCAGCAGCCACATCACGCCGCCCAGGCGCGTTTCATCACACTGGCGTAGACGCCACAGCCCCGCCAGTACGAAGGGCAGCAGCACAATCCCGCCCTGCACTGCCAGCGCAGTCTGCAAATTGCTCCCCAGCGCATCCAGGCGAGCCTGCATGTGCGCAGCAAACCCTGCCCCTTGCCAGTGCTCTGGCGTGAGCAGCGAGGCCGGGAAAACCATCGTCTCTTCGTAGCGCGTGATCCACAGCGCGCGTCCGCTGCCGGGCGGGAACAGGCTCCCCCACTCCTGCACGTTGCGAGCGAACCAGGGAGCCATGACCAGGGCATACCCAAATGCCGCCGAGAGCCCCAGCGCTAGCAGCCGAAGCATTGATTTTTGCCAGGGCAGCGAGTGGTACTGCCGCCGGTGACACACGATGCCTACCCACGCCGCGCCTGCCAGCCACAGAATGCCATCCGCGCGAGCAAGGTGCATCAGCCCGGCGATGCCGCCCAGCAGAAACAGGCGACCCTCTGCTGGCACCACCGACAGGCGCGGTGAAAATGCGGCCAGCAGGAACAGTGCGCCCAGAACCATCGCCAGGGCGAAGGCGTCGGTGGTGGGTAGATAGGCCAAATAAAAACCAGACACCAGCGCCAGCACGCCCGCCAGCCTCGCGTACGCTGCCCGCCCGGTGATTTGCAGCGCCAGCATGGCTGTGAGCGGCGGGATGCAGGCCGCCAGCAGCACGAATGGTATGCGCGCGCCCCACCAGCCTGCCGCCAGTTTCAACCCGCCCGCGGCGAGCACCGATACGAGCGGCATCCAATAGGCGAACGAAGGCGCGGGAACAAACTGCGGATTGTTCAGGTAGTGCCACAAATACGGCTCGGTCGCCCCATGCCCCGCTGCCAGCCGCAGCGCGCCACCGTAGTAGTATTCCGCGTCCATGTAACCCGGCGCGCGCTCAAGTGCAGCGACAGCCGTCACCACCAGCAGGCCTGCCAGGAATAAAGCGAGAGAAAATCGCGCGGAAAGAGGCTTCTCGTTCATCGCGTGTACCGGTAAACCTCCAGATCATTAAACACCTGCTTGCCCGCCAGCGTGAAGTGATCATTCAGCCAGGCCAGGTTGGGGTGTTCCGCCAGACCCATCTCCTGGTATTCGTTGAAGGTCTGCGTGAAAGTGATAAAGTAGACCGTATCCGCATTGTCTACCGCCAGCTCAAGATCCGGCTGCGGGAAAATCTGCATGGCCTGCTGAGATGCGGCAGCATATGTATCATTCGGACTCCCAGGAACATCGGCAAGGAACACCTGCGGTAGATCCGGCTGATAATAATGTGCTGGGAAGTAGCTCAGTTTCGTTTCGTGGATGATGCAATCAGTTGGCTGTGCCTGGGTAGTCAAATATTGAACCATCTCTTGATAGGGCGAGCGAGGGAAGGATTCGAACCAGTAATGGTAGGGCAGTGTAACCAGTGCACAGACCACAAAGACCCCGGCAATTAGCTTGCCCGGACCTTGCTTCCATGCCACAGATACCGCTGTGCCAATCAGGCCGTAATACGCAAGCGAGGAGATTAAAAATCCGCGCGGGACAAACACCGGGCGCATCAAGTATGAGACGATGAACAGCAGCACCGGGGGAACCAGTAGCGCAAGCAGCAGAAAACTGACTCCAACCTCCCGTCTGGCTCTCCGCCAGAGCACAAGTGATGCAAAGACAAGCACCAGTACGCTGAAAAAGAGCGCGGACACCAGGAGAATAACAGGAAGAGGCAGTGCAGCGTGAAACATCACCAGCGCTTGTATGATTTCCGCTGCGCCAGGGGGAGGCGTCCAGAATGCGCGCTGGATTTTCACAATCTGACCGGGGATCATCAGCAGCCAAGGCAGCGATCCAAACCCAATCAGTGCCTGCGCAGCGATCAAACTCGCCTGTCCCTTCCAATCCCTGTGGAACAGCAAGAACAAATTGGGAACTACCAGGGCAAAGATCGCTAGATTGTGACTGTACATTGCTATAATCCCAAACACGACCAGCCCGGCCCAATCCATCGGCGTGCGAGTAGTCCTTTCCCGGTCAAGCCAGAGCCGGCTAAAGAACCAAAGATAACCCATCTGGCCGAATACCAGCAGCGAGTACATTCGCACATCCTGGGCGTGGTAAATTTGTAGCGGTGAGACCGATGCAAACAACGCCGCCCAGATTGCAGGCCAGGCGCCCAGCCACCGGCGCACAAGAAGGTAGAACATCGCCAGGGTCGCGAGGTTTAGCAGCACACTCAACAGGCGCATCCACCAGGACGAATCACCTAAGAGCTGCCAGAAGTGCAGCAAAAAGTAGAACAGTGGCGGCATGGTATCAGCGGCAGTCCCGTTTACAATCTCTGGCAGGCTCCGGCGTGCGAGGAAGAAGCTGAAGGTATCATCGTATTGGAAGCTGCGCCCATCCAGGTTAATCAAACGCAGGACCAGCGCTATCAGAAGCAGCACTGCCAGTGGGTGACTCTCCATCCAGGAACGCACCCGATCAACCATCTTATGCGCGCTCACATCTGCCCCACCGTATCGTACCAGACGGTCGGCGGCTGCACGGCCCACCACTTCACCCAGTAGAGCATCAGCAGCAGGTAGCCGGGCAGCGGGAAGAACATCACCGCGCTCTGTACCGGCTGATCCCCTACCTCCAAAGTGTTGAGGAAGATGTACCAGATGAGGACAAACAGCAGCAGCAAGTTGGCGATCACAAACACACGGCCGCCCGGCTTCCAGCGGTCATCCAAAATGCTGAAGGCAAGGAAAAGAACCGGAATGAGCACGATAAAGTTACCGGGGTCGGTTTGAATGCCGATCCACTGGCTAATGACCAGGGTCAGGCAGGCCGTCCACAAGAAGCCGCGAAAATCAGCCTTGCGCTGGTTCCACCACTCGAACAGCAGTGTCAGGGCCATGATGCCGGACAGGGCCCAGCCCACGCGCGATCCCCAGGCAGGCCACCACTCGATAAAGGCGGCTCGAGGCGTGCCGGGCGGGTTGTACGCCGGGTAAGCGATCACTTCGCGCAGGTTGTGTACAATCCAATCGGGGATCAGCAGCGCTGCGCTGGCTGCCAGCAGAAACACCGTGCCCACCATCCAGCCGATCACACGCATGCGCCCGCGGTTCAATGACCAAATGACTACAAATATCAGCAGCAGAAGAACCACCTGCGGTTTTATAGTGGAGAAGGCAAACAGCACTCCCGCCAGCTCATCCGCGCCATTTTTAAGCGCCAAAAAGCCACCCACGATCGTCAACGCCACCAAAATCACCGCGTTGCCATTGATCAGCGGGCGCAGTCCATGGTACCAGAACAGCGAGAACAAAATCAGGAAGACCAGCATCAGCAGCCCGACCTTCCACCGTACCAATCGTAAGCTAAGTATGGTCACCAAGACGAGGCCGGCTTCCAGCACGGTCATCCACAAAGCTCGCGCCAGGGTGAAATCACCGACCAGCGCAAACGGCATGAACAGAAGAATGGAATAGAGCGGGTAGGCCACGCGCAGCTCGTGCTCACCGGGTTCCGCGGGCCGGCCATAGGCAAAGGTCTGGATGCGCAGGGCAACTTCGTCACTGTAGGGGTTGAGAGCCTCAGTGATAAGCGCGCGCGTGCCCACCCAGTGAACGAGAAAATCATTGCCACCAGGGCTAGATTGGGCGTAGCGGTAGTTGCCGTAGGTAAGTCCGGCAAACAACCCTATCCCAAGAACTACCAGAATCACAATCTGTGCGATATTGCTGCGTGCGGTTCTCACAGCACCTTCCTCTGTGGTAGAAATAGATTCCGGGTAATCAGCACAAAGTAGCGCAAGATCGTTCGAACGACTTTCATTTTGCTCTGCCCGGTTTTCAAATCATACCGCAAAATAAGCGGTACTTCGGTAACGCGCGCGCCGAGCGCGCGCAGCTTGATTAGAATTTCGGCCATGCAGGTGAACCCGCGCTCCTCCACAAAGCGATCGCCGTAGACCTCAAACGCCTGCTGGATGGCCCGCGCCCGGTAAGCGCGGTAACCGCAGGTGTAGTCCTTGCCGCCATGGATGGGGAAAAACAACTTGAGCAGCCCGCTGGCGCCGCGACTGAGGAAGCTGCGCAGCTCCGATAGGCCCACCTCTTCCCCGCCCTGCTCGTAGCGCGAAGCGATCACCACATCTGCCCCGGCAGCGATCTTCCGCTCCATTGCGCCGATCAGCGCCGGGTTGTGGGTATTATCGGCGTCCATCGTCAACAGGATGTCGCCTTCTTGCAGCAGCTCTGCCGCCCGGCGCAGCCCGGTGAGCATCGCCTGACCCAATCCCTTGTTCACGCCATGATCCAGCACTTCGAGCGGCAGCGACTCCTTGCAGTCGTTCAGCACAGACAGCGTGTCATCGGTACTGCCGTCGTTGACCACCAGCACGCGGTAGGGTACAAGATGCTGCCCCTCCATTTCTTCACGGATGCGCAGGAGCAGCGAGACAATGTCGCGCTCTTCATTATATGCAGGTAAGAAAATCGTAATCATAACAACACCTTTGAACCCACAAAAAAGACTTATCGGGAACCGCGTGAAAAGATCACCGCTGTCCCGTCTTCGTACACATTTTGCCATTCGGCACGCTCGCGCAGCACACCAGAAAGCGCTTCATCGGTGGGCATAATGACCCACTGAACGTTGTACTCATCCAAAACATCTTCCCAGCTCGGCTGAAGGATCAGTACGGTCTGGTACTGGCGGGTCAGCGCCTCGCCGTAGAAATCAGTTTGACCGTCGATAAATACGGTTTGCTCGGGCCACATGCGGTAGAGCAGGTAGCCTCCCCAGGGAAAATAGTTGAAGACCGGCCCCTTCTGCGGATTCGCTTCCAGCCAGTCGACCGCTTCCACCGGGAAGACCTGCGGGTCAAAACGGTTGCCCTGCTGCTGGAAATCGAGATTCGCACCGGTGCTCAAGCCCCCCAGCGCCAGGACAAAGATCACCACAGGCCACACAATGCCCCGCAGGCTGAGATCCATCTGCAGCAGGCGCTGATCCATAGCAAAGAAGCGTTCCAACAGCCCCAGCCGGTACTGGTATGATGCGAGCCAGCCGCCCAACCCCTCCGCGATCAGCGGCGCGGCGATGATGGCAAACAAAGGGATGTTGCGCGTGCTGTACAGACTCATTACCAGCCACGCGGCGGCAGGAATAACATGGGCAGCCTGGTATCGCTTGCTCTGCAAGCCCATCACCACTGCAAAAATGCCAATCATCAGTAAAAACGGCCACGTGGAGGCATCATGGAAGTTGGGCGGCAGGTATTCGGCGGTGTGGCCCACCAGATAGCGGCTGCCCACGTAGCCCACGCTCGTCTTCCACAGCTCCAACCCAGAGGGGTTAAGCAGGGTCACCAGCAGCGAAGCCGCCCCACCCAGGAAGAACGACCGC
Source organism: Chloroflexota bacterium (assembly GCA_023434145.1). Lineage (GTDB taxonomy): Bacteria > Chloroflexota > Anaerolineae > Anaerolineales > Anaerolineaceae > DSYU01. Next base: position 12,582 of record JAEYTI010000027.1, on the reverse strand, counting down.
CAGAAACGGCCGGGCAGCCCTTCGCCCTCGGAGAATCGCCGGAATAGCACGTCCCAGCCAAGGCCAAAGCCGTAAAGCGCCCAGGTGACAAACCCGGCGATGAACGCGCCGTGCAGGTTGGCCCACGGGAGCATGATTAGCGGCAGCAGCCACCATTTTTGCGGTTTTCCACGCCGCATTATCTCAAGCACGGCAACCCACAGCGCCAGCATGAGGAAGGTGAATACGTGCGGGCGCGCCAGCCAATGGAGCGATGCTGCCGCCATCGCCAGCACCGCCACAAACACCGCCGCCAGCACCTCGCCGCTCGCTTCTCGAGCACGCCGGTAGACCAGCCAGAAGCTGGTGCCGATTACCAGACCGCACACCAGGATCACGCCATCCAGACCCATGAAGTTATGCGCCAGGGCAAAGATCACCTGCGAGAGCCACTCGTGCGGGGTCACTGGCTGCCCGTTCATCGTGTGCGAGAACAAATCCGCCAGCGGTACGTGCCTCTGCTCCAGAATCACCCGGCCAATGGTGATGTGCCGTCCCAGATCGCCGTCGATATTCATCATGCGCGGGCCCAGGCCGATCACGCCGAGGAATGCGCCGATCCACAGGATGTCACCCAGGCTGGGCAGAAGGTAGCGCAGGAAGGTCGGAACCTGGTTCTTCATTGCCGCAGCTCTCCCAAGCCTATCTCCTGCGGGCGCACGACCCGCGACAGGCGGTAGTAAACGTGATAATCGCCGATTTGCGTCTCTTCCCAGGTGACTCCCAGCGCACGGAACTGCTCTCCAAGGTAGGCATCCAGCACTTCGTTACGGGTGGTGATGTAGGCTACGCGCTGGCTCTGTTCTACCAAAGCAGTATAGGGTGCATAGCGATCATCGCGGGGGGTGTAGCGCAGATCGAGGTGGTACGGCAGGCGCGGAATGAAGATCACCTGCTCCTGCGAGCGGAAAGCGATGGGATAGCTGACCCAGTAGTTGCTGTACCCGCGCGTTTCGCCCTCCTGCCGCAAAAAGTCAATCAGCACCTGGTCGTAGCGGTGATCGACGATGGTCGGCTCGTAGAACTGTGTGGTGAGGCCCGGCGGGTAGCGCAGCGCGCTCTGCACGGTGCCCCAAAGCTGGAACACGGCCACCAGCGCCACCAGCCCCACTGCTTGCCAGCGATTCAGCGCAGGCGACTGTACCATCCGCGCGGCAGCCAGCGCCAGCGGGATCGCCAGCGGCAGGAAATAACGCCCGGAAGGGTCCACGCCAAAAGAGGTAAACAAGAAGCCTGCCAGCAGCACCGCGCACACGCCGCCCAGCAGGGCAAACGCGGAGCGGTGCGGATTTGGCCGGGTTGATTTTCGAATGAAGAAGGCAACCACTACCAGCCAGAACGCCAGCGCGAATGGCAGCAGTGGCAGCGCCAGCCAAGTCACTGCCCAGGGTGGCCGGAGGCCAAACAGCGCCGTGCTACCCAGCAGCAGGAAGTTCACCAGGTGATTGAAAGTTCGCAGCAGGAACGGCTCTTGCTCCACCGCCACCGCGTTGCCAAACAACTCCAGCAGCAGGGCTTCGGATCCGCTGGCAGCAGCGTAGCCTACCCATGGCAGCGCACCCACAATAAATCCCAGCCCACCGGCGAGAAAAAAGCCACCCAGCCAGTTCCGGCGGCACTTCCACAGCGCCCACAGCAGGTACAGCCCGGCAGGGACGCTGAACACCAGCGTCAGCCCGTTGGCCCATAATCCACCGCCTGCCAGTAAGCCCCACAGAACCAGCAGTCCCCAGGGGGCCTGCCTCGCGGGAGCCATCACATAGCGATTGACGATGATCACCGCCACCAGAAGCAGCAGGCTGCCAATCAGCAAGGCCTCACCGTAGCCGCCCAGGCTGGCGGTGGTATAGAGCATGACGTTGACGGTGGGGAAGGCCAGCAGCGCGGCGGCAATCAGCCCGGTGCGCATGGAGCCGAACAGCTCCCGCCCCAACAGAATGACGACGACTAGTGTGCCAAGCCACAGCAGCATCTGCACCAGCCGGATCACCCACACCTGCTCGCCGAACACGGCAAATCCCGCCGCCACGAGGAAGGCATCCAGGCTGCCCATGTACGCCTGCCCGTAGAAGAACACCGGGCGCTCGCCTTGCAGAATGTGGCGGGACATCAATGCCACCACTGCTTCATCCGAATTAAATGGAATCACATCCCAGAAGAAGAAAACGATCTTCCAGGCAGCGGCGACCAGGATCACCAGGGTGGATTGGAATGCTGCCGGTTTCATCACTTAACGCGTTCGTAAGGCAAGGGCATGCTGTATTTCGGTTATCATATGGAAACAAGATCTATTTTAGCCCATCGGTACGCCAGATCGCAACCAATACGAACGGGAAAAGTGTCAACAAAAATGCAAGGCTCCCCAAAGCTTACTACCCACCTATCCAGCCACGTGCGTGCAAAACCACTGGCGCTGTTTCTCGTTGTGCTCACCGCTTTGAGCATCTGGTATTGGAGCGGGCTCGACGTAGTTCCCTTCCATCCCGACGAAAGCACGTACACCTATATGTCCGCTGACGTGGAGCGGATGCTTCAGGACCCTTCCTCGCTGTTCTGGCGGGCAGATCAGGCAGATGAACAGCAACAGCGATACCGCGCCCTGGATGCGCCCCTCACGCGCCTCTCCATCGGCTTCGCGCGGACTGTTGCCACGCTATCCACGCTCTCTGTAGATTGGGATTGGAGCAAGACGTGGGTGGAGAACCGTCTGGCGGGCGCAGAGCCGTTCCCCCCACTGCTCTTAACTGCTCGCCTCGCTACTGCCATGTGGTTCCCGCTCACCGTGTTGTTTTTGTACCTCGCTGCCCGCCGCGCTTACGGAGAGCCCACCGCCTGGATTGCCGCGCTGCTGCTTGCAACCAATGCCCTGGTGCTGCTGCACACCCGCCGGGCCATGGCGGAAGGCCCGCTGCTGTTCACGCTCACCTTTGCCCTATGGAGTCTGGTGACAGCCGAAAAACGGCCCTGGCTGGCGGCTTTCCCCACTGCGCTGGCCTTCTGCGCCAAGCAGACTCTCGCGGCGCTGCTGCCTATTGCCCTGCTTGCGCTGCTGTGGCAGCCAGGCAGGCCCATGCTCCATCGCTTGCGCGATACGGCCCTATTCGGCCTGATTTATCTTGCGGTGGTCGTACTACTCAATCCCTTCTTGTGGTCAGATCCAGTGGGGGCCATCCGCTATGCTGTGCAAGAACGGCAGGAACTGGCCCACGCGCAGACCGCTGACCGCCCCACCCAGGCGCTCAACACACCTGGACGCAAGCTGATCGGCATGGTCGGCAGCTTATATCTCACCCCGCCAATCTTCGCCGAAACAATCAACTATGCAAATGAAACCCGCACCGCGGAAGAAGCCTACCTGCGCAACCCGCTGCACACGGTAGGGCGGTCTATTCCGGTTGGCGGCATTCTGATGCTGCTCGGGGTGATGGGGCTTGGTTGGAGCGCGGCACGAACAGCACGCCCACGAGCAACGGAAACCGGCGCGACCAGCCGCCGCGCGCTGGCGCTACTCACCTCCGCGGGGATTGTCCTCGCACTGGCCCTGCTGGTCGCAATCCCCCTGCCCTGGCAGCGCTACTACATGCCGCTGGTGCCGTTCACCTGCCTTTGGGCAGCGGCAGGGATTATGGCAGTCATCGACCGGATGCGGGTGGCAGCCCTCAAGAAGCCGGTTACTTCTTCTCGGTAAACCGCCGCGAAGCGGGATCCAGCGCGTCACGAAGGGCGTCGCCCAGGAAGGTGAATGCAATCGCCAGCAGCCCCACGCAGATCGCCGGGATCAGCACAACGATGGGGTGAAAGTGGATGATCGAGCGGCCTTCCAAAATCATGCCGCCCAATGATGTGGCAAAAAAGCCATCTCGCGCGCCCGCCGGGCCGGGATTGATGCGCAGATATGCCAGGACTGCTTCGGTGAGGATGATCTGCGGCACCATGAGCGTCACCCACACGATCAGCGGGCTGAGGCAGTTGGGGAGGATGTGCCTAAAAAGCAGGCGAGCAGGCGTCAGGCCGATGCTGCGTGCTGCCTCAATGAACTCGAAATTCTTCACCACCAGCACCGACGAACGGACCAACCGCGCTGCGCCAACCCACCCCACTGCCAGGAAGGCCACGAACAGCATGAACATCCCGCCCATCCAGCGCCCGGAAGGGGTATCGCGCAGCGCCAACACCACCAGCACCGACATCATAATCGGCGGGAAGGCGTAGAACACGTCAGTGATGCGCATGATCCATTGGTCTGTGCGCCCGCCCGCATAGCCCGCTAATGCGCCAATCAGCATACCCACCAAGCCAATCAGCGGGGCGGAGATCAACCCGATCACCATCGAAGTGCGGATACCCAGCAGCCCCCAGCTCAGCAGGTCGCGCCCGTTTCGGTCAGTGCCAAGCAAGAAGCGCGGGTCGCTCTCGGTGCCCAATGCAGATACGCCGACCCAAACCGGCGGCTTATTTTCCAGCTTCAGGTTGTAGTACGTCAAATCATAAGGCGCGAGTTGGTCCGCAAGGATGGAGAGCAGCACGAAGATGGCGATTACGACCATGCCAAATATCCCTTCCGGGTTACGCCGCAGCCGCTTCCAGCTATCTATCCACAGACCACCGTTACCAGTAACAATATCCTCCGTTTGCAGCGCTGCCGCCTTGACCGAGCGGTTCTCCGGCTGCCCAGCAGGCGTGAGAAGGTTGCGGCTCGTCATGCTTCCCCCTGCATCATTCGTGTTCGCGGATCGACCATGCCATACAGCACATCGACCAGAATGTTAGCCCCCACGATGATCACGGCATAGATCAGCACGGAGCCCATAATCATAGAAGAGTCACGCGAAACCGCGGCATCGACAAATTCGCGGCCCATACCCGGGTAGCCAAACATGGCTTCGACCACAAAGGTGCCGGCGAACAGCTCCAACAGCGCCGGACCACTGAAGGTAATAATCGGGATCAGGGCATTTTTTAGGATGTGCAGGATCAACACACGCGGTTCGGGCGCGCCCTTTCCTCGCGCTGTACGGACGTAGTCACGGTGCAGCACCTCCAGGATCGAGGAGCGCGTGATGCGGATCAACGGCGCCAGCGTGCCGATGCTGAGGATAAAAATCGGCGTAAACCAGGTTCGCGGCACAAATTCAGCCCAGTTGGTTGGCGAAATGGTGATCAAGTGCAGTTGACCGCCCAGAACGATGATCATCAGCAAGCCGATGACAAAATTTGGCAGCGAGATCAGCAGAGTGGCCACGGTTTTGATTGTGTAATCGACCCAGGTATCCTGCCGCAGTGCCGCTATGATGCCCAACGGCAGCCCCACAAGCACAGCGGCGAGAAAAGCATACCCGGCCAGACGAAGAGAGTACACAAAGCGGCTCTCTAGAATGGTTTTCCCTCGCGAGGGCGGTCCCAGCAGGATATCATTGACGGGGCGACCTCCGGCCTGGTACGAAGGCCCCATGTTGCCGCAGATCAGCCCGCAGATGAATTCTCCACTTGGCGGGGTCCGACCAATTACATAAGCGGTGAACTGCTTCCATAGGGGCTCATTCAGACCAAAGCGGCGAATGAGCGACTGCTTGATATTATCGTTCATCCCCAGGTTCGATAATGCGCGCGGACCGCCGCCCTCATTATCCCAAGGGCCACCCGGCATGGCGTGCATTAAGCTGAATACGATGATTAAGATTGCCAGTAAAACCGGAATCGACCAGAGCACCCGGCGAAGGATGAGTTTGAGCATGGGAGTCATCTTCACTGCCGCCTTTGCAGAGAAAAAGTCTGGGATGCTGACCACACTCGGAACAGAACCCAGACTTATCTCGTAATTTTAGCACGACCAATCAGTGATTGGCCCTGGTCATCTGACCAGGGTAAGTTGCCAAATGTTGTTGTCAATAAAGTGGAGGGATGTGTGCGACACATCCCTCCACTTTATTGACAACTTTATCATGTTTTAGCTACACAGCGCGGCGGAAGACGCGGTGATTCTTATATGCCGAGCCGCCCGCGGTGATCAGATCCTGCCGCATCTGCTTGGCGGTTTCCGCCACCTGGGTTAGTTCAGCATTCTCATATTTGAAGTCTCTGATCGTTTTCACCATTTCATCGTACATGAGCGCATTGCCGCCCCGCCCGTGATACTCTGGCAGCACACCGGCGCCGTTGAGGGAGACAAATTTGCTGCGCTTCATCTCTAGCAGGATATCTGCCACGGCAATGGGGTTTACGTTTCCATTGTGCCGCTGGAGCGCCGCCGATACATCGGGGAAGCCAAACAGGAACCCAACGACCTGTTCGTTGTACTCGATCAGCTTGATCAGCTTTGGATTGGCTACCAGAATCACCTGATCGATCACCTGGTTGATCTCGCGCTGGGTCTGCGGGTAGTATTCCCAGTTGTTCACAAAAGTTTTGTTATACGCATCGCCAATCTTCTTCGCGTATTTCAGCAGTTCGCGCTTGCTGCTGAAGTTGAGCACGCGGAACTTTCCGCGCTCCCGTACCCGGCGAGCAATCTCCACCACTTTTTCGGGCAGATTGAACTTATCCCCAGGAAGGTAGCAAGAGACGAAATCTACTTCCTTCTCAAAACCCATCTTTTCCATGAGGATGGGGTAATACGGGAAGTTGTAGTTCATCATCGTCATCATCTGGCGATGCTCGAAACCCTCGATTTGGATGCCATAGCCATCGAAAAGGCTAAAGCCCTTCGGGCCAATCAGTGTATCCAAGCCGCGCTTGCGGCACCAGTCAAACGCTGCGTCAAACAGGCACTGCGCAACCTGTACGTCATCGGTTGTGTCGTACAGATAGAACTGCGCCTTGCGCACATCGTGGTACTGGTTGAAGGGCTTGTTATCCATAACCGCGATCCGCCCCACAATCTCATTTTTGCGTTTTGCGACGAAGAACTCCGCCTCGGAATGCTCGTAAAACGGGTGCTTGTTGCGGTTCATCATCAGCGCGATGTCGCTACGGAACGGCGGCACCCACTGCGAACAGCCAGAATACAAGCTGTAATGAAATTGGATAAAATCCTTTACCTGGGATTTCGAGGAAGTATCGAGCTTCGAAATACTTAACATGAGACCTCGCTGGAAGCTTCTCTGGCAATAAATTGTTTGAACCGGCGGTAACGTCAGTATACCTCAGATGCGCGCGAAGGGAGACGATTTCTTCCTTACAAATGGGTAGGAATCTCCGTTGACAGGCCCATACCCGGAACGTATACTTGCCCTTAGGGGGTAACTTTTGCCACCGTCAGAAAACACTGCTACTAGAGATAACACCATGATGCCTGTTTTGGAACGCGAAATTTTGCAGCAACCTGAAGTTGTACGGGCTTTTCTTGAAAATGAAAGCGAAAACGCCCGGCGGATCGCCCGCGAGCTGAATGGACGCTTCCGTTATATGCTCATCGCCGCCCGCGGGACCTCCGACAACGCCGCCCGCTACGCCCAATACCTGTTCGGCATGCAGCACCGCATTCAGGTTGCCCTGGCAACGCCCTCGCTGTTCACCATCTACGAGACCCCGCCTTCCCTGGAAGAAGCGCTGGTCGTTGGTATTTCGCAGTCGGGCCAATCGCCAGATATCGTTTCGGTGCTGGCGGAAGGCCGCAAGCAGGGTCGTCCCACCCTCGCTATCACCAACGATCCGCAGTCGCCGCTGGGCCAAACCGCCGATTACATTCTCCCGCTGGGCACCGGCATAGAAAAAGCCGTCGCCGCCACGATGACCTATACCACTTCGCTGGCTGCTCTGGCACTGCTCTCGTGCGCCATGTCCGGTGATACCACAAATTTAAAGGCCCTGCACGGCATCCCGCTGAAGATGCAGAAAACGCTGGACGGGCTCTCTGAAATGCTCTCACGCGTGGAGCGCTACCGTTACATCGAACAGACGGTGGTCATTGGCCGCGGCCTAAATTACTGCACCGCCTTTGAAGTGGCGCTAAAGATCAAGGAACTGACCCGCGTGGTCGCTGAGCCTTATTCCTCCGCAGACTTCCGCCACGGGCCAATTGCCACGGCGCAGCCTGGCTTCCCGGTCATTCTCATTGCCCCCAGCGGGGCGGTGTACCAGGATACCTACAGCCTGATCGGCGAGCTGAAAGCGCGCAACGCCGAACTGATGGTGATCTCCGATGACAAGACTGCGCTCGATGCAGCAGAGCTTCCGCTGCCCATCTCCAGTGGTGTACCCGAGTGGCTGACCCCGCTGGTGGCGGTACTGCCCGGGCAGAGGTTCGCGCTGCAGCTTACGCTAGAGAAAGGTCTTAATCCCGACGAGCCAGAAGGGCTGCGCAAGGTCACCGAGACGTTCTAACAATTCCACTCACCCGCTACGACGACTGCGCCGTCGCAGCGGGCTGGTCTCTTATTTTTGCATGGTCAACAACTGCGTTGTTGACCATGCAAAACAAATCTCCTCTTGAGGTGCAGAAATGCCAAACAGATTAAGCCGGGAAACATCCCCCTACTTACTCCAACACGCCAACAACCCGGTGGATTGGTATCCGTGGGGGCCCGAAGCGCTGGAAAAGGCGCGGACCGAGAACAAACCCATCTTCCTCAGCATTGGCTATGCCGCCTGCCACTGGTGCCATGTGATGGAGCACGAGTCGTTTGAAGACGCTGAGACGGCGCGGGTGCTGAATGAATCCTTTGTCAGTATTAAAGTGGACCGCGAGGAGCGCCCCGATCTCGACAGCATCTATATGAACGCCGTCACCGCCATGACTGGGCAAGGTGGCTGGCCGATGAGCGTCTTTCTTACCCCCGAAGGCGAGCCGTTCTACGGCGGCACGTACTTCCCGCCGGTCCGGCGTTATGGCATGCCCGCCTTCCGCGAGATCCTTGCGGCAGTGACCAAAGCCTGGGAGAACGAAGCTGAGGCGATCCGCAAAACGGGGCAAGACCTGGCCAACCACCTGCGCGAGGCAAGCACATGGGGCGCCGAGCCAGGCGCAGCCTTCCGCGCCAGCACGCCCGAACAGGCTACTACCGCGCTAATCCAGACCTACGACTGGAAGCAGGGCGGCTGGGGCAAAGCGCCGCGCTTCCCGCAGCCAATGACGCTGGAATTCCTGATGATGCAGGCCACGCGGGGCAACACTCGCGCGCTGGACGCCGTGACGCACAACCTGAGCGTAATGAGCCGCGGGGGTATGTACGACGTGGTCGGTGGCGGGTTCCACCGTTACTCGGTAGACGATCTGTGGCTGGTGCCGCACTTCGAGAAGATGCTGTACGACAACGCCCAGCTTGCCCTGGCCTACCTGCACGCCCACCTGCTCACCGGGCGGGCTGATTTTCGCCACATCTGCACCGAAACGCTGGACTTCGTTCTGCGCGAGATGACCGACCCGCAGGGAGGCTTCTACAGCAGCCTCGACGCTGACTCGGAAGGAGAAGAGGGCAAGTACTACGTGTGGACGGAGCGCGAGCTGGAGGGTGTGCTCAACGAGGACGATCACAACCTTCTTCACCAGGTCTATCCCTTCCCTGAGAACGGCAACTTTGAGGGCAAAACTATCCTACAGCGGCAAAGTGACCTGCCCCAGTTAGTCGAGACCCTGGGCATGAGCGAGGAAACGCTGACCTCCCGGTTGAGCGGCATCCACCGCACGCTCTACGATCTGCGCGAGCGCCGCGTGCGCCCCGGAACCGACGACAAGGTGCTAGTCTCGTGGAATGCGCTGGCGCTGCGCGCCCTGGCGGAAGCCGCCCGCTACCTGAAGCGCGACGACTACCTCATCGCCGCGCGCAAAAACGCGGACTTCTTGCTCACATCCATGTACCGGGATGGGCGACTGCTGCGCGCGTGGCGCAGCGGCGATGCTCGCCACAATGCCTACCTGGAAGACTATGCCGGGCTGATCCTGGCGCTGCTGGCGCTCTACCAGACCGACCCCGACCCGCGCTGGTATCAATCCGCAGTGGAACTGGCTGAAGCCATGCAGGCCGGTTTTCGAGACCCAAAGGGCGGATTTTTCGACACACGCCACGATCACGGTGAACTGCTCACCCGACCCAAGGATATTCAGGACAATGCCACCCCCTCCGGCAATGCGCTGGCGGCGAACGCCCTGCTCCAGCTTGCCGCGCTGGACGAGCGCCCCGAGTGGCAGGATCAGGCCGAAGCCATGCTCTCCATCCTGCAAGATCTGATGGTGCGCCACCCCACCGGGTTTGCCATGTGGCTGCAAGCCGCCGATTTTGCCGCCGGGCCAGTACGGCAGATCGCCATCATCGGCCCAACCGATGACCCAGGCACCCGCGCGCTGATGGATGCGGTTTGGCAGGCATATCGCCCGCGCACGGTGATGGCGCAGTCAGCAGCAGAGGTCGGGAATGAAGGCCCCGGGCTGCTTCACGAGCGCGGCATGATCCAGGGCAAGCCCTCGGCATACGTGTGCCAGGCCTTCACCTGCAATCTGCCGGTCAATGAGGTGGAGGGGCTGTTACAGCAGTTGAAGTGATCAAAAAATCTCCCGCGCTCGCGCGGGAGATTTTTTGATCACTCTGTTGTCTTGATCTTGCGATCCCACAATTGGAATTCGCGCAGGATTGAGCCGCCGATGAACTCGCGTACGATCGAGTTATCGGGGATCAGGTCGATATCCAGCGGCAGGAACCACTCCAGGAAGGTGAGCAGGCGCTTGGCTTCGATAAACTCGGGCGAGCCGAAGGGCACCTGGCGAAGCAGCGGCTCGGCAAAGGTCTTGAGCGCCGAAAGCTCGTACACCAGCGCGGAATTGAACATTACGTCCGCGTTTTCCTGGTAGGGGAAGATGTGGCGTTTCTCGCCGCGCCGCACCGACTCCCACCGTCCGATCGTGGTCAGCGCGGGGTAACCGCGCTCGCGCGCATCACGCACTGTGCGGCGGATCTCACGTGTGTCGGTGGTGGAAATGCGGTTGTATCGATCCAGGTTCAACTGCGTGAGGCACGAGACGTAGATGCGGAAGGTCTTATCGGTGGGGAAGTCGGGCATCAAATTTGGGTTCAGCCCGTGGATGCCTTCGAGGATGATGATCTGATCCTTCTCTAGCCGGACGGTAGCGCCAGGTTGGCTCTTGCCCAGCTTGAAATCAAAGTGCGGGAGCTGCACTTCCTCACCCGCGATTAGCCGCTGCATATCCGACTGCAAGCGAGCGCGGTTCATCGCCCCGAGGGACTCGAAATCAAACACCCCGTCCTCATCCTTGGGCGTTTCCTCACGGTTGACGAAGTAGTTATCCATCTCCAACGCGTAGGGCGTGACGCCATGCGCCAATAGCTGCACGGCGAGGCGTTTGGAGAACGTGGTCTTGCCAGAGGAAGACGGCCCGGCGATCAGGATCACGCGCGGGTGCTGCTCTTTCTCCACAAACTGTTCGGCGATTTCCGCGATGCGCTGCTCGTGCAGCGCCTCAGAGACCAGGATGATCTCACGGATACGCCCGCTGCGGATCGCATCGTTCAGCGCGCCGGTATTCTCGATGCCCAGGTGCGAGAGCCAGCTTCCGTACTGGCGGAAGGTATTCAGCAGCATGGGGTAATCGGGCATGGGCAGCAGCTCGGTGGGCGCGTGGCGGCGCGGATAGCGCAGCACAAAACCAGCGCTTTCCACGAGCCGCAGCTCATACCACTGCATGTAACCGGTCGATGCCACCATGTAGCCGTGGTGATAGTCCATATGCTCATCGATGGCATACAACACCAGGTAATCTTTGGTGCGATGTTTGAGCAAGCGGACTTTATCGAACTGGCCTTTCTTCTGGAAGTAGGAAATGGCTTCTTCCAAAGGCACCTGCTTACGCACCAGCGGCAGGTCCAAATCTACCAGCTCGCGCATGCGCTTCGAAAGCGCATCCAGGTCGGCCTGATCCAGCGGCGGGCGGCCCACCACCTGGCAGAAGTAACCGCCAGATGAAACCGAGTGATCTACCGTCAGTTCCGCCTGGGGGTAGAGGTCTTCGAAGGCTGTTTCTAGCAAAAAGACCAGTGAGCGGCGGTAGATACGCGCTCCATCAGGGTCAGCCATTGTCACCGGTGCTACGCGTGCTTCCATCGTGATCGGGTAGGTTAGCTCGCGCAGCTCTCCGTTGATCACTGCGCCGACGATGGGAGGATTCCCCCACTCCGGCAGCCCCTGCATAAATCGCTCTACCGGCACACCCCTCGGACCGGCATAAACGCGCCCATCGGGGAGATGAATCTCGACTGTAGCACGCGGCTCAATCGCTTGTATGTGATCGCTTTTCGTTCGTTCGAACATGCTGTTATTTATCCTCAAAGTTGTGGACGGAATTGTAACATATTGTAGCTGAGGTGGTTTCCCCCTACAATGACGGCATCTCACAAAGGGCCTTGCACAGTTCATGTCGCTGATAAAATTATCGTGCTTTCTGTCTCCCCGCTTGCACCCCTTACAAAAGCGTATGCCGGTGCGGTAAAATTACGTTCGGCCAGACCCATATCGGGTTTTGCCGGACACCTATATTGATATTTTGTTGGATCGTTTTGTGTGGGGCCCGCAAGGGGGCGCCCCAAACCAGCCCAA